>WRMK01000017.1 GCA_009777155.1 Oscillospiraceae bacterium
AAGTCGTGAACTTGTAAGGTCGCAATCGAGAAAGTGGAGTCTGAACAGCCTGTGTGGCGGGCTGGTGGCTCTTTGCGGTAGAGCAGACACAGACCCCCTGCCCCCTGCCGACCCACCGCGGTCGTCCCTACGATTGGTCTATAAATCGCGATATAATCTTCTGCGTAAAAACCCACTCCAACCGCTTCTCCTCCAAAAACCCGCGCCCTTTCTCGGTTATGCGGTAGTAGGTGCGGGGTTTGCCGTGGGTGATAATGCCGGGGTAGGACTCAATCAGCCCGCCGCGTTCCATGCGGCCGAACGCCGAGTAGAGGGTCGTCTCCTTTATAATATACTCGCCCTCGGTAATCTCGCGGATTGACTTGCCGATTTCGTAGCCGTAAGACTCACCCGCACGCAGTACGCACAGAATCATCAAGTCAACATACCCGCGAATAACCTCGCTACTTATCATATTTTCGATACCTCCTGCCCTACCACGCCACACGTTCTTCACGTGACGTAGTAATCTCTAAGCCAACTATACCACAATTACTACGCCATGTCAAGTACTTTTATGAAAAAAATAAATTTTTCGGATAACTTGCCTTAAAAAAATAAAATGTTGTTGACAAAGCGATATTTTTTTGTTAGAATGTTAATTAGGTATAGTTTACATCCATTTACGATAAGGAAAAGGTAAGCGTATGAAGATTTGCAAAGCCTGCGGGCGTATTCAATTCAAGGCGGGCGCAGTTTGTTACAACTGCGGCTCCGACGAAATCGTTGACACCAGAAACTACTCATCGGGCGAAGAATTGCCGCCCGAGCCCGACCCCGTCCCCGAACCCGAGCCGGTCACAGAGGCAGAGGAGGAGGTGGCGGCAGCTGCCGAGTTGGAGGCCGCGCTTGCCGCGGCGGAGCTTGCTGCGGAGCAAGAAGAACCCGACCTTGCACTTGCACCCGCTCCCGAACCGGAACCGGAATTAGCTCTTGCACCCGAACCGGAACCCGAGCCTGAGCCGGAGCCTGTTCCCGAGCCGGAACCGGAACCTGTTCCCGAACAGAAATCCGAGCCGAAAATTGCCCCCAAACCCGAAGCAAAGGTAGAGGAAGTCAAGGCGGCGGAAACCAAAATCGGCAAAAAAGCCGACAAGAAATCCGACAAAGCCGATAAAAAATCCGGTAAACCCGAAAAAGCCGACAAAGCCGACAAGAAATCCGAAAAAGCCGACAAAAAATCCGACAAACCGGGCAAGAAAGCCGCGGCAGACGCCTTCACGCCCGACCCCAAAGAAGACTTCGACGATACTTTTATATTCACCACCCGCAAATACGCCCAGTCCGGCATGTTCAAGGCGGGCATGTTCCTGTTCCCGATTGCCGCGATTATCGTCGTATTGCTGTCGGTGAACAGCTTGGCGGGCGGCTTGGCGAACCCATTCCAGACCCTTTCGGGCGACGGCTTTAACGCCGCAACCGTCAGCTTTATCGCCACTCTCGCAACCGTGACCCTGTATTTCATGGGCTTTATCCTTAATTCGGGTTCGTTCGCGAATTTCGAGCAACCGAAAAAATCCGCGCCCGGCTTTGGTCTAATCAAAGCGGCGGCGGGATTGGGGATTGTTTCGGGGTTACTGCTCGTATTTGCAGAGTTCACAGGCACATTTGACATTAATGGCGAGTTCCACTTTATCGGCATGATTACTGCGGTTGCAATCGCCGCGCTCACGATTCTGCTCAGTCTTGAGGTCTTCAAAATCGCGGGCAATCTGCAAAACATCGTGACTACCGGTCGGTGCAAAAGCAAATTCGGCGAGAGCCTCCCGAAGTTCGTCTTCATTTTGGCGGCCGTTCAAATCTTGCGTATCATAGTAGTCGGGCTCGGCGCGTTTGAGTGGCTCGGGGTACTCGGCATAATCGGCATGGTACTCATGGCACTTACCTACAAGAAGTACATCGCCGAAATCAACAGAAGTCTCGAAAAGAATTAATAGTAATTAAAAATCCCCTAAAGCAATTGCTTTAGGGGATTTTCTTACGCTTTCTCGGCAGACTCCTCGTCCGACAACTCCGCTATGAAGCTGATAAAGCTATCCACACTGCCGAAGTCTTTGTAGACCGAGGCGAAGCGGATATAGGCGACGTGGTCGATTTCTTTAAGTTTACGCAGAACTAATTCGCCGATTTTCTCGCTTGTCACCTCGCGCTGGAATTTGTTTTTCAGCTCTGTTACAATATCCTCCACCATGTTTTCAAGCTCGACTAATTTCACAGGGCGTTTGATAGTGGCGCGGAGCAGTCTGTCAAGCAGTTTCTGCCTGTCAAACGGTTCAATCATGTCATTCTTTTTTATGACCATGAGCGGAATGTTCTCGACGATTTCGTAAGTAGTAAATCTGCCTTTGCAGGATAAACACTCTCTGCGCCTGCGAATTTTGTTATCCGTGGGGCGCGAATCGATGACTCTGCTGTCATCATGGCCGCAATCGAGGCATTTCATTTAATCAGTCCTTTCGTACATAATAGTACCATATATAGATATGATACCACAAGATTTCCCGAATGTCAACATATTTTTTGATGTTTTGCAATGATAAGGTTTTTTGGTGGTGGTAAGGGGGTTTCGGCGGTGGTAAGGGGGTCTATGTCTGCACCACCGCAAGAAGCCGCCAGCCCGCCACACAAACACATCAAACTCCACTTTCTCGATTGCAAACTTACAAGTTCACGACTTAATAGGTTTTATCTACCTGAAAAGTCTGTACTCGCAAATGGGTACCTGCTAACTGATAACGGTTCGGCTCGAGAAGGTTAAGCTTTATCAAGCGTAGAACGCGGGCGTGCGGTTCTTGCGGTGGTGCAGACATAGACCCCCTTACCACCGCCGAAAACCTTTAACCCTTGCGAATCTTCCGCTCCTGCCATGTCGCCCAGAATGTGCCGCTTACGCATAGTGAGGTGAAGATGCCGGAGACTAAGCCTATTGTTAGGGGGAATGCGAAGTTGAGAATGGTTGCGACCCCGAAGATTACCGCGACGATACTCAGCGCGAGCAATGCCGCCGCTGTGGTTACGGTGGTGTTAATCGAGCGGGTGAGCGACTGCCTTACACTTTTATTAATAAGCTCCCGCGCCGACAATTGCCTGTTTTGCAGAGACTTGTTTTCGCGAACACGGTCGAAGACTATAATCGTATTGTTGATTGAGTAGCCCATAATCGTGAGGATTACCGCCATGAAAATCGAGTCAATCGGCAGTCTGAAGAATACGAACACTGCAACCACCACGATTATATCAATCAGCAACGCAATCAACGCGAAAATCCCGGTTGACCAGCCGCCGATTTTCTTGAACCGATAGGCGATATAAATTATGAAGACCAAAAAGGCGAAGACGAACGCAACTAAGCACTTGAGGAAAAAGCTCATGCCGGTGGTTGCGCTGACGTTTTGATTATTCTCCAAGGTGATGGCTTTGTCGGGGTATTTTTGCTGTAGCATTGCGGTCACTTGCGCTTGCTCGTCGTTGCCCATGCCGTCACTTGCCGAGAATGAGAAATTCAGCAGCTGTAAATCCGAGCCGAACGCCGAGCCTGTGGTAATTACAGCCGAGTTGAACCCGAGGTCGCTTACACTTGCCGAGACTTCATTTACGTTAATTTCTTCGCCCGTGTACGAGTATTGCAAAATCGTGCCGCCCGTAAACTCAATCGAGACCTTCGCACCGAAAAGCAGTATCACCAAAATCGTCGCCGCCAAGATTGCGGCGGGTATGATTAGATAAAGCTTTTTGTGTGCAACTATGTCAAATTTGTTTTTTGAATTAGCCACGGTTCTTTACCCCCTTTGCATAGAAATTTACGTTTCGGAGCGACTTAAACTTAGAAATAGAATAGGTCATAAGCCTTGACGCGGTTACGCCGAATATGAAATTCAGAATCGCGCCGACGAACAAGGTGAATCCGAAAGAGTAAATCGCGCCCGCCGCGCTCGGCCCGAACAGGAAGAATATCGGTTTGAGGGCTACAGCGGCGAAACTGTCGGGCGTGCCGAACGCGCCCATTAGGATAAACGCGATGATTATGAGGGTAATGTTACAGTCGAAGATTACCGCGAATGCCCGCTTGTAACCCGCTTGTAATGCGCCGTCAAGGGTTTTGCCCGTGTATAATTCTTCTTTGATACGCTCGGAGGTAATTACGTTTGCGTCAACTCCCATTGCGATTGACAAGATTATACCCGCGATACCCGGTATCGTGAGGGTAAAGCTTGCATTGCCGGGGAAGAAGCCGGTGATTACAGCTAAAGCTCCCATAGCTTGTCCCAAAAGCCCGATTGTCGCAACCACGCCGAGAAGTCTGTACAAGTAAATCATGATAATGGCGATTACCGCAAACGCGACTATCCCCGCGATTACCATTGCATCTCTTGCACTTTCGCCCAAGGTCGGCGAGATTCTGCTGAAGCTGTCGATTTCGAGCTGGAAGGGCAACGCGCCGCCGTTAATCCTGTTGGCGAGCGAGATTACCGCGTCTGCCGTGAAATCATTGCCTGTGATTACGGCGTTACCGCCTGTGATTTGGCTTGAAACAGTCGGCCATGAGATGGGCATTTCGTCCATCCAGATTGAAATGGCGACACCTGTCCCCGCGAGTCTACCCGTGGCCTCGGCAAAGGCCTCCGTACCGCTTGGTTCCAACTCGAGAAGGACTTCGTATGTGCCGTCGTCGCGGTTGTAATTTGGGGCGGCGCGTTTTACGTCACGCCCTTCGATTACGAGCGGCAGGTCTAAGTGGCTCTCAGCGTCCCACGGGAAGCCTTCACGGAAGGTCAGCCACGCCATCTCGCCCAATTCCCGCACTGCCTGTTCGGGGTCGAACGAGACGTCGCCCGCCCTCCATGGGAACCGCACTATAATGCGCTCGGTTGCGTAATCGACGTAGATTTCATAGTCGGTGATATTTTGCGTAACCATACGCACTTCGATAATCGAGCGTGCCGCGTCCATTCCGGCTCGGCGTTCGTCGTTATTCGCGAAGACGTGGTCGTCGGGCGTGGTGAAAATGACGTCCACCCCGCCGCGTATGTCTATACCCCATCGTATATCCTTGACACCGCGCACCCAGACATCTTCCCTATCGCCATAGTAGGTGTAAACACCAAACAAGGTCAGATAGGTAAGCCCCAGTATAAACGCAAGCACCAAGAAGAAAACGGGTTTCTTTACACTCTTCAAATTTTTCTCCTCCCCGCTCCCATGACAACATGAAAGCGATAAGTTTTTTGAAGCGGGGCAACAAAACCCGCACTTCTTATCGACCGCTTATGCTTTTCACGGTCATGAAATTCGTTCAGCCACGGGCGAACACAGTTCGCCCCTACATACATCTCCCGCACAACAACAGGAATTGCAATCGGTAAAAATCGTCGCGAAGCGACACCTTAATTGTCCATTGTCAATTGTCCATTGTCAATTGTCAATTGTTCATTGTCCACTGTCCACTGTCAATCGATTTCCACCATAACCTTTTGGTTATGCCGAATTGCACCCGCGCGCATAATTGCGCGGATTGCTTTTGCGATTCTGCCTTGTTTGCCGATTACTCTGCCCATATCGTCGGGTGCGACGTGCAGATGGAAGACGATTATGCCGTCGGCATTGGGCTCGTCCTCTTTGATTTCAATCGCGCCCTTGTCCTCAACAAGCTCGCTTACAATCGTGTGTAGTAACTCTTTCATTTACAGTACCTCTTTGATTTTCAAGATTTTCCTGACCGTATCGGTGGGTTGCGCGCCGTCTTTGAGCCACTTTTGGGCCTTTTCGGTGTCAACGCTGATTACCGACGGATTTTTTGTCGGGTCGTAATACCCGAGCTCCTCGATGAAACGCCCGTCTCGCGGCGAACGAGAGTCCGCGACTACTATTCTGTAGAAGGGCGCTTTCTTCGCCCCCATGCGTTTCAGCCTGATTTTTACTGCCATTGTTTTACCCCTTTCGTTATAGTCGGGTCGGTTTAAGAATAGGCTTGTCTTTGCGGTCTTTTTGCCGCCATACTGCGTTAAATTTTTCTTAAATATACGCGGATATTCGCGAAAAATTTGCCTTGTCTGACGACAAAAATCCTCGCAAATCCTTCGCCCATTCTTAAACCGACCGACTATTGGTATTTTTTTATATTTAATCGGTTAGATTAAATTACAACTGTTAAAAAAGTCTATGACTTTTTGCGAATACTCGAGTGCGCGGTCGGTGTCTGATTCTGTAATATCAATTTCATACGGATAACGCGGGAGCACGCCGAATAAAGTTAAAAACTTACAATAATTTTTTACGTCCTCAAATCGTTTGTCGATTTTTACGCACATTTCATGAAGTATCAGCAAATCATGGGTGTTTGGCGCAGACACACTGTTCCCTATTATAAAGCCTTTCAAGAATTTCTCGGTGCTTTGCTGGCAATGGTAACAGATAAGTTCCAACGGCTTCGGGTGCATGTTTTTACTGAGAACGATTGCCGCTTGGAAATCCGTCTGTGCAAATCTGAACCATTCCGCGGCTTCAAGGTTTTTCATACAAAAGAACCCCCTCGTTAGCTACTTCGCGCTCAATTGTCGAGATACCTTTTGAACGCCTCTCGAAAGTTTCAACCGTCCCCGCTAATACGTCCATGGGTTTTCGCCTTAGCCCGCACACCGACGAAACGGCTTTCTCCATGGCTTCAAGCGGTCTCATGCCGGTGTTTGAGATTACCATGTAAAAGTCATAATCGCTGTCGTCGTTTTGGGTTCCGCGGGCGTATGAGCCGAATAGGTAGAGCTTTTCAATCGGAACAGAGCCTACAATGGCGTCTTTTATTTTTAGTATTTCGTCGTTGATTGCCATTGATTTGCTCCTTTTTATTTATAGTACAGCCGATTGCGAGACTCACGGACGCGCAATGCGCGCCCCTACATGCGGCGACACGGCTTTATTTTTCATCTACATATTGTAGGGGCGGGCATTGCCCGTCCGCAAAACAGTAGGTTTTGCAATTGTCTGAATTATAGTATCATAACGGCAAAAGCCGCACCCTCGATTAGACATCACGCCGCATACCTCAACGCCTGAATTATATCCTCAGCCGTCAAATAGGGATACTCGGCGAGTAATTTCTCTTGCGACACGCCCTCGCTGATTTGCATTAATATCATGCCCACGGTTACGCGAGTGCCTTTAATGCAGGCTTTTCCGCCCATAATGTCAATATTGTGGCTGATTCTCGTAAATCTTCCCATTTTTTCCCCCTACCTCAAAACTGCGGAAACCCGCCCATACCTCCGCCGAATCCCCCCGGCATCCCCGGAAACTTCGGCATACGCTTTTTCTTCCCGCCCCTGCCTGTGAACTGCCCCATCATTTTTCGCATGACTTCGTACTGTTTCAGCAGCTCGTTGACCTGCTCGACGCCGGTTCCGCTGCCCGCCGCGATACGGCGTTTGCGCTTGGCGTCGATTATGGACGGCTTGGCGCGCTCTTTCTTAGTCATGGACGAAATAATCGCCTTCATACGCGGCATTTTCCGCTCGTCGATGTCCTCGTCCTTGATTTTGTTGCCCATGCCGGGGAACATTTTCAGCACCGAGCCGATACTGCCCATCTTCTCAATCTGCTCAAATTGCGAGTATAAATCATCTAAATCGAACTTGTTTTCTTGTAATTTGCGGGCTAATTTTTCCTGTTCCTTTTCGTCAATTGCAGTTTTAGCCTTGTCAATCAGGCTTAACACGTCGCCCATGCCTAAAATTCGCGATGCCATACGGTCGGGGTGGAACTGCTCTAAGTCGTCAAGCTTTTCACCCACACCCGCGAATTTCACGGGTCTACCCGTAACTGCCAACACCGACAAAGCCGCGCCGCCCCTTGAGTCGCCGTCAAGCTTTGTGAGTATCACGCCTGTAATCCCGAGGGCATCGTTGAAACTCGCGGCTACGTTGACCGCGTCTTGCCCCGTCATTGAATCTATGGTTAATAAAATCTCGTTCGGCTCGACTTTTTCCTTGATACTTTTCAGCTCGTTCATCAATTCTTCGTCAATATGGAGCCGCCCTGCCGTGTCTAAGATTACGACGTCGAAGCCGTTGTCTTTTGCGAATTTGACGCTCTCGGTGGCAATTTTCACGGGGTTTTCTTTACCCATCTCGAATACTTTCGCGCCCGCCTTCTCGCCGACTATTTTCAACTGCTCAATCGCGGCGGGGCGGTAAATATCGCACGCTACTAATAAAGGTCGGCGGTTCATGCCTTTGAGGTACTTCGCGAGTTTTGCGGCGTGGGTAGTCTTCCCTGCCCCTTGCAGCCCCGAGAGCATAATTATGCAGGGCGGTTTTGACGGGAAGTCAATCCGTGCGGCTTTTGAATCTGCACCGCCCATTAATTTTATCATCTCGTCATTGACTATATCAATGACTTGTTGGGCGGGGGTAAGGCTGTTCATGACTTCCGAGCCGATTGAACGCTCGGTAATCTTCCCGACGAAGTCCCGCGTGACCTTAAAATTCACATCGGCCTCAATCAGCGCGAGCTTGACCTCGCGCATAGCATCGCGAACGTCCTTCTCGCTCAACTTCCCCTTGCCTTTCAGCCCCTTAAAAACCCGACCAAGTTTATCGGATAAACCCTCAAACGCCATAAATACCCCCGTTATAAATGATAATGCAGAATGCAGAATGCAGAAATAAACAAATTACAACGCTTATTTCCGACGGATAACTACAGATAAATTAAATTATTTCTGCATTCTGCATTCTTATTTCTGCATTAGAAATAGTTTCTGCATTCTGCATTCTGCATTCTGCATTGTATCAGAGTTTTTTCTTTATCAGTACCAACAAATCATCAATCTCTGCCATGACCGTCTCGTTTGTCATTTCGGCGGATAGCAAAAGTTTTTCGAGCTCGGCGATGTCTTCTTCCAATTCCCGCAGTTTCCGCACCAATCCGAGTTTCAATTCCAACGATTTCAAATGATTTTCGCTCTTTTTCAAACAATTCATCACACCTTGCCGGGTGATGCCGGAGTGTTCGGCAATCTCGCCCAAGGATAGGTCTTCCTCGTAGTAGAGTTCCATAGTCTCGCGCTGACGGTCGGTCAACATCATGCCGTAAACATCGAGAAGCACGGTTACAGCGAAGTCTTTGCCTATTTTTGTCATTTTCAACACTCCTTATTAGACCTGTTCGTGAACCCCGTTCGCGACATATTTTCGGCGCATTTTCCGCCAAACTGCGTTGAATTTCCTTGTAATGAACAAATCATTACTGCGAAAATTCGCCTTGTTTGACGAAAAATTCGCTCGAAAATCTGTTCGCTCAGGGATTCACGGACAGGTCTATTTTTAACTTTATATTTAACTTTACATTTAACTGAGAACAACTTCAAAAAATGGCTTGACAAATGCCGAGTTTTGTATTAAAATTAATTATATCACAATTTTTTTGTATTTGCAAGCAAAAAATTTCCGTGTGTGTCGCTGGAATAGCTCAGTCGGTAGAGCAGTTGATTCGTAATCAACAGGTCGCCCGTTCAAGTCGGGTTTCCAGCTTGTGTTAATACCCTGTAATCATCAGTATTTACAGAGTTGTTCATACTAACTGTATTTATGAAATACCCCCACAAAAAATATCCCCCCAAACCCCCTTGACACCCCCAAAAAAATATGCTAAAATAACCTTACAAGACTATTCTAAAACCGACCGACTATCATAAATAGAAAAAGGTAACACAGCCCATGTTTAATATTTTCAAGAAAAAGCAACCGGATGCGGCAGAATTAGAAACCGTGCGGCGCGAGGCCATTTTGGACTACAGCTACGACCAATCGCGAGTGCTTTACGAGAACAACTTTGAAGACGGCTTGAAAGGCTGGGAGCCTCGTGGCCCGGTCAAGGAACACTTTAAGAAATATAATTATGCGGTGGGCGTAGAGTTGACCGAGGACACCCCGCACAGCGGCAGTCGCTGCCTGAAAGTCTTCGGCAGGAACGAAGACTGGAACGGCGCAGTTCTCGACATCACCGATTACACCGACGACAAAATCATAAGCTACGAAGTCTTAGTCTGGGTGAGGCTTGAGAGCGATGCAGAGCCCTGCATGCTTCATCTGTCCCTGCAAACATTGTCAAAAATTGCCAATATCGACTTCCCCGAATACAGGCGATTGGATGACTACACCAAGTCGGCACCATTTATCTTGGCGAATTACCGCCTGCCGACAACTGCCGCCGCCTCCGCCGATGAGCAGTGGAAAGTCAATTACCAGCCCGGTTACTCCACCGAAGACGGCTGGGTCTTGCTTAGAGGCAAAATGAAACTCCGAAAAAGCCACTACGACAAAATTTTCCTCTACATAGAAACTTCCGAGGGCAAAATCAACACCCAAGATTTATTTATCGACGACTTTGTGCTACTCGAGGGTGAATAATAATAACTAATACAAAACAACAACGGTTCGCTAAAATTGCGAACCGTTTTTTGTTGTTGGAAAAATTTTCACCATGTCCTTTTTGCACAAAAGCATTTTTGAAAGTCTCGTTTTCCCCGATTTGCACCGGTTCTTTCAAACTTTTCACTTAACCGGCAGTCTTCCCTTGAACTGCAACCGCAATTTATCCGCAATCAGCGCGATAAACTCGGAGTTTGTCGGCTTGCCCCGCGACGTATGTATCGTGTAACCGAAAAAGCCGTTGAGAATTTCAACATCGCCTCTGTCCCACGCGATTTCAATCGCGTGCCGAATCGCCCGCTCAACCCGCGATGAGGTCGTGGAGTATTTTTTTGCCACGGTCGGGTAAAGTAATTTTGTGACACAATTTATCATTTCATTGTCGTCAACCGAAAGCAAAATCGCCGTTCTGAGGTAGTGATAGCCTTTGATGTGCGCGGGTATGCCGATTTGGTGGATAATCTCGGTGACTACGTACTCGATGTCGTTCGGGACGGTGTCGTGTACGTTATACTCGACGTTCATGCCGCCCGCGCCCCCCAAAAGATTCTCGACACGTTGTGCCAATGCCGCCGCCTCAAACGGCCGCACCATGTAATATTTCGCGCCCGCCTCCATGACTTCCCGCTCGACCTGCGGCGAGTCATAGCCCGAAACTACAATCACAATCGGCAGTTTTGCACTCGTTAATTCTTCCTTCATCTTTCCGAGCAGCGACACCGCATCGAACTCCGGCATCTTCGCGTCAATCACCAGAACATCAGGAATTTCCGACTTCAGACTATCGAGAATCACTCTCCCGTTACGCGGCCTTGTGATAGCATACATGCCTTTTTGCTTGAGGAGAGACGCCCAAGCGAGGCCGTTTTCCATGCTGTCGTCGCCGATTAAGATTTTGAATTGTTTTGTCATTTTAACCTCCAAGTTTTGTACTTCTTTTCTATTTTACCACAGGAATTTCGGAATTGCAATATTTATTTGTAAATTTTTACCACAAACTATAATATCTTGTAAAACCTTTTATAATAAGGGATAACACACTTATAACTGCTAATTATCCCCGAAAAAGCTACCGAATTATTGTGAAAACAATCAAATTACATAGTAAAAAGTAGTATATTATTACCATAAAAATTAAAAACCGTGTCGAATAATGTCGAAACATGACGTAAAAAAGATTTTCCGATACTGAATAAATCCCGCCAAACCGTGAATACTAATAGCGGTGTCGTATAAAAGACGACATTCGGAAACTATCTCTATAAAAAAGAGACTCTTTACAAAGGAGAATAAGACTATGATGGACAGAATAGCGTTGTTTATTCTATTGATAGGCGGTTTGAACTGGGGACTTGTGGGGCTTTTCAGGTTTGACGTGATTGCATGGGCTTTCGGCGGAAGTGCGGCGGTAATCAGCAGATTGGTGTATATCCTGGTCGCACTCAGCGCAGTTTGGTGCATTTCGCTCTTTTTCAGAAGGAACGAAGTCCTCGAATCGAGGGACGGACGTCACCAACATTCCCCGAACCGCTTTGAATAAATAAACACTGGGGCTTTGCCCGAAAACACAGCAATTCCGTAAAGCGTAATGCTTTACGGAATTGTTTTGATTAAAATTGTAAATTATTGGTTAGTGTTACTCTGCCGTTTCTTCAAACCAAATGCCGGAACCGCCGTCTTCCGACTCAAAAGTCACCACCGAACCTGCGCGGTTTTCTGTTGCGGGAACAACCACGCCGCCGCCGCCAAAGTCGGACCGCGGTTCGGCGTGATAACTGCCGAATTCATCGCTAATCACATATTCACCGTGCGTCTCGCCGTCCGGCACTTCTACAAACACAATCACGTCCTGCTCAAATTCACCCTCGACTTCTCTTTCGTGATAGACTCCAAAGCTGTCGTTATCGCCAAATATACCCAAATCGTCTAAAAGCTGTTCGACCTTTGCGGGGTCAGCTTTTGCGGGGTCAAGCGGGAGTGTGAACAGGGCGTGTGCCGAATCTAAGCCCTCCGCAAAACTCAGCTTTCCGTCCTCGGAAACGCTCATCAACCCGGCATGCGGAACAAATCCGAGGTCTCCGTCCCAGATTGCGAGGTAAACGTCTTTGTCTGCAAAAATCTCGACATTCTCCCCAACAGAATAAATCATGTACAGCACGCCGTCTTTCTCGAAAGCCGAGCCGCCTAACCCAAAGAAAATCGAGTTCAACTGCCAAGGCGCGTACCCCTCGAACAGGATATTCGAGTGGAACCTCAAGGGGGTGTTAAGTTCGGGGTCGAAATAATTCATCGGTGAGCCGTCTTCTTTTGCGATTGAGATAATCGCGTAGGTTTCCTCGGAGTCCACCGAGGTGTAATCGCGGTATTCGTTCAGCTCGCTGCCGATTGCAAGCCCGTGCAAGCTCAGTACATAGCCGTTTGATACAATCGACTCTTGAATCTCCAAGCCGCTTCCATTGTCGAACGCGTCGGCTAATTTGTCCATGCCTTCTTCACGCGCAATGTCGCCGGGGGCGCGCAGGTTCATCACAATAGCGTACCCCGCCATAGACAACGCGATTATCAGCACAATCGCCGCGACCGCGATTACAGGCCGCCTGCTTAATTTTATTGTTGGTTTTTGATTATTTAAGTTCATAATAGCCTCCGTCTTATTTTCGCAGGCGGACCGAACCTGCGAAAAGGCGGCGTTATACTGCTCTTTAATCTTCTTGTCCATCTGCCAAAATTCCTTTCAATTTATTTCGTGCGCGGGATAAACGAGTGCGAATTTGGTTCTCGGTGGTGCCGAGCATTTTCGCGATTTCTTTCGTGGTAAAATCCTCGTAATAATACAGGTACAAAACCGTCCTGTGTTGTTCGTGTAAAGACATTACTGCCATAAAGATTTCGCTCTGCTCGGGGTTTTGCCAAGCCGTGTTAGCCGCAATTTCCGACAAGTCGTCAAGCCCTACACGGTTCTTGCGCCAGAAACTGCGTAAGCCGGTTTTGCAGGAATTAATCGTAACCCGAATCAGCCAGTTGCGGACATGCTCGTCGCTGTCGAAAGTCTTGTCGCTTCTGTAAAGTTTCAGCATGACGTCCTGCACGGTGTCCTCGGCATCGCTCGAATTACCGTAGTAGTTCAATGCAACCCGAAACAGCGTGTCCCAGTACCGCTCGGCAGTCTCGGAGAACGAGAAGTTGTATTGCGATTTTTCCGACCCTGCCGGATTTTCCGAATACTCCGACTTTTCCGAATACTCCGACTTTTCCGAATACTCCGACTTTTCCGACCTCGCCGACTTCTCCGACCTCTCCGACTTATCTGAATACTCCGACGTAGCCGACTTCGTCGGCCTAACTAATTCCACTTGCCCCATTTATCACACCTCGTTTTTGAAAGCTTTCATTAATAATACTATTTTTTTGGGGGATTAGCAACATAAAATCGAAATAAAATTGAAAAGGCAGCAATAGCCGCCTTTTCAACAGTAAAACTTAATACTATCGGTGTCAAAAAATTCTCTCCACAAGTCGCATATATTTGCGTGGTTGTCGCAGATTACTTGACCACATACTCACCCACAACTATCAATTTTGGCAATGTCAAGCCCTCCTATTTCAGCGTATTCATAGAACGAGTGAGCGGCTCTTTTCAAGAACCTTTCAAACTTTGCTATTTCGGTATCGGAATACCCGTCCCGCATAATCCACTTGTACGAGGGCAGACGGCACCGCGCCGAGTCAAACCCGCCGTTAATGGGGCGTTCAAAATGAACATCAACTATTTTTAAGCCGTCCTCCTCCTTAATACGAGAGTGGGTAATAAACGTCTCGTCCGCGGCGAGAGTTATATAAGGATACATCATATTTTCACCAAGCCCTTTCTGCACAAATGCGCCGTTAAAATTCTGATACCCGCATTTACGCGACTTACTTTCAAAGTTTTCACCCCCTGTGTTTCAGTTCTTTAATTCTACCACAAAAAAATAAAAATGTCAACCAAAAAAATAACTCTTGACAAACCCCCACGCATATACTATAATTAAATTACTGAACAGTCGATTGGGTTAATTTTCGCTCAATTGGACGGGCCGCTTCGGCGGCAGCGAGGATACTCCTTGCGGGACGGTTACTAAATATCGTTTGCGGCGTGATAAAAGCAGCGGTTCGCGGTTGTTTTATCGAGTATGCAAAAGGTGCTTAGTGAATTATCCCTGCGAGGGTATTTTTATATAGTGAGGTAAATCCACATGAAAAAAACAACAAAAACCAACGAACAAATCGCAATGACCGTCTCAATCAACACCATAATCGGCAACGCCATACTCACCGCGTTCAAGCTTTTGGCGGGGCTTGCGGGGAAGTCGTCCGCCATGCTCTCGGATGCAATCCACTCGTTGTCGGACGTTCTCAGCACAGTCATAGTCATGGTTGGCGTGAAACTTGCCGCCAAAAAGCCCGACAAAGACCACCCCTACGGACACGAGCGGTTCGAGTGCGTGGCGGCTCTGATACTGGCGGTCGTGCTGTGTGCAACGGGTTTAGGCATAGGCTGGGCAGGTGTAACCAACATAATTGAAGGAAATTATAACGAATTATCAATTCCCGGAACAATCGCACTCATCGCGGCAATAGTCTCACTCGCCGCAAAAGAGGCCATGTACTGGTACACCCGCGCCGCCGCAAAGCAAATCGACTCCGGCGCGCTAATGGCGGACGCGTGGCATCACCGCTCCGACGCCTTGTCCTCAATCGGCAGTTTCATAGGCATTTTGGGGGCACGGTTGGGTTTTCCGATTATGGATTCACTCGCGAGTATCGTCATTTGTCTCTTTATAATAAAGGTATCGCTCGATATTTTCAGGGACGCCATAAGCAAAATGACCGACAAAGCCGCCGACAACGAGACCGAAGAAGCCATGCGAGAATTAATTCTCGCACAAGACTCGGTCGCGGGGATTGACCTACTGCGGACACGGCTTTTCGGCAACCGCATTTTTGTAGACGTAGAAATAAGAGTAGACGGCACAAAAGCCCTCAACGAAGCCCATGACATAGCACAAAGCACCCACGATGCAATCGAATCCGAGTTCCCTAAAGTCAAGCACTGCACTGTACATGTGAATCCGCATTAAAATTTTAAGGGGCGGCAAGGGTAGGCAGTGGGGGGTAGGGGGGCTATGTCTGCGCCACCGCAGAGAATCGCAGGCCCGCGTTCTGCGCTTGATAAAGCTTAACCTTCTCGAGCCAAACCGTTAGTAAGTAGCACGAGCCTTTGAGCGAGTGCAGACTATTCAAATAGATAAAGCCTGTTAAGTCGTGAACTTGTAAACTCGCAATCGAGAAAGTAGAGTCTGAACGGCTTGTGTGGCGGGCTGGCGATTCTCTGCGGTGGCGCAGACATAGCCCCCCTACCCCCCACTGCCTACCCGCCGCCGCTGAAACACAGGAGCACTATGAACAATTTCACCCACCTCCACACCCACACCGAATACAGCCTCCTTGACGGCGCATGCCGCATTAAGGAGCTTGTTTCCCATGCAAAAAGCCTCGGACAAGCCGCCCTCGCAATCACCGACCACGGCGTGATGTACGGCTGTATCGACTTCTACGCCGAGTGCCTCAAACAAGGCGTAAAGCCTATTATCGGCTGCGAAGTCTATGTCGCGCCCGATTCAAGGCACAGCAAGAAGTCCAAAAAAGACATGTCCCCCTATCATTTAGTCCTGCTCTGCAAAGACAACCAAGGCTACAAGAACCTCGTAAAGTTAGTGTCAAACGCCTTCACAGAGGGCTTTTACAACAAACCCCGCTGTGATAAGGAGACTTTGCGGGAGTATTCGGGCGGCTTGATAGCCTTGTCGGGGTGCTTGGCGGGGGAGATACCGCGGCTTTTAAGTTCAGATGATACTGATAATTACCACGAGGCCGTCCGCAAAGCCCGCGAGTACAACGAAATATTCGGCGCGGGGAATTTCTTCATAGAAGTGCAGAATCATTCGTTGAAGGAGCAAATCGAAATCCTCCCACTGCTGTTTCGGCTTTCTGCCGAGACCGCAATCCCGCTCTGTGCCACCAACGACGTGCATTATTTGACAAAAAGCGATGCCCCCGTTCAGCGAATTCTAACGGCGATTGCAACCAACACGACCATTCATGAAAAGGCAATCGACTTCGAGACAGACGAGTTTTACTTGAAGTCCGCCGACGAAATGCACGAGCTGTTCAAGGCACACCCCGAGGCGATTAGCAATACTATGAAAATTGCAGAGTTGTGCAACGTCAGCTTTGAATTCGGCGTGACAAAACTGCCGTACTTCAAGGCAGAGGGCGTAACAGACAACATAGTATTTTTCAGGAATCAAGTCAAGGCAGGGCTGATTAAAAGATACGGCGAGAATTACTCGGCGGAAGTTAGGGAGCGGGCGCGATATGAGGCGATGCAGATTGAGAAAATGGGCTTTGTGGACTATTATTTGATAGTCGCCGATTTTATAGCATACGCCCGCCGCAACAAGATTCCGGTGGGGCCGGGGCGGGGTTCGGGCGTGGGGAGTTTGTGCGCTTATGCCTTGGGGATAACGGCGGTAGACCCCATTCGCTTTGGCTTGCTGTTCGAGCGGTTCTTGAACCCCGAGCGAATTTCCATGCCCGACTTCGACATCGACCTCTGCCACAAACGGCGCGGCGAAGTAATCGACTATGTCGTGCAAAAATACGGCGAGGAGCATGTTGCACAGATTATCACTTTCGGGACAATGGCGGCACGAGCGGCAATCCGCGATGCAGGGCGGGCAATGGGCTTGCCGTATGCAAAGGTAGACAGTGTTGCAAAGTTAGTGCCGTATGCGGCAAGTTTGGCGGCGGTCAATAACGACAAGGAACTGCGGAATTTAATGCAACAGGACCCGGACGTCGCCGATTTGCTCAATACCGCCATGAAAATTGAGGGCATGCCGCGGCACGGCTCGGTTCACGCGGCAGGTATGGTAATTACTCGCGAACCCGTGACAGATTTTGTGCCTGTGCAAAAGGCCGACGACTCGGCATCCGTGGTCACACAATACGCAATGGGCAATTTAGAACAGTTGGGGCTACTCAAGATGGACTTCCTCGGACTGCGGTACTTGACCGTCGTGCATGAAACTGCAAGAGCAGTCGGCATTGACCCCGAAAATTTCCCGGAAAGCGACCCGCAAGTCTACCAAATGCTATCACGCGGCAAGACGAGCGGGGTGTTCCAATTCGAGAGCGAGGGCATGACGAACCTGCTGATTCGACTGCGCCCCGAAGGCCTCGAAGACCTAACAGCGGCAATCTCACTCTACCGCCCCGGCCCGATGGCATCAATCCCGCGGTACATTGAAAGCCGCCATAATCCCCAAAAAGTGCGTTACAAGCACCCGCTCCTTAAAAACATACTCAGCGTGACCTACGGCTGTGTCGTCTATCAAGAGCAGGTAATGCAGATTTGCAGGGAGTTAGCGGGCTTTTCCTACGGCAAAGCCGACATGGTACGGCGGGCAATGAGCAAAAGAGTACCCGAATTAATGCAAAAAGAGCGTGAAAATTTTATAGCGGGCGCAGTCGCCAACGGCATTGACGAGAAAACCGCGCTGGACATTTTCGAGGAATTGGCGGGCTTTGCATCTTACGCCTTCAACAAGTCCCACGCGGCGGCATACGCGACACTTGCAGAGCAAACGGCCTATCTGCGGCATTACCACTTCAAAGAATACATGGCAAGCCTCTTGGACAACACGGGGAAGTTGGTCGAGTACTTCGCCGAGTGCGAGCGGCAAGGGGTGAAAATTTTACCGCCCGATGTCAACAAGAGCATGCTCGAATTTTCCTGTGAGGACGAGGGCATCAGATTCGGGTTACTCGCGATAAAGAATCTCGGCGCAGGGGTAATCAACGCAATCATAAGAGAACGCGGCAACGGCGAGTTCCTCTCACTGTACGACTTTTGCAAGCGCATGGTCGAGTACAAACTCACTAAACGGGCGGTTGACGCGCTGATTAAGTCGGGCGCGTTCGACAATCTAAAGTACAAGCATAACCGCCGTTCTATGATTATGGCGCACAGTGATATTATGGACTTGCTGATTCAGAGCAGGAGCGACTTAATCGACGGGCAGTTGGATTTATTCGGGGATTTTTCGGGCAACTCGGATAACTCGGAGTATTCCGAAAACTACGAAATGCCCGTAGCAGACGAATTCCCGCAGATGATGTTACTGCAAATGGAGAAAGAGAGCGTGGGCTTTTATATAAGCGGACACCCGACAGAACGCTATAATTCCCACGCGAAAATTCACGGCTTCCTGCAAATCAGCGCAGTTGTCGCCAACGCCGCCGCAAAACTCCACGGCTTCAAAGACGGCGACAACGTCAGCGTAATCGCCCTGCTCCTATCAAAGAAGCAGTTCGTCACAAAGGCGGGCAAGGCAATGTGTTTCGCCGATTTCGAGGACAGGACGGGCAAAATCGAGGTGGTAATTTTCAGCGATGTCTACGAAAAGGAGGCCGCAAGGTTGGAAGTGGGTGAAATTTTCGCCGTCCACGGGAGCATTTCCACAAAGGAAGAAGAAGATGCGAAAATTCTTGCAAGGCGCATCGAACCGCTCAAAGACCTGCAAACTACAGACATTAGCACGCTGTTCATCAACCTAAACTCGACCGAAACAGGCAAAATCGCGCAGATTATCGAAGTCTTGAGGGGATTCGAGGGTGAGCAGAAGGTCCGATTGTGTTTCGCGGATACCCGCGAGGTCAAGCAGGTCAAAGAAAATTTCGGCATAAATGGGGTAAATATCACAAAGGATTTACTTCAAAGGTTGGAAAAATTATGCGGAAAACCGAATATTAAATTAAAATAGGCAAAAAGGCTTGACGTTTTGTGGAAAAAGTTGTATATTTATAAAGTAGGGAAAAAATTCCAAAGCTTAATAGCGCATTTATGCAAGAAAGGCATGGTAGATATAATGAGAAAGATAGGGGTTTTAACAAGCGGGGGGGACGCTCCCGGCATGAACGCCGCAATCAGAGCCGTCACGAGAACCGCCCTTGCTAAGGGCATGACGGTCGTGGGCGTACTTAAAGGCTTCAACGGGCTGATTCACGGCGACATCATTGACCTTGATGTACGCAGTGTTTCGGATATAATTCAAAAAGGCGGGACAATGCTGTACACGGCAAGGTGCAACGAGTTCCGTTTCAAAGAGGGCTTGCAAAAAGGCAAGGAGACTTGTCTGAAAGAGGGCATTGAGGGACTGGTGGTAATCGGCGGGGACGGTTCTTTCAGGGGGGCGGCGGATTTGTCGATTACCCAAAGAATCCCCTGTGTCGGAATCCCCGCAACAATCGACAACGACATAGCCATGACCGAGTATACCATAGGCTACGACACCGCCATGAACACCGCAATGTCGATGATTGACAAGCTGCGTGACACTGCACAAAGCCACGACCGTTGCTCGGTAGTGGAAGTTATGGGGCGGCACGCCGGGCATATCGCGGTCAACACAGGTATAGCTTGCGGCGCAACGCACATAATAACAGAAGAAATGCCCACTCCATTGGAGGAAGTAATCGAGCGCATACAGAATACTCACACGACCGGCAAGCACCATTTTATAGTGGTAGTGTCGGAGGGGCACGGCGATGCAAAGGAAATTGCCAACGAGATTGAGGCCAAAACAGGCATCGAGAGCCGCGCAACGGTACTCGGGCATGTTCAACGCGGCGGCTATCCTACAGTTCGCGACAGGGTAGCGGCAAGCCAGATGGGGCATTACGCCGTTGAGTTACTGGAACAAGGCAAAGCCAACCGCGTCATCGGCTTCCAAAAGGGTAAACTCGTGGATTACAACATAAAAACCGCACTGACCATGAAGAAGACCTTTGATGAAGAATTATACCGTATTGCGATGACGATTAGTTTTTAACTGTAGGGTCGAATTTTCCAATCGGCGCTCCCGCATATTCAAAACGTCTGATAAAAACCAACGAAAAGAGAACCTATGTGAAAATATTATCAATCTTCAAATCCTCAGCCCATGAACTCAAAAGCCTGCGGTGTCTGACGACTACGAGCCTGTTAATCGCGATTGGTATCGCGTTTTCAGTCGTCGGCGAAGTGGATATATTCCCGGGCCTTAGAATTTCGTTTACTTATGTTACTTCTGCGATTATAGGTATGCTTTTCGGGCCGTCTGTGGCAATGTTGGCGGCGATTCCCGCCGATATTTTGTCCACGATTGCGCGGGGTTTTTCGGTGAACTTCTGGCTCATACCGAGCAGGGTGTTGGAAGGCATGATTTACGGTTTGTTTTTGTATAAAATCAGGTTTGAAGTTACTAAAAAGCTTGCAATTAATTCGTCAGTGCGTATAATTACAGCGCGATTGGCGGCAATGTCGCTCTGTTACATGGTTTATAACACCTATGTGTTGTATTACGTCATGGGGTTGAGCGGCGACACATTCGGGGTATATTTTCACGCCCGACTGATTAAGAACGCAGTGCAATTCCCGGTGGACTTGGCACTGCTCATGCTGATTCTGCCCGTGGTAAACTTAGCCTACCGCAAGACAGTACAGACTTTCGGGAAGGAGCGGGCAAGATGAGTACTACAAGTACGACACTCGGCTTTATCGGCGCAGGGAACATGGGTTTTGCACTGCTGAACGGATTTTCAATAGCGACTTCGTCGCCTAAATCAGAAAAGGACGTAAAAATTTCCGTCTACGACGCCGACCCCGACAAGCGCGAAAGTCTCATGACCGGCGGTTTCAACGTCGCCGCAAACGAGCTTGAAATTGCACGAAACTGCAAATATATAGTCTTGGCGTGCAAGCCGCAACAGCTTACCGAGTTGCTTTTGAAAATCAAGTCGGTTGTCACTTCTGAAACTGTGTTAATTTCGCTCTGTGCGGGGATTTCCGCCGAGTATATTCGGGGGGTTACAGGCAGTAATTCAAAAGTCGTGCTTGTAATGCCGAACATGCCCGTGACTTTGGGTACGGGCGCGACCGCGCTTGCCTGTGACGGCGCAGTTACAGCGGAAGAATTCGCATTCGTGCGTGGGATTGCAGAGAGTTGCGGCATTGCGGAAGTCATTCCCGTGGACAAGATGAACGAAATCATCTGCATTAACGCAAGCTCGCCCGCATTCATCTACCTATTTTCGCAGGGCTTCGCCGAATACGCGGCAGGGCAGGGCATAGACCAAAAGGCGGCACTGAACCTGTTCGCCCAAACCTTGATAGGCGCGGGGAAAATGCTCATGCAGTCGGGTGCAACGCCCGATGAATTGATACAGCAGGTCGCCTCGAAAGGCGGGACTACACAAGCGGGCTTAGACGCGCTGACTTCGGGCGGGTTGCGCGAAATTATACGGAAAGTCTGTGAAGCCTGCACAAAAAGAGCCTACGAATTAGGCAAAAGCAGTTGAAAAACACCAAATAAATGAGAAAATTTTACAAATATCAAAAAAATACTTGCATTATCAGAAAAGTTGTGATAAAATATTATGGTATGTAAAAAAGACAGTCCTCTGCACGCTATTGCATGAACGTCTAAAACTCCTGAATCCGCCTACAAAATCGGGGAAAACGAAACTTTTCATTCCTCTTTGGTGTAGATGGACGATGGTGAAATATGGAAAGGATACTGAAAATGAACCCTTTAAGTTTAATAGCGCAGGACAGCATTAAGAAAGAAGTGCCGAAGTTCAGCATAGGCGACACGGTGCGGGTGCATGTCCGTATACAGGACGGGAACAAGTCCCGTATTCAGCTTTATGAAGGCATAGTCATCGCCAAAAAGCACGGCGGGATTAACGAGACTTTCACAGTCCGCAGAATCTCACACGGTGTAGGCGTTGAGAGGGTCTTCCCGCTTCACTCGCCGTCAGTCGCCAATGTCGAGATTGTCAGAGAGGGCAAAATCCGCAGGGCGAAGCTGTATTATCTGCGCGGAAAAGTGGGTAAAGCCGCTAAGGTTAAGTCTAAGTTTAATTAAACAGTTGGTTATTAGGGCGGGCGTTTCAGCCCGCTCTAAATACAAATAGGCGGGTTTTTTTATGGAAGAAGTAGTACAAGAAACTGTGCAAGAAACTGTGCAAGAAAATACAACGGCAAGTAAACCCAAAAAGCTCACCCACGAGATTTTCGACTGGGCGGACAGCATGCTTTTTGTGTTGGTGGCAGTGATATTGGTCTTGACGTTTGCAATTCGCGGTACTGTTGTGGACGGAGAGTCGATGTACCCTACCCTCGACGACGGGCATTTTCTGATGTTGTCGCCGATTTTGCCGCTTAATCATAACGATATTGTCGTCGTCTACGCTCACAAACTCGCCGCAAACGACGGCACGGGCGGCTACGGCAAGCCCATCATCAAGCGGGTCATCGGTCTGCCCGGCGACATGATTTACATCGACCGCGAGACCGGCGAGGTACTGCACGATATAACCAACGACGACGGCTTGTTCAAGGTCAATACCTATGTCGTCCCCGAGAACCACATTTTTGTACTCGGCGACAATCGGCATTTCTCAATGGACAGCCGCCACCCCGATGTGGGCATGATTGAGTACAACTATATAATCGGTAAGGTGCTGTTTAGGGTTACACCTTTTGAGTTATTTGGGGCTATAAAATGATTGATAGTAACCAATACCCCGTATTCGACGAGAACCCCGCAATAGGCGACGACCCTGTGGATTGTTTTGTTCACGACCAAGACGAGCATTACGACGAAAACGATTACAAAGGCGACGAAATTATTCCCAAAGCCCCCGCAAAAATCACCCGCGTTGAAATCTGCGACTGGGTTGAAAGCCTGATTGCCACTACGACTGCGGTGTTTCTGCTGATGACTTTTGCAGTGCGA
>WRMK01000018.1 GCA_009777155.1 Oscillospiraceae bacterium
TCGGGGCAGAGGGGGGTAGTAGGGGTCTATGTCTGCGCCGCCGCAAAGTAGCCGCCAGCCCGCCACACAGGCTGTTCAGACTCCACTTCCTCGACATGAGACTTATCTCCTCACGACTTAATAGGTTTTATCTACTTGAAAAGTCTGCACTCGCCTATGGGTTTGTGCTACTTAAAAAGTCTTGAGGGGGAGAAGGTTAAACTTTATCAAGCGTAGAACGCGGGCGTGCGGCTACTTTGCGGCGGCGCAGACATAGACCCCTACTACCCCCCTCTGCCCCCACTCAAGTCTCATGAAACCCTATTCCCCGAAAAGTCTCCGATTCTTCCAAATAATCGTGAACCCGCTGAACACCGTTATCGCTACTACCATGTAGACCAAAAGCACCGTGAAAATGTCGAAGAATCCGAGGGCGTGTGCCATGAAACTTGAGAATTTCGGGTGTATAAAATCGTGATAAAGCTCGAAAATTACCTCGATTGCCAACATGTAAATAATTACACTCATGGTGAATGCGGTCTTGATTTTACCCCAAATATCCGCGGCGATTACCGCCTTGTTGTCCTTTGCACAGACCGACAGGCGAAAGCCCGACACCATAAATTCTCGCATGACGATTATCACCACGACCCACGAGGGAATCCACGCCAATTCGACAAAGCAAATCAGCGCGCTGATTACTAACATTTTGTCTGCGAGGGGGTCTAAAAACTTGCCCAAATCCGTGACCATGTTGTACTTCCTTGCAATATATCCGTCAAGCCAGTCGGTTATGCTTGCGAGGATGAAAAGGATTAAGGCGATTGCGTAATTATACGGGATTTTTCCGATTAGCAATACCGCCACAAACACAGGCAACATCAGCACCCGCAGGATTGTAAATTTATTTGCTAAGTTTAACTTCATAATTTCACCATCGTCCTCCCTCCACAACCGAGAGATGATAAGTTTCGTTTTCCCCGATTTTGTAGATATACTTTCAAGGTTTAGCAACCTCCCCGATTAAATTATTATCAACCGCATCGGTAATTTTTACCTTTATGAACTCGCCGAGTTGTAAATTTTTTGCCGATATGTAGATAAGGCCGTCGATTTCGGGGGCGTGCATGTAACTGCGGCCGAAGTGCATTTCAAGCAGTCGGTCATAGCCCTCGACTACGACTTCAAAGACCTTGCCGAGCAGCAAATTGCACTGCTCACCGACGCGGATTTCCTGCTGTTCGGTGAGGATTTCGGCGCGGTATAACCGCTCTTTTAAGTCTACTTGCGAGTCGAAATCTGCCGCCGCTGTGCCCTCCTCCTCGGAGTATGCAAAACAGCCCAACCGCTCGAATTTCATGTCGTTCAGGAACTCGGCTAATTCGGTGAATTGCTCCTCAGTCTCACCCGGCAAACCCGCGATTACGGTCGTGCGGATTACGATTTCGGGTATATTACTTCGCAGTTTTTGGATTAATTCGCGCAAAGATTTTTCATCGCCTGTACGGTTCATGCTGTGCAGAATTTCGCTGTTGCAATGCTGAATCGGCAGGTCTATATATTTTAAGATTTTCGGTTCGGATTTGATAATATTTATTAGCTCGTCGGTGATTTTGTCGGGGTAACAATAGAGCAGACGAATCCATTTTATGCCGTCGATTTCACAGAGTTTTTTAAGCAATTCGGGCAAGCGTAATCGACCGTATAAATCAGCCCCGTAATTAGTAATATCCTGTGCAATCAGAATTATTTCTTTCACGCCTTTTTGCGCCAAATTGCGGGCGTCATCGAGAATATTTTCAAGCGGCCGAGAGCGATAAGGCCCGCGTATCAGCGGGATTGCACAGTAGGCGCAATTGTTACTGCAACCGTCTGCAATTCGCAAATAAGCATAGTGCGGCAGGGTTGACAAAAGCCGCTCGCCTTCCATGTTCAGCTCGGCCACTTCGGTAAATGCGGCGATTTTTTTATCGAGCAAAACCGTGTTAATCGCAGTGACAATATCATCATTTTTGCCGATTCCGAGTACACCGTCAACCTCGGGAAATTCCTGCTCGATTTGCTCCTTATACCGCTCGGCAAGGCAACCGGTGACGATGATTTTTTTGTTGAAGCCGTCTTGTTTTCGCGAAACTGCCTCGAGAATTTCCGCGATTGCTTCTTCTTTTGCACTCTGAATAAACCCGCAAGTGTTGATTATGACTACGTCCGCAAGCCCCGGCTCACCGACTAATTCAAAGCCGGCGTGTGCGATTTTTTGCAGCATTAATTCGGCATCGCACTGGTTTTTCGGGCACCCCAAAGACACCATTCCGACTTTTGCAGTATCAATTTTACTCATCGTTTTCCATTTCCTTTTTCACTTGTGAAATCGCAATTTTTATGTCGTCGTAGTCGTAACCGCGGCGTGCGAGTGCGTCGGTGGTTTTTTTCATGCCCTGCCAATCGGCGAGATAATCGCGGTATTTTTTCGCGACAAATTCCGCAATTATTTCTATAATTTCGTCGTCGTCAAAAGCGTCAATTGCGGCGTTAATTAAGTCGTCCGAAACGCCTTTCAGCTTCATCTCATACCGCGCCTTGCGCTTGCCGTAGTGCTTGGTTTTAAGCAGGTGGGCGGCTAATTTTTCGCTGTAGATTTCGTCGTTGATACAGCCGATATTTTTAAGACGAGTTATAACTTTTCGGGCGGTTTTTTCGTCGTAATATTTGCAGAGTTTTGCGGAAAGCCCTGCACTTGAATAGTCTCGCATTGCGAGGATTTTCAGGGCGTGGTTTTTGGCTTTTTCGTAGTCGGTTGAGAGTTGCATTTTTTGTACCTGTGGTTATTTTTTGTTGTGGAAAATTTTATTGGCATTTTAATGTAGGGAACGGTTCTTAACCGTTCCGTTTATAATGCCGTGCAGATTTGCGGAACGGTTACGAACCGTTCCCTACATGACACCGCGCTGTGTTTCGGTGGGATTTTGCGGGCGGGCGTGGAAACCCGCCCCTACATCGCGGAATTTTTAGGTTGTGAAAAAATTTTGGTGTAGGGAACGGTTCTTAACCGTTCCGTTGCTGAAACTTTGTAAATTATTAACTTGCAGAGACTTTGCGGAACGGTTACGAACCGTTCCCTACATGACACCGCGCTGTGTTTCGGTGGATTTTGCGGACGGACGCGCAATGCGCGCCCCTACATCGCGGTATAATTTTTAGTCGGTTGAAAATTCACGGACGGACGACCTGAGGGTTGCCCCGAATAATCGGGGCGGTCGTCCCTACGGTTGATGTTTCGGGGGATTTTGTGGAGTTGTAAATTATTCAGTCGGAAAACCGTCCGCTACGCGGACACCACAATTGTCCATTATCCATTGTCCATTGTCAATTGCCTACAATTCATCCGGCGAAAACTCCTCAAAATTATCATCGGCCTCGACGATTACAGTCTTCTTGGATTTCTTTGTTTTTGTGGAGACTGCGGGTGTATCTGAATTGTCGGAATTGTCCGAATCGGCAGAATTATCGAGGTTTTCGCTGTCGGGTTTGGGGGTTTTTGGTTTGTCGGATTTTTCGGAATTTTCGGAAATTTCACGGACTTTTTGGTCGATTTCTTGCATTAAATCTGCGTTGTATTCTAAGAAATCCTTGGCTTTTTCTCTGCCTTGGCCTAATCTTTCATCGCCGTAGTAGAACCACGCGCCGCTCTTTCTTGTCACGCCGACTTCGGTGGCTATGTCGAGCAACTCGCCCGTTTTTGAAATTCCTTTGCCGAAAATCATGTCGAACTCTGCCGACTTAAACGGCGGCGCAACCTTGTTTTTCTGCACTTTGCACTTTGTTCTCGCGCCGATTATGTCCGTGCCGTCCTTAATCGGCTCGCCCTTGCGGACTTCGATTCTCACCGAGGCGTAGAACTTCAACGCTCTGCCGCCCGGGGTTGTTTCCGGGTTGCCGTAGCCGCCGATTTTCTCGCGAATTTGGTTGATAAAAATTGCAACTGTGTTGGTTTTTGAGATTACGCTCGTGAGTTTTCTAAGCGACGACGACATCAGCCGCGCCTGCATTCCGACAATCGCAGAGCCCATTTCGCCCTCGATTTCGGCTTTGGTTGTCATTGCCGCCACGCTGTCAAGCACGATTATATCCACCGCGCCCGAGCGGGTCAGTGCCTCGATTATTTCCAACGCCTGTTCGCCGGTGTCGGGCTGTGAGACGATTAATTTATCTATGTCAACCCCGAGTTTTGCCGCATAAATGGGGTCAAGGGCGTGTTCAACGTCGATGAACGCGGCAATTCCGCCGCCTTTTTGCGCTTCTGCAACGGCGTGCAGGGACACGGTGGTTTTGCCGCCGCTTTCGGGCCCGTAAATTTCGGTGATACGGCCCTTGGGCAGGCCGCCGATTCCGAGCGCCATATCGAGCGTGAGCGAGCCTGTCGGCAGGGATTCGACGTTCATCTTGCTATGCTCGCCGCTCATGTACATGACCGCGCCCGCCCCGAATTGTTTCTCAATATTGGCAATCGCGGTTTGCAGGGCTTTCTGCTTGTCTTCGTTTGCGGTGGAGGTGTTGAGGGTTTTTTTTGCTACTTCCTTTTTAGGCATGATGTGGTTCTCCTTTTTTATGTGGTTGGGGGTTTGGGTGTGGCGTTGCCACGCCATTGGTGCGGCTTCGCCGCACATTACGCGGAGCTACGCTCCGCAACGGGGGTTGTCACTTTTGCTTGTGCAAAAGTAACCAAAACACAGTCGCTCATGCGCCGCGACGGGCTACATTGCACGCTGGCCGGTCGAGACCGTCCGGCGCACAATGGTGCTAATTAAGAGGTTTATTGCTTGTTGAAATGTTTGTGGGGATTACCTGTGCATATGAGGTTGTGGGAGTGCAGGGGTTGTGGTATTCTGAGTGGGCTTCGCGTTCACGTTGCCGTCTACGAGGACATCTGTGTAGGGGCGAACTCCGTTCGCCCGTGGTTGTCGCACGCCTTGTTTGCGGGCGACCGTGCGCGGTCGCCCGCATATGCGCGGCTCCGCCGCCCGGCTCGTGCGCGAGCCTGCAATTTAATACTCGCCAATCGAATAAACAACCCGCTCGATTCCTGCGTAGTCTTTTTGGATTTGCGGTGCAAGCCCAATAGCTGTCATCATTTCGGAGACTGCGCTTGCTTGGCCGTCGCCGACTTCGCAGGCGAAAAGTGTCGCTTGCTTTAGGACGCGTGTCCAGTTGTTGAAAAATTTTCTGTAAAAATCCAAGCCGTCTTTGCCGCCGTAGAGGGCGGTTTTGGGTTCATGAGTTACTTCTGTTTGGAGATTTTCCATGTCGGTTTTGCTCAAGTACGGCGGGTTAATTAGGACACAATCGAACGGTGTCCAGCCGGGCATTTCGCCGAAAATATCCTTCTGAAGCACCATGAATTGCTCCCCGACTTGGTTCAGCTCGACGTTTTTTTTGAGATACTTCACGGCTTCGGGGGATTTTTCGATTGCGATTACTCGGCAACCTATTTCTTTCGCAAGTGCAATTCCCACACAACCTGAACCGGCGCACAAGTCTAAAATTACACTATTTCTGCATTCTGCATTCTGCATTCTGCATTTTGCGAAGTCAACGAGCAACTCGGTCTCGGGGCGCGGAATCAGCACGCCTTTACCGACCTTGAAAGGATAGCCGTAAAACTCCCACTCGCCTAAAATATACTGCAACGGTTCGCCGCTTTCGCGGCGTTTTTGCAGACTTTCAAGGTCCGCACCGCTCCGCTCTGCATACTCACGCAACCACTTTTCTTCCTGTTGTATCATGTTTCGCCGACCTCCTCGCCGTCCGGAATTTCCGGGGGTTTTTCTGCGGGTGGCATCACGGGTATGAATGACGCAATCGCGATTTCGATTTGCGAGTCGTCGGGTTCTTTTGTAGTGAGACGTTGGATTCCGAGGCCGGGCGCGGAGATTATTCGCATGATAATATTCTTGTCGTACCTACCCGCGAGTTTTAGGATTTCGTAGGAAATTCCCACTAACACCGGTAAAAACAAAATCCGCACAAAACTCAGCATTGAAGCCACTGCGAAGGCGTTCTCAACGCCTGTAAACTCGCTGATTACTTCCCTGTCGATTGGTAGGAGAGTATGGAAAATTATGCTGATTGCGAGTACCAAAAATATGAAACTTGTGCCGCATCGGGGGTGAAAACGGCTGCACTTTTTCACGTTTTCAACCGTGAGTTCCAAGTCGGCTTCGTTGGCGGCGATGGTTTTGTGTTCTGCGCCGTGGTACTCGTAGGTCCTGTGAATATCCTTCATGAACGAGGTTAGGAACATGTATCCGATAAATATAATTATCCTGATAATGCCCGCCACGAGCGGCTCCCACGAGGCTGTGTAGTCGAAAATTTTGCCGATTCCCGCGGCAATCCATGTGGGCAAAAACATGAATAAAAACAACGCCAAGACAACGCCGAGAATCATTCCAATCACCATTACAGCCGACATTAATTTGTCGCCGAATTTTTCCGTGAGCCACTTCTCAAAGCGGGTCTCGGGTTCTTCTTCCTCGTCGAATACACCGGAAATTTCCGCCGACTGCATCATGTATTTGTAGCCGTCGCGCATTTGCAGTACGAAATTGAATACGCCGCGAATGAACCATGCCCGCTGATACCAGCGTTTCTTTTGCAGGTTCCATTCCTCGACATGGATGCTGCCGTCTTTTTTGCGGACTGCCATTGCGGCCTTGGTTTCGCCGCGCATCATTATGCCCTCGAATAGGGCTTGGCCGCCGATTTTTGCTTGTTTACTCATAGGCTAATTTCCTCTTTTGTATAATTAATAATGAATAATGAATAAGGAATAATTGTGGTGTCGCGATGCGACGATTTTCCGATTGAATAATTTATAACTCGATGCTTTTCTTTCGCAATTGATAAAATTTCAAGCCGCCGTCCGTTTTTTCACGGTCATTAGAGTCTTGAACCGTCGCGGAGCGACACCTCAATTATTCATTATTCCTTATTCATTATTAATTACTATTTAATTTCAGTTCCTTTACAAACTCCAACTTCCGATAATAATCCTTCTCGATAAAATCCGTGGGTTTTATTACGCCGGTTGATTCAAAGTAGGACGCGCCGATTGTGTCGAGGAGGGTGTAGATGAATTGGGAGCAGTACATAATATTGGGTTTGAGCGAACGGTTGCTGATTAGGCCTAAGAGATTATACGCACTGCCCTCTGCGTTGATTTGGGCGACTTTGTCGATTGCGGCGCGTTTTTGTTCAATCGTCACGGGCAGGCGGTATACAAGTATCGAGGCGTCGGCTTTTTTGTTGAAATAATCCACCATTTCAAAGTTCAGCCCCGGCAAATAGGCCCGCTCGCCGCCGTTGTAGCTTACGATAGTTTTGAGGTCGGCGTCGAACGAAATCGAGGCGTGATTGAGCTGCTTTTGGGTGAACACGGATATAATTTCACTCGCGGGTGCGCCTGTGTTGGAGAGGATTATATAGATTCCGCAGTCGTTTAGAGTACTCTCGGCGGCTGTGAAATATTCGTCGGGTATACTTTCGGTTGTGACATAATTAAATTGGCCGTGGCGTGGTAAATCTTTTATGATACACTTGAAATTTTCGGGGGAGAGCCGCCCGCCGGCTTTCTTGAGCGAGGTTACTGCGTGTGTCACCGAATCGGTGAATTCATTTATTTGCGAGAAACTTATCGTCATTGCCTCGTGGAAACTCGGCAGATAGAACTCGGTGTGCTTGCTGACGGTGACAAACCTGCTGATAATCACCGGCAAAAGTAGCGACAATACGGCGAAAAATTTACGCAACGGCAGCTCTAACCAAGACTCGTGGTCGCCGACCGCACCGGCGTAAAACACCAATTGCAGTGCTAAAATTATGGCGTAGACTATGATGAGGAATGTGCGGGTGCGTTTGCGTGCCGCGCTTTGCAGGGCGCGGAAACTCGCGCTGAGGAAAAAGACGATGTATACCAAATAAAAAACAGGCGAATCACCGTAAAAATACAAGGCCGCAAGGAGTAGTACGGCTAATAATTTTATTACTATTTTTAACAACCTCCCGTTTTAGAAGTCTTACCAAATCCATTGCACATCGTATCTTTGTATATTCTCATCTGCGGTCAAAATGGACATTCGCTCTGCCTTTGCGGTGGCGATTAGCAATCGGTCGAAAGGGTCTTTGTGTATGAAAGGCAGGGTGGAAAGCCCTTGTAAATATCTGTCTTCAATTTGAAGTACATCAAAGTCGTTGTCTTTGATTGCATTTAGTAATTCATCAAGTGTAAAATCTATATCTAACTTGCCTATATTCATTTTCAGGGTGATTTCCCAGAGAGACGCCGAAGAAATACAGACTTTATTTTTAGGATTGTCGATAATCTCGGCAATTTTTTGCGGCAGTTTCGGCGAATCGTCGAAATACCAAATGATAACATGAGTGTCGAGCAGATACCTCATTCCATATACTCCTTCATTTCGTCAAGCGGCGCGTCAAAATCGTCGGACATTCGGATTTTGCCTTTGAATACACCCCGCGCTTCCGAGCGCGGTCGTTTCTCTGCCCCGCCCTTCCTCAAAGGCTCGTCCAATATGGTGATAAAAGCCCTTTTGCGGCCTTTTATATGCGCGGTCTCCCCTACTGTGTAGAACCGCCCGTTCTCAAAATAACCCTCATATGCTTGCATAATTAGTACCCCCTGACGAACAATTGACAATTGATAATGGACAATTGACAATTAATGTGTCGCTCCGCGATATTTTTTGAATTGAAAAACCCACAACTCGTATTCCGTTTTTTCACGCCTATTAGAGTCTAAAACCCGTCCGCCAACGGCGGACACCACAATTGTCCATTATCCATTGTACATTGTCAATTGTTCGTCAATTGGTGCGTAGCACTATCCTCACCGTCGTCCCCTTTTGCGGTATGCTTTCTATGTTTAATGTGCCCTCGTGCAGCAGGATTATTTCGTCGGCTACTGCGAGGCCAATCCCTGAGCCGCGTACGGTGGAGTCGGCTTTGAAGAAGCGGGCTTTGACTTTGGGCAGGTCTTTTTCGGAGATGCCGCGGCCGTTGTCGGAAATTGTGATGGTGACTTTGTCATCGAAAAGCCCCGCGTCTACCGTCACTGTGCCGCCGGGCGCGCTGTATTTGACGGCGTTGTCGATAATGTTTATGAAGACCTGCCTTATGCGGTTCTTGTCGCCGTAGATAATCGCGACCCAGTCGGGTTCGGTGTAGGAAATGCTGACCTGTTCCTTCTTGGCTTTCTCGGCGTAAATCGACAGGGCATCGGTCAATTCCGCTAAAATATCCATGTTGACTTTCTGCAAAGTCATGTGGCCGCTTTGGATTTTTGAGAAGTCTAATAAATCTTCCACTAAGTTCGACAAGCGGGAGGTTTCGGAAGTTATGACTTTCATGCCTTGTTCAAAAGTTCGCTGTGCGTCCGAGTCGGGTTCGGCTTCCGAGATTGCGCTGAAGCCTGTTTCGAGCACCGTCTCGCTCCAGCCGCGGATTGCGGTTAAGGGCGTTCGCAGTTCGTGCGAGACTGACGAGATGAAGTCGTTCTTGATTTTCTCGGAGTTTTCAAGTTCGTCTGCCATTGAGTTGAAAATGCGGCAAAGCTCGCCGATTTCGTCTTGATTTTTAGTGGGGGCTACGCGATTGGTGAAGTCCCCCGAGGCAAGGCGTTTCGCCGAGTTGCCGATTTGCCTGAGCGGCGTGACTATCGACTTTATAAAATACATTCCCAAAAACAAAACCAACAGCATGACCGCCATGCTGAAAAACGCCGTGATGATTGTCATGGTGGTAATCTGCGCGTCCACCCGCTCCAAGGATGTCACCACGCGAATGGCATCGTAGACCTCGCCACTCAGCATGACCGTGACCGCCATGTATCGCTCGGAATTGGGCAGAAAACCGACATAGTAACTCCTGCCGCGGCTTGACAATTTCGCACGTTCGTAGTCGGGGATTTCGGAGTGTTCAAGGGTCGGGGAGAAGCCGCTTGAAGTTATGCCGATTTCGCCGTCTGCGGTAATCGCCATAAGCTCCATGTAGTTCTTGCTCTCAAACTCCTCGACTGTGCGGCGGATTTCGGGGGCGTAGTCGTCCATGTAGGACAAGACGCCGTATATAATATTCGCATTAGTCTCAAGATACTGCCGCACCGCACCGTAATAGTAACTCCTCAGCGCGAAATAAACGCTGAGGTTCATTATAAGCAGGAACACCAAAATAACGCTGAAGCTATTCAAAAACCAACGCCCGGCGATACTTTTACGCACCATAAATACTTACCTCGACGATGAATAATTGACAATGGACAATGGACAATGGACAATTGTGGAGTCGCTCCGCGACGGTTTTAGACTCTAATAGGCGTGAATAAACTGATTGCGAGATATGGATTTTTCAATCGGAAAAACCGTCGCGGAGCGACCACATTAATTGTCCATTATCAATTATCCATTGTCAATTGCCATTTATACCCGTATCCCCAAATAGTATGAATATACCTCGGTTCGGACGGGTTGTCTTCTATTTTCATGCGGATTCGTCTTATGTTTACGTCTACTATTTTGTCGTCGCCGTAGTAGCTTTCGCCCCAGATTTGCACTAATATGCTCTTGCGGTCTAAGGCGACGTCTACGTTCTTGATGAAGTATTCTAATATCTGATACTCGACTTGTGTCAACTCGAGAACCACATCATTTTTGGTTATACTGCGGCTTTTTGTGTTGACTTTGAATACCCCCGAGACTATTTCGCCGTCGGGGTTTGCTTTTGCAGTTGTAGCCGAATCGGCTTGGCTGTTGAGGCTTGCACGGCGGTAGACCGCGTCCACCCTTGCGACCAACTCGGACGGCGAGAACGGCTTTGTAACATAATCGTCCGCACCGAGCATCAGCGCACCTACCTTGTCCATCTCCTGCGCCTTTGCCGTGAGCATGATTATGCCGATTGAGCGGCTTTCCTTGCGTATAAGTTTGCACAACTCAATCCCGTCCATGCCCGGCATCATTATGTCCAACAGTGCGACGTCGAAGGCTTTTTCGGGTTCGGACTCGCACAAGGCTTTGTTAAATTCGAGCAGGGCTTTTTCGGCGGTGTTGACCGCCGTGACTTCGTAGTCGGCGCGTTTTAGGTTTATCACGACAAAGTCGCGTATGGCGTCTTCGTCTTCGCAGACTAATATCTTTTTCATTTGGTTAATCCTTATGGTGTTGTGTGGTTTTCGGTGCGGTTTCGCCGCGCAATTACGCGTGGCGTTGCCACGCAACGGGGGCTGTCACTTTTGCTTGTGCAAAAGTAACCAAAACACAGTCGCTCATGCGCCGCGACGGGCTACATTGCACGCTGGCCGGTCGAGACCGTCCGGCGCACAATGGTGCTAATTAACAGGCGTATTGCCTACGGATTTGTTGTGCGGATTACCTGTGCATATGAGGTTTGTGGGAGTGCAGGGGTTGTGGTATTCTGAGTGGGCTACGCGTTCATGTTGCCGTCTACGAGGATATCTGTGTAGGGGCGAACTGCGTTCGCCCGTGGGTGTCACGCCTTGTTTGCGGACGACCGTGCGCGGTCGTCCGCTATATGCGCGGCTCCGCCGCGCCGCCGGGTTTATTCCACCGAAACAATATAATAATACACCGGCTGGCCGCCGCTTATCATGCTGATTTCTATGTCGTCGTTGATTCTCTCGCGCAAAGCCTCGAAGGCTTCGTCGGCGGATTTGTCGCTGACGTCTGCGCCGTAGAGTACTGTAATATAGGAAGTGTCGCCGCTTGTCATTTTGCGGGTGAGTTTTACCAATGCTTTGGTGACTTCCTTTTCGGTGAATGAAAGCTTGCCGTTTTCGAGTGCGATAATATCGCCCGATTTGATTTTTTTGCCCTCGAATAAACTATCACGTGCCGCATATGTCACCGAACCTGTCCCGACTTTGTCTAACGCCTTCGTCATAGTCACGCTGTTTTCGCTGACGCTTTGGCTCTCGTCGAAACTCAGCATTGCCGACAAGCCTTGCGGGATTGTCCGCGATTGCAGTACGATGACTTTGCGGTCGGCGAGTTTTACGGTTTGTTCTGCCGCCATGATTATATTTTTATTGTTTGGTAGTACGAAAACATTGTGGGCGGGTGTGGCTAAGATTGCCTCGAGAATGTCCTCTGTTGAGGGGTTTTGGGTCTGGCCGCCGCGTACAATGCGGTCTACGCCTAAGTCTTTGAACAAGTCCTCGATTCCTGCGCCGTTCGCAACCGCCACGAATCCGTATTTCTTTTCGGGGCGTTCGGGTTTTAAGATACGGTGCTTTTGGAACTCGGCTTTGACCGACTCTTGCCTGTGTTGCTCCTTCATGTTTTCAATTTTCATGTTGGTGAGCGGGCCGTATTGCAAAGCCGCCTCTAAAGCTTTGCCGGGGTTCTCGGTGTGAACGTGAACCTTTATAATCTCGTCGTCGTCCACCACGACCACGCTGTCCCCGATTGTTTCGAGATATGCGCGCAGGCTCATGGGGTCTTTGGCGTTGGGGGATTTTACGATTAGATATTCGGTACAGTAGGTAAATTCTATGTCGGTGTCGAACGTTCCGGCCGCGTTTGTGACCGGGATTGCAGAAACATGCGCCTCGCCCGCCCCGCTCTCGACTTCGATTATATCGCCACCTTTCACGACCTGCGCCATGCCCTTGAGAATCACGACGTAACCCATGCCGCCCGCATCGAGTACGCCCGCTTTCTTCAATACGGGCAACAAGTCGGGGGTACGGTCGAGCGAGTCCTCGGCCTCTTGAATCAGGGTGTCGAAGACATCGTCAAAGTCGCCGCCGCTCTCGGCTTTCTTGAATGCCGCCTCGGAGGCCTCACGTGCGACTGTGAGAATTGTCCCCTCGGTAGGCTTCATGACCGACTTGTAGGCCGCGTCTACTCCCATTTTCAACGCCGTGCAATACTCGAGCGGAGTAACTTCCTCCTTGCCGATTAGCCCCTTGGACAAGCCGCGGAACAGCAACGAGAGTATTACCCCGGAATTACCTCTTGCACCCCGTAGCATAGCCGAGGCCGCTTTCTCGGCGACAAGCGAGGCCGCGGGGTCTTTGCCGAGCAGCGCCAATTCGGGGATTGCGCTTTTCATTGTGGACGACATGTTGGTACCGGTATCCCCGTCCGGAACGGGGAATACGTTCATCTCGTCAACCGTGACTTTGTGGTTGATGATGTTATTCGCGCCCGAAATTATTGCGTTCTTTAGAACACTTCCGTTAATTGTCAAAGCAGATTCCTCCTAAATGATTCTACTGTAATATTGCATCCACAAATACATTGACCCTACCGACTTTCATACCGGTTTGTTCTTCGGTGAAGTAGGTCACTTTGTGCTGTATGCTTTTCACGACCGACGAGACGTTGACGCCGTACAGGACTGTTATGTGCAGGTCGATGTGGATTTTGCCGTCGAAAAAGCGGACGTTGACGCCTTTGTCGTGGTACTTGCCCAGCCCGAGCCATTTACGCAGAAACGGAAAAGACTCGAAGACGTTCTGGCGCGGCGTTCCCGAGTTCATCGCCACCACGCCGTAACACCCCGTGACCGTATTCCCAATCAAAGCGGTGAAGAACCGCTTGGATATATCAATTCGACCAAGATGATTATTAATTGTAACCATATTTTCAATACCATGCCGCCCACACTCGCGCTAATTTTCAACGAAAATTGCGGCATGGGACACGCCTTTCTAAATTATTTTCACCGTTATCGTTACAAGCCACTACTACTATTATACTATATAATGGACAAAATTTCAAGTGTTTTTTTACAACTCCGCAAATCCTATTCACGGACACCATATATGGTGTCCCTACCTCAATACGGCTTCGCTATAAACTTTTCGCTGTAATTCAAGGATTCGTAAGCCTTTTCGGCCTTTTCGAGGCTGTCGAAAACTCCGTAGACCGCGCTCCCGCTGCCTGTCAACAACGCGCTGATTGCGCCGTGGTCGAGTAGATTCTGCTTGATTTCGGCAGTTTCGGGGAAATTCAGCAGTTTTTCAAAGACGTTGTAGAAGGGGAATCCGCCGCTTTGGAACGCGCCGTTCGGAGACGGGGGGTTTGCGGCGTACAAAGCGTAGGCGTCTTCGGTCGAGACCGAGACTGCGGGTTTGATTACCACGAAAGTGCAGGGCGGGGTGTCCAAGACTTTCGCGACGATTTCGCCCCTGCCTGTGCAAACGGCACAGCCGCCGTGTATGCAGAAAGGTACATCGCTACCTATCAATGCGCCTATTGACATCAATTCCGCGAGGGTGAGCGGGTCGCCGAAAAGCTCGTTCAATCCGCGCAAAACCGCCGCCGCATCGGCACTCGAGCCGCCCAATCCCGCCATTACAGGGATTTGCTTGACTATGGCGAGGTCTACCTGCTTGTCCGCGCAATTCACCCGCTCCAAGAAAAGCTTTGCCGCTTTGTGGGCGGTGTTACGCTCGTCTGTGGGGATTTGCGCGTTTGTGCAGGTTAATTCTATGCCTTGTCCGTCCGTAACGGTCAGCGTTACCTCATCGGCTAAGTCTATCAGGCACATGACGTTTAAGACCTCGTGGTAGCCATCGGGGCGTTTGCTTAGGATGTCTAAGTAGAGGTTGAGTTTGGCGGGGGCTTTTAAGGTTGTGTTTGGCATTGGTTTTTGCTTCCTTTCGGATAATGCAGAAATAATAATGCAGAATGCAGAAATAATTTTACTGTTGTTTGTGGGGCTTTTCAATGTAGGGGCGAACTGCGTTCGCCCGTGAATTTACACGGTTGCGTGGGATTTTGCGGACGACCGGGGGCGGTCGCCCCTACTGTTGTTTGTGGGGGTTTTCCTGTTGTGAAAATATTTTATTGTAGGGAACGGTTCTTAACCGTTCCGTTTATGGGGTCGCTGAAACTTGCGGAACGGTTACGAACCGTTCCCTACAAAACACCGCACCGTGTTTCGGGGAATTTTGCGGACGACCGGGGCGGTCGTCACTACACCGAAAAAATTTTCCTATGACTAATAATTTTCAACATGGTAGGGGCGAACTGCGTTCGCCCGCAATGCCCCCACCCCGCCGAAAACCCGCGATGAACACCGCCCGCACCCCCAAAAAACCCAAAGAGCGGGCCAAAGCCCGCCCAAAACCAAAACAAAAACCACCCTCAAGCCGTAGCACTAAAATCCTTACCCTTCCTCAACATATCCTCCGCGCCCACGCTAAACAACCGCGTATACTCGGCATCGCTATACCGAATATGCGAAATCGCCTCGCCGCCCGACACGTAATTCTCGCCGCATTCGGGGCAAATCGCGCTCTTAATCCGCACGCTCTGGGTAATCACGCGGTTGCCGTCGCTGTTCGCCTGATACTGCTCACGGCGAATATGCTCCATCTCGTGCGCCCGAACCTTATGCGCGGCCTCTTTCGGGTTCAATTTCGTGGCCTGCTGGAGCGACACTGCGGAGTCATTCGATTGGTCCTGATACCGCCGATTCTTGCAGGTCTCACACTCGCAAAGCGGGCAATCGTCCTTGTGCTTACCCCGCTCGTCCACAGCGTGACCGGTCGGCATTTCAAGCTTCTGCGCCGCTTTAGACTGCGGTGCATAGAGTTGCATGCCTTTATTTTTCGTCGAATCGCCGCCGAGAATCTTCTCCAGAACCTCTTTACGAGCGGCCTTAGACTTATCTTCCTTCAAAATTCCGTCGAGGTCATAGTTGTTTTCTTTTTGGTTCACAGAACCCACCCGCTTGAAATCTTCAAGCGCGGCGTCATCACCCTTGCCCTGCATCTTTGAAAAAGCCGCAGAACCCGCATATTTATTGGCATTATCGGCATTGTTGAACTTCAACCCGTAATAATCCGCAACCACAACAAGCACCCCTCTCTATGAACTTATAACTCGTGACAATTACACACTATAATAATAACATATCCTTTTGTAAATTACAACAAAATTTCAAAAGTTTGTAACAACTCACAAATATTGGCTCGAAATTTGTCAGTTTTCGCCAAATTCCTCCGCGACTTCCGAAGTAACAACGTCGTAACCCCCGCTCTCATTACGAACCAACCGCTCCCCATTCTCAAGCGCAGGTATCAAAACGTACCCGAGAATTTCCCCCGTATTATCCGAAAGATAGAGGGTCTCCCCCGCCCTCAAACTGAAATTCGTGTGCGGCTTCAACAGGGCATCGGGGGTTTTGTTGTTGCTCATGACGATAATCAGCCCGCTCTGCGGCCGAATATTTATGATAGGAATTCGCCACTTCGCCAAATTATCGCCCCTATCCGAGAGGAAATAATCGCGGGTGGAAATGTCAATATTATTGGGGTTATACAGCTCAATCCAATCCGCGCCGCTCGCCGGGTCAACCTCGCGAATATATAGCGGCATGCCGTCGATTAATTTGTTAGTATGCAAAACGATACTAAGCACGGGAATCCCACTATTCACGTTAAGGCTCATCATGCCCACATTCACAGTCATCTCCGGCTCAAAGTAAGCCACCCCGTTTATCTCCCACTTCACAAACTCATACCCCACGCCCGGCACCGCCCTAATCGGCACTTCAAAGCACGAAAAGTAAGAGTTAATCGCGATTTCCCCGGGGTTCACCTTGCGGGTATTCAGCCACGCTTCTGCGCCCTCCGAGCCATCCGCAAACTTCATCGAAACATCAAACATCGCGACACTGCTGTCAATGTTCAGATTCCGCCGCAAGTGATTCAGAACTTGGTCGGGCCGCCGCCTCGCAAAGTCCCGAATAGTGTTCCTGTTGCCCCACATATTCACAGTCCCCGCCCGCCTTGCATAGCCCAATTCGGACGAACTCGCCGCGTCAATCTCGTCAATAACTTTCAAGGCATTCTGCGACGAAAACGGCCCGCTAATCAAGTCACACATGGTGTTCGCAAAATACTCCTGCATATCAGGCCGTTGAAACACCGCTTGCAACAGCACCGAATCGCCGCCCCACCGCGTCCGCCGCCCCAACACGTACGCCAAAGTATCGGTCGCAATCGCCCCTGAATTGTTGTAAATCCCCCACGCAAACTCGACATCGTACATCAAAAACCGCCACCTGCCGTCATTGAAATCGTTGGTAATAATCTCGCCCGGCTCGGCGTAATACTTATACATTCGCATATTATTATTCGGCCAATCTTGATTGTCAACGAAAATCTCAATAGCATAGTAAAGCATTAAATTATCAATGTCCACAAGCGAACAAAACTCCTCGAAAACCTCGTCATTCATAAAGGAATACTCGGAGAAGGCCACAGTTGGAGTGTCAGTCTCAGTCGGCGTTTCAAGCCTATACGACAAGGTCAAAGTCGCCGCAGTAATCGAATCGGTGGTGTTACGCCGAAAGGCAATATCGCCGAGCGCGTCGTCAGTATGATACAACGACGGCACCACATAAATCTCACTCGCAAAAGTATTAGTCTTGGCGTCGTAAATCAAATTCACGGGAATGTTCAGCGAAATATCCCTGCCGCTCACCTGCTCCGACTGTGCAATCAGCCCCTGCTCGACTTTTTCAAGCCCGCCATTGGTGATGAAAGTGATTTTGTCGGCGTTTGCACCCGACAAATCCGTCCAGACATTCAACATGCGATTGCCGTCCGCAGGCGGGTTCGTGCGGAATCTAATCGTAACTTCATCGGGAACAACATCGCCCAGCCCAATATTACTAAACTGCAACAACCGCCCCTCAGCCTGCGAACCGTCCCCGTCCACATAGCTCACATCGGGGTGCAGCGGCAAGCGGTCGTCCTCATTAATCGTCCCCGACCACTCAATATCGCTCCACTCGTACCGTACAGTTTCACGCGCAGGGGGCGGCGGCAACTCGGGAATCCCGTCATGCTCAACAGCCAACCGCGCCATCTCAATAACCGCGGCCCAATCGTTGTAAGCGGTAATCTGCCCCTCGTCATAAAACCTATCGTCGCCCATGCCGGTCTGTTCGCTTTTCTCGATAATCTGATAATTATCCTTGACACCGCCATACATCTGCTCAAGATAGCCGTTGCTGTAACTCTCTTTGAGCCACGCAAAGCCGTAGTACTTGCCATTGAGGAAGACCGCCGCGGGCCGTGCCGACTGTGTATCGGGGAAGCCCGCCTGCGCCGCCAACTCAAGCGACAGCTCGTCACGCATGTTGCCGTCCTCGCGGTCATTCGCGCCCTTGCGTAGCACCAAGCGGTCAAATTTAGATACAACCTGCCCGTTAATATCAATCGCGTCTTCAAAGAAAGGGTATCGAAACTTGCCGTCACTGTAGACATTCCGCGCTATCAACCGCCACGACTTCTGCGAAGAATCCCGCGACCAGCCGCCTTGCACCCGCCCGCCCGCCAACTGGCTCAAAAGCTGATTGCCCCTATTGTCAAAGACTTCGACGTAAAAGGGCCGCTCGGCACTGAAAGGCTTGTCGATATGCCGCTCACGGACGTTGTAATTTGCAGGGCGGGGCGGGTCGGGGTTGCGGTCGCCCGACTCCTGAATGTACTCCCGCCGCAAAAGCCCCGGCACAGCAATCCCAAACTCATCGTCATAAAGGTCAAACGGGTCCGCCGAAAGCGCGAAGACATAAGTATCCTCGGTAAACCGCTCAAAAACCTCACGCCCGACAATATAACTCTTAGTCACAACCTCGGAAGCCTCACCCCCCGCAATCGCAACCGCCTTGATAGTCTCAATCGACACCCCCCGACTACTCGCCTGCACAAATATAGGCGAATCATAAAGCCGCGACTCCTCCGTAGGCGGCGAACCGTCAAGAGTATAGTAAATCTCACCATCAAATTCATCATCATCAACAAACAGCCTTACCTCAATATCAACATCATAAAACGCCTTATCAAGCGAAAAAGACACCGCAGGAACCCCCGAAGTCAGCAAGTCAATTCCAACATCAACCCCAAAATCCACAACTTCCTCATCTTCAGGCTCAACATCGGCAATTTCAACATCCCCAACATCGGCAAAAGCCGCCCGATAATCGCCGACCTCATAATAACTAAGCACAAACCCCGCAATCCCAACAAGCACAATGGCGGCTAAGATTATTATTCTTCTCATAATTCACCTCATATAAGTTTAAGCTACAGTTAAAGCGGCGTGGCGGTAGGGGGTAGTAGGGGTGCGGCGGCGCAATAAACGCCAGCCCGCCACACAAACCGTTCAAACTCCACTTTCTCGTCATGAGACCTATCTCCTCACGACTTAACAGGCTTCATCTACTTAAATAATCTGCACTCGCATAGGGTATGTGCTACTTACTAACGGTTCGGCTCGAGAGGGTTAAGCTTAAACAATCGTAGAACGCGGGCGTGCGTTTATTGCGCCGCCGCACCCCTACTACCCCCTACCGCCACGCCGCTTTACAACTACCTAAAATACCCAACCCCCGCCGCAAACAACCCCATATCCTTATCCCCCGGGATATTCTTCGCGACATTCTCGGTAATCCGCTCGACATGCGCCATCTTGCCAAGTACCCGCCCGTCAGGCGAGAGCAACCCCTCAACCGCGCAAACCGACCCCGCAGGATTAAACGCCGTCTTCATGCTCACCCGACCGTCCAAATCCGCATACTGCGCGAAAATCTGCCCGTTCACAATCAGCTTTTTCGCAAGCTCCTCAGTCACTGTAAACCTGCCGAAGTTGCTTGCGAACGGCGCGGCGTAAATCTCGCCAACCTCGCAAAACGACAGCCACGGCGACATCGTCGAGGCAATCCGGGTGTAGACAAACTGCGACTGGAACCGCCCGATTTTGTTGTAAGTCAACAGCGGCGACTCCGCCGAAGCCTCGCGAAACTCGCCAAACGGCAACAGCCCCGTCTTGACAAGCGCGTTAAACCCGCCACCAATCCCGATTACAAGGCCGTCCTTGACATTCAGCAGTTCCGAGATTGCTTCACGCACCCGCGAATTTTCAAAGAACGCCGAAAGGTACTTAGCCGCGCCGTCAGGCTCATCGCCGACTACCAAGCCGCCCGGTAACGCCAAAATATTGCAGGATTTTGCAAGCCGCGCAAATTCAGAGTAAGACTCCGCAATCGCCGCCGCAGAGCGGCTTTGCATGACGAATATATTCGCAACAGCCCCCACTTGCTCAAAGGCATACCGCATCTCAAATTCGCCGCTCGTCCCCGGGAAAACAGGGATTAAAACCCGCGGCTTCGCGGTTCTATTTGCAGGAGCGCAAGCCGCAGTATTCGGGGTTTTGCAAGTAATTTCAACGGGCGCGGCATAAGCATCAAACTCGGTTTTCGTCGGGAAAATCGGCTCTAAAAAGCCCTCGGAAATGCTCTCGCCCTCCGCAAAATTATATTCGGCAACCGTCTCGCCAATGCAAGTCGCCCCGTCAAATTCCTCGCCCGCCTCAAGAATAAACCCGCCGTAGCAAAGCTTATTCAAGCGGTCGTCAGCAACATTTAATTTCACGCCAACCCTGTTCCCGAGCGACATTTTGAACAATCCATCAGGCACACCGCCGTCCGCAATTGCCCACGCCGAGCCTACGTTTCCACGCTCAATTTCACCCTCAACAGCCGCGAAAACTTGGCGCAAACTTGCAAAATCGGGCAGATTATTCTCGTCATAATCCGGGACTATCAGCAGAATTTTATTCCCCGGTGCCTTAAATTCGGGCGAAATAATTTTGTCGGCATTTGCAGTCGTCACCGCGAAAGACACCAAGGTCGGCGGCACGTTAATTTCCTTGTCACCATACGCAAAACTCCCCGACATCGAGTCCTTCCCGCCGATTGACGGCAACCCCAGCCCCAACTGCGCCTCATACGCGCCGAGCAACGCCGCAAACGGCTTTCCCCACCGCTCCGGTTGGTCCTTAGGCTTCTCGAAATACTCCTGAAAGGTCAGCCGAATATTACCGCTCTTGCCGCCCGCCGCGACAACTTTCGCAACCGATTCAACCACCGCAAACAGCCCGCCATGATACGGCGACTGCTCTGAGACTAATGGATTATATCCATACGCCATAAGCGATGCGGTCTTGGTGTTTTTGCCAATTAGAGATAAGGCGGGAAGCTTCGCCGCCATAGCCTGCACAGGGGTTTTCTGGGTTTTGCCACCGAGCGGCATCAGCACCGTGCCGCCGCCCGCCGAGCTATCGAAATGCGCGACTAACCCGCGCTGTGACACAAGGCTCAAGTTTTCTTTCACAATTTCGCGAGTAAGTTTTTGCGGTGTAGTCACGCGAATTTTCGTATGCTTATCCGCGCCATTTGAATTCAAAAATTCCCGCGACAAATCCACGATTATTTTCCCACGCCACGTCATCTTCAACCGCGGCTCGGCCCTAACTTCCGCAACTGCAACCGCCTCAAGGTTCTCAGCCTCGGCAAACGCGATAAATTTCGCGGCATCATTTTTGTCAATCACAACCGCCATTCGCTCCTGCGATTCCGAAATTGCAAGCTCGGTTCCGTCCATGCCGCCATATTTTACAGGCACCTTGTCAAGGTCGATGAACAGCCCATCGGCAAGCTCGCCGATTGCCACGCTCACGCCCCCCGCGCCGAAATCGTTACAGCGTTTGATTAATTTCGCGGCTTCTGAATTACAGAAAAGTCGCACTATCTTGCGTTCTTCCGGAGCATTGCCCTTTTGCACTTCCGCGCCGCCCTTCTCAAAACTCCCCGAGTCGTGCGACTTCGACGAGCTTGTCGCGCCGCCGCACCCGTCGCGCCCGGTTTTGCCGCCGAGCAGTATCACCAAGTCGCCGTCTCCGGGCCGCTCCCTGACTACGTTTTCGGCAGGTGCAGCCCCAAGTAATGCGCCAAGCTCCATGCGCTTTGCCATGTAGCCGTCGTGGTAAATTTCAGCCGCCAACCCGCCCGGCAAGCCGATTTGATTGCCATAAGACGAATACCCAAACGCCGCAGTCGTGGTAATTTTACGCGGCGGCAACTTCCCCGGAATGGTCTCCGCAACAGGCACGAGCGGGCTCGACGACCCCGTAATCCTCATCGCCTGATGCGGGTACGCCCGCCCCGAAAGCACATCGCGTATCGCGCCGCCAAGGCAGGTTGACGCCCCGCCGAACGGCTCAATTTCGGTCGGATGATTATGAGTTTCATTCTTGAACATCAACAGCCAGTCCTGAATTTCGCCCTCAATATCGGCCTTAATTTTAATCGAGCAAGCGTTAATTTCCTCGCTCTCGTCAAGGTCGGGAATCTGCCCGTCCGCCTTCATCTTCCGCATACCCGCAGTCGCAATGTCCATGAGGGTTACAGGCTTGTCGCCGCGATTCAATAACGCCTTATTTTGCAGATAAGTTTCATAAGATTTTTTTATGTAATCGGGTTCAATTTGCACATCGTCAATAAAGGTCAAAAAGGTCGTATGGCGGCAATGGTCGGACCAGTAGGTGTCAATCATGCGGATTTCGGTAACGGTGGGATTGCGATTTTCACTCTTGAAATAATCCCGGCAAAACTCGATGTCGTCCAAGTCCATAGCAAGCGAATATTTTTCAAGGAATCCCTTCAATTCTTCAAGCGACAAATCCACAAACCCGCCGAGAATTTCAACATCATCAGCCGCTCCATAAGCGGGTTTAAGCGGCGATTTCACGTCAAGCGTAGTCTCCCTTGCCTCAGTCGTATTCACAAGATAATTCTTAATCGCGGCAAGCTCCGAATCGCCGATACCACCCTTCAAGATATACACTTTCTTGCACGCAACGTACGGTTCAGCCGTCTGCGAATTGCAAAAAACCGCAAGAACCTGCGCCGCACTATCAGCCCGCTGGTCGAACTGCCCGGGCAGAAATTCCACCACAAAAAACTTTTCATCAGCTTGCAATTCGGGCAATTCGTCATAAGTAAAATCGACTGCCGACTCCGCAAAAATCACAGGCACAGCCCGCTCAAATTCAGCCGCCGAAACGCCCTCAACGTCATAGACATTAACCACCCGCACGCTTGTGACCGTGCCGATTCCCAAGTTGTCACGCAAGTCCCGCAGAACCTGCTCACTCTCAATCGCGTAACCCGATTTTTTCTCCGTAAATACCCTGTAGACCATAGATTTTTCTCCTTAATTTATTTATAAATTTATTTACAAATTTAGACAATCGCGAAAGTCGCTATTTTGCAGACGGGCATCGCCCGTCCATACATATGTTTCATGGACTTTGTGGGGGGCAGAGGGGGGTAGTAGGGGTCTATGTCTGCGCCGCCGCAAGAAACGCACGCCCGCCACACAAACCTTTCAAAGATCA
>WRMK01000019.1 GCA_009777155.1 Oscillospiraceae bacterium
CGGGCATATTCGGGACCTGCCTAAGTCTAAGCTCGGGGTGGACATCGAGAATAATTTCGCGCCGATTTACGAAAATAAAAAGGAAAAAGCTACCCTGATTCGCGACTTGAAAAAGCAGGCGAACAAGTCGGGGACTGTCTACTTGGCGACCGACCCCGACCGCGAGGGCGAGGCCATTTCGTGGCACTTGGCGCATATTTTGAACATCGACGAGACCAAGCCGATTCGCGTAACCTTCAACGAGATTACCAAAAGCGGCGTAAAAGACGGCATGGCGCGGCCCCGCAGCCTCGACATGGGGCTTGTAAACGCACAGCAAACCCGCCGAATCTTAGACCGCATTGTCGGGTACATGCTGAGTCCGTTCCTGTGGAAAAAAGTGCGGCGCGGGCTGTCGGCGGGGCGGGTGCAATCGGTTGCGGTGCGGCTGATAGTCGAGCGTGAAAAGGAAATCGAGGCCTTTATAAGCAAGGAATACTGGAGCGTTGATGCCGCATTATTAGTCGAGGGCGACAAGAAATCTTTTGCGGCAAAATTGCACGAAATCGACGGCGTAAAGCCCGAACTCAACACCAAAGCAGATGCCGACAAAGTCTTAGATATACTCGACGGCGCAGAGTACAAGGTCGCGGCGGTCAAAAAGTCCACCCGCAAAAAGAACCCCGCCCCGCCCTTCACGACCTCGACCTTACAGCAAGAAGCCTCCCGCAAGCTGTTCTTCAATTCGCGCAGAACCATGAAGACGGCGCAGGAATTATACGAGGGCGTGGAGCTGCCCGAACACGGCGCAATCGGGCTTATAACCTACATGCGAACCGATAGCCTACGCATTTCCGCCGAGGCAAAACAAGCCGCAAAAGAGCTAATTGAGCAGAAATTCGGCGCGGAATATGTCTACAAGGGCGAGCGGGTTTTCAAGTCCAAGGCGAACGCCCAAGACGGCCACGAAGCCATTCGGCCGAGCGTTCCCGAGATTACCCCCGAGCAAATCAAAAACAGCGTAACCGCCGACCAATACAAGCTTTACAAGCTAATTTGGGAGCGGTTCATGGCAAGCCAAATGGAGAACGCGCAACTCAACACCGTCTCGGCTGACATAACCGCAAATGGTTGCCTGTTTAAGGCAAGCGGCTACACCGTCAAGTTTGACGGGTTCATGAAGCTCTACGTCGAGGAGACCGAAAATTCTGAAGGCGACCCCGACTCGCCCTCTGCCCTGCCGAAACTGACCGCGGGCGAGGTGTGTAGCTTAGAAAAAATCGCCGGCAATCAGCATTTCACCCAGCCCCCCGCGCGTTACACCGAGGCGAGTTTAATCAAAGCACTCGAGGAAAACGGCATAGGCAGGCCGTCAACCTACGCGCCGACAATCTCCACAATTCTCGATAGGCAGTACGTTGAGCGGGCGCAAAAGCAACTAAAACCAACGATTTTGGGTAGAGTTATAACAGATTTGTTACAAGAACATTTCGATAATATAGTTGACACAAAGTTCACGGCGCAAATGGAGACCGACCTTGACAAAATCGAGGACGGCGCGGAGGAATGGGTGCAGATTCTGCGCGATTTCTACGGCGAATTCGAGAAGACTTTGACAAAAGCCGAAAAGGAAATGGAAGGCAAGCGGGTCAAAATCCCCGACGAACCGACCGATATTCCGTGCGATGTCTGCGGCAAAATGATGTCGGTGAAAATCGGGCCGTACGGGAAATTTTTGGGCTGTTCGGGCTTCCCGGAGTGCAACCAGACCAAGCGTATAGTCAACGAAGCGGGCGGCGAATGCCCAATTTGTGCGGGAAAAATGCTCAGTAAAAAGTCCAAAAAAGGCAAGCCCTACTTCGGTTGCGAGAACTTCAAGACCTGCAATTTCATGACCTGGGACGCGCCCGTGGCCGACACCTGCCCGACTTGCGGCAAGAAACTTTTCAAAAAAGGCGGCAAGAAAGGCAAGCTCTATTGTGCGGCGGAAAATTGCAATTACGAGGGCGAATCGGCGCAGGAAACGGGGGATGACAATGGCTAAAGTGGCTAAAAAGGACAAGCGGTTTGTGACGGTTCACAGCGAGGGCGGGCTTTCGGATTTCAGCAGAGTTATCAAAGACACCGAGACCGGCGTGCTGTATTTGTTCCACGCAAGCGGCTACGGAGGCGGCTTGACGCCGCTTTTGGCAAAGGACGGCAAGCCCTTGACATGGAACAATGAATAATGAATAATGAACAAGTAATAATTCAAGTAATCGGCGCGGGGCTTGCAGGGGTTGAAGCCGCATGGACATTAGCGCGAAAGGGTTTTCGCGTTCGGTTACACGAGATGAAACCCGCCAAGTTTTCGCCCGCACACAAGCACAGCGGATTCGCCGAGTTGGTCTGCTCGAACTCGTTAAAAGCGGACGGGCTTGCAAGCGCGGCGGGGCTTCTGAAAGCGGAAATGCGGCTTTTGGGTTCACTGATTCTCGAAGTCGCCGACACCGTCAAAGTCAGTGCCGGTGGGGCTTTAGCGGTGGACAGAGCGGCGTTCTCGAACGAGATTACACGGCGAATTAAATCCAACAGTAACATAGAAATTGTCACGGGTGAAGTCTGCAATTTCCCGCAAAAAAACGCAATAATCGCGACAGGCCCGCTCACAAGTGACACTTTTGCGGCTGAAATTGAGAAAAATTGCGGTGGATTTCTAAATTTTTATGACGCCGCCGCGCCAATAATTACGCTTGAAAGTGTCAACTTGAACAAGGCTTTTTGGGGCAACAGATACGGAAAAAACGGCGCGGATTACCTCAATTGCCCGATGAATAAGGACGAGTACGAGACTTTTTATAATGCGCTGATTAACGCCGAAACTGTGCCATTAAAAGCGTTTGAAACTTTACAAGTTTATGAGGGTTGCATGCCTGTTGAAATCCTCGCAAAGCGGGGCGCAGACAGCGTTCGCTACGGTTGCATGAAGCCGGTCGGGTTCACCGACCCCGCAACCGGAAAACGCCCGTACGCTTTGGTTCAACTGCGCGCGGAAAATTCATCGGGGACTTTGTTTAACATAGTCGGTTTTCAAACAAACTTGAAATTCGGGGAGCAGGAGCGGGTTTTTCGGCTCATTCCGGGGCTCGAAAACGCAGAGTTTACGCGGTTCGGCGTGATGCACCGCAACACTTTTCTCGACAGCCCGCGAATTTTAGACAGCAGTTTTAGACTAAAAGGCTCCGAAAATGTCTACTTTGCGGGGCAAATTACAGGCACAGAGGGCTATTGCGAGAGCGCGGCGGGCGGAATAATCGCAGGTTTGGCAATGTCAAAAATGTCAAGTTGCGATTCAAAAAATCAGAAACTTGAATTGCCGCAAACCACGATGACAGGCGCACTTTCGCGGTATATCAGCGACGAAAGTGTCAAGAATTTTCAGCCGCTCGGCGCGAATATGGGTTTACTGCCGCCGTTAGAAGCGAAAATTAAGGACAAGCGAGAACGCTACGAAGCCTTATCAGAACGGGCTTTGCGGGATTTGCGGGACTTGAAAGAGGTGAAATTGTGAGAATTGCATTAGACGCTTTCGGCGGCGACAACGCCCCCGATAAAGTCATACTCGGCGCGGCTTTGGCGGTCGCGGAGTTAGATGTTGAGGTGATTTTAACGGGCGACGAGAAAATAATTAACTCGCGAATTAGACAATTAGGTGTACAAACTAAAAATATCACTATTAAGCACGCAGACGGCATAATTAATATCGAAGACGACCCGATGTTGATACGGAAGTCGAAAAAAAATTGCTCGATGGGAATGGCGTTTCAGCTTGTTGACAGCGGCGAAGCGGACGCTTTTGTCAGCGCGGGGAGCACGGCGGCGTTGGTTGTCGGCGGGACGATGTTGATTGGGCGCATGAAGGGCGTTAAACGCCCTGCCTATGCGACTTTGATGCCCGGCATTAACGGCTATTATATGTTACTTGACGGTGGCGCAAATGTCGATTGCCGCCCCGAAATGTTGGTGCAATTTGGTGTCATGGGGAGCATTTTTATGCAGAAAATCATGAAAGTTGACAATCCGCGGGTAGGCCTCCTAAACATAGGCACAGAGCGGGGTAAGGGCAGAGAGCTCGAGCAAAAAGCATACGAAACTTTACAAAATGCACCGCTTAATTTTATCGGAAACGTCGAAGGGCGCGACCCGATTGCAAATTTGTGCGACGTAGTTGTCACGGACGGCTTCACGGGAAATGTCTACTTGAAGACCGTCGAGGGCATGGGCAGGTTCATGAAATCCTCTCTACGAGAGCTTTTTTCGACCAACGCAGGCACTAAAATCGGCTACTTATTGTCTAAAAAAGGCGTGAAAAATCTTTCCAAGAAAACCGATTACAGAGAGGTCGGCGGCTCACCGCTTTTGGGTGTCAAAAAACCCGTCATAAAAGCGCACGGTTCAAGTGACGAAAAAGCCTTTAAGAACGCTATAAAACAGGCGGTCAGTTTCTGTAAAGTTATACAAGAAATTGAAACGGGAATTGCGGAATTATCTGCATTGAAAGAGGAAAATTAATTGTCAAGTTTCGAGAAAAAAATTAATTATACTTTTAAGAACAAGTCGCTACTTACAGAGGCGTTAACCCACTCGTCATGCGCCTTTGCGAAGAAACGCGGAAGCAACGAGCGGTTGGAATTTTTGGGCGATAGCGTCTTGTCATTAATCACTTCCGAGTATTTATTTGAGCAATTGCGCGATGTTCCCGAGGGACAATTGACAAAATTGCGGGCGGGAATTGTCTGCGAATTGTCACTTTTCGGCTTTGCAAAAAAAATTGGTTTAGGTGAAGAACTTTTCTTGGGAAAAGGCGAAGAAATCACCGGTGGCAGGGAGCGTAAGTCGATTTTGTCGGACGCGTTCGAGGCTTTAATAGCCGCGATTTTCCTTGACGGCGGGATTTCTGAAGCCGAGAAATTTGTGCTTACTTTTATGCCAAAAAAGAGCAACTTGACAAGCGGAAAACCATTATTAAGTGACTATAAAACAATTTTGCAGGAGATTATTCAGAAGAATCCAGAAGAAAAAATCAGTTATAATTTGATAAACGAAACCGGCGAGGCGCATAATAAAGTTTTTACATCGAGTGTGGTTTTAGACAACCGTCAAATCGGCACAGGGAGCGGGAAAAGCAAGAAACAAGCCGAGCAAAAAGCGGCGAGAAACGCCTTAAAATTAATGGGTTATGAGTATGATTGATGGCTATGAATTTACGAAACATTAACATTAAAAAAAGCACTAATGCGGCGATTTTTATACCGCACTTAGGTTGCCCGCATAAGTGTAGTTTCTGCGACCAAAAAACTACAACTAAAGCTGTAAATTCAGTGAGCGCGAAGGAAGTCCGCGAGATTTTAGAAAGCCACGCAAAGTCTCTCACAGAGCGGAATTTAACTGCACAAATCGGATTTTTCGGCGGCACTTTCACCGCACTTGATTGGCACTACAGAGAAGAATTACTTAGCACTGCAAATCAATTTTTGCAAAAATACCCGGACATTTTTACGGGAATTCGCTGTTCAACGCGCCCTGATTATATCAACGAAAAAGTGTTAACTCAACTAAAAAAATATCGCGTAAACGCTGTCGAACTCGGCGTTCAAAGTATGGATGATGATGTTTTGAAACTAAATCAACGTCATCATAATTCAGAAGATGTGCGAAAAAGTGCGAAACTAATTCGCGAGTTTGGATTCACTTTTGGTGTGCAAATGATGACGGGTTTGCTCGGCGATACTTTACAAAAATCGCTATATACTGCAAACGAACTCATCGCGATAAAGCCCGATACAGCGCGGATTTACCCGACTGTAATTTTGAAAAACACCATGCTCGGCGAATTATATGAACGCGGCGAATTTGAAACATTTTCACTCGAAGAAACTGTTGAATTATGTGCAGAACTTTACAAGCGTTTCGTCCAAAATAACATAAAAGTTATACGTCTCGGATTGAATATCAGCAGTAAAAATGACGAGGCGAAAAAAGATATAATTGGCGGGAATTACGGCTTGCAACTTGGCGAATTATGTATTGGAAGATATTATTTTTACAGAATGTTAAATGTATTCAAAAACGCTGATGGCAAGCGGTTTTACGTCTACACGGACAACCGAAATATCAGCAAAATTAACGGACATAAAAGTGAAAATAAGTTGAAATTGAAACAACTCGGATACGAGTATAAAATTATTGAAAAACAAGGTGAAGACCTTATAATTGAAGAAATTTGACGGAGTAAAATAAATGTTTTTTAAGTCGCTTGAAATTCACGGATTCAAATCCTTTCCCGACAAAACAATATTAAATTTCGATTCAAAAATGACCGCACTCGTCGGGAGCAACGGTAACGGAAAAAGCAATATTAGTGACGCTTTGCGCTGGGTCATGGGCGAGCAGGGCGCGAAAACTTTACGCGGCGATAAAATGGAAGATGTAATTTTTCACGGCACTCAAAGTAGAAAACAAATGGGTTTTGCGAAAGTTACACTTTCGATTGACAACGCCGACCGCGCATTAAATTACAACAGTGACGAAATTGGAATAACTCGAAAACTTTATCGCGACGGCGAAAGTGAGTATTTGATAAACGGCCAAAAGTCGCGCCTGAAGGACATTCACGAGCTTTTGATGGGCACGGGTTTGGGGCGTGAGGGTTACTCGATTGTCGGGCAAGGCAGGGTCGCCGAAATCATTAACAGCAAGGGAAAAGAGCGGCGCGAAATTTTTGAAGAAGCCGCCGGAGTAACAAAATTTCTGCACAAAAGAGAGCAAGCTCACCGTGAATTGAATCGCGCAAACGAAAATATTTTGCGCCTTTTAGACATTACAAAAGAGCTTGGGGAGCGGCTTCCCGTGCTTGAAAAACAATCAGAAAAAGCAAAAAAAGCTGTAGTTTTAATTGAAAATGAAAAGAAAATTGAAATTTCTGTCAGCATTGCGGATTTGAAAAAAATTGATGAAAATATGCTCGAAACTGAAAATAAAATTCTCTTAAATGAGGGCGAATGTGAACATTATGACCGCGAAATCACACTTTTAGAAGAACAAAATGAGCAAAATTTGAATGACAAAATGAACCTTTCGGCAAAGATGAATGAACTTACTCGCGCTAATGAAAATTCGCGCGATGAAATTGCAGAAACTGACAAAAAAATTGCGATTGATGAGAATGAAATTATACACAACGATGCACGAATAACCGCATTAAAAGTGCAGATTCAGAACTCCGAAAAAAGCGCGGAGGAGTTTGAAAATCAAATCAAAATTTCAAATACGGAAATAACCGAAAATGAAAAATTGCTCACTTTAATTAACACAAAAACTGAAAAACAAAATAAAATTTTACTTGAAATTTCACAGGAAAATTCTGCACTTGATGATAATTACAAAGAACTTGACCGCGAAATCGGTTTACTTTACAATAAGCAAACTGAGGCGCGTTTATCATTGTCAACTTCCGAGCAATTGCGGCTTGATTTATTGGCGCAACTTGATGAAATAAATGTGCAAGTTGAAAACCGTGAAAATGTGCTTGCAGACTATGTTGACAAGGAAAATGAACTGCGAAAAAATGTTGAAATATTATATAATGAAAAGTTGGAAAATGACAACAAATTGACCGGCTATTTACGACTGCTTGAAAGTAAGCGCGCAAAACTTAATGACGTTGATGAAAGTTACTCGAAATTGCGGCGAGAACACGACCAAAAAAAGTCGCGTTTTGATGTTTTGTCGGACGTTGAAAAAAACATGACGGGCTATTTTGAGAGTGTAAAAACTATAATTTCAGCCTCGAAAAATCGGCAAATAAGCGGTGTTCACGGCACTGTTGCCGATGTAATTAAAGTCAGCGGAACTTATTCAACTGCAATTGAAATCGCGCTCGGAACTGCACTTCAAAACATCATAGTTGACAGCGAAGAAACTGCAAAAAGATGTATACGTTTTCTAAAAGAAACTAACTCGGGAAGGGCGACTTTTCTACCGTTAACTTCCATAAAAGGCAGAGAATTAGACATGTCAAGTTTCCCCGAATTGCCTGATGAGGACGGCTTTTTGGGCATGGGCAATGAATTGATTTCTTACGAAAAAAAGTATACTGAAATTGTCAAATCGTTACTCGGCAGAACCGCAATTTCCGACGATATTGACACCGCAACTTTCCTCGCAAAAAAGTATAATTATAAATTCAAAATTGTCACTTTAGACGGTCAAGTTATTAACGCCGGCGGCTCGTTCACGGGCGGTTCTTTGAAACAAACTTCGGGAATTATCAGCCGTAAACAGGAAATTGAAAGTCTCTCAAAACAGCTTTCCGCCCTCGTTGACGGGCTCAATGAAGTTAAAAACGAGAATGCAATTTTAACCGCCGAAGTTAACAAGTTGACAATCGAAACGGAAGGATATAAGGACAAAGCGGCGGAGTTTTTGAACGAAGAAATTAGACTAAATGCAGAGATTTCCGGCCTCCAAAATCTCATCGAGCAGTGTACACAGCAGGCTGAAAATTCCGCGTTAATTATACAACGCAACAAGAGTCAAATTGCGGTGCAGGAAGCCACAATTCAAAGTTGTAAAGTTACACTTGAAGACACTGCAATTTCAATCCGAGAGAAAGAAAAAGATGCCGAAAATCTAAATGTTTTACAAGCGCAAACCGCCGAAAAAAGAAGCTCGGCAAGCGATGAAATTGCCCGTCTAAATCTCGATGCTTTGTCAATAAAAAAAGACATCGAAAACTTACTGCAAAAAATTGAAAGTATCCGCGAAACCAAGCGCAGACTCGGCGAAGACAACACTGCGCTTGAAACAGAAATCGAAAATTTCTTACAAAAAAATTGTCAACTTTGTAAAATTATTGAGCAAAACAAAGAGCGAATTTTGCAGATTACCGCAAGCTTTTCCGACAATCGCACAGAGATAGAAAAGTCGGCTTTTTCAATTGCAGAAATCGAGAAGAAAATCGCAGAAACTAACAAAATTATTCGTGAAAAAGGTGCTGAAAAAGAGAAATTTTCTAACGCTTTAGTCTTAGCGCGCGAAAGAAAAAACAATGCCGAATCTGAAATTAACAGAATTAAAAACGACCTTTGGGAGAAGTACGAACTTTCGCCGAGCGAGGCCGCAAATTTAGCTGAACCGATTGAAAATATGCGTGCAAAAAAAGCCGAATTGGTGGATATACGCAAGGCGATAACTGCGCTCGGGAACGTGAATTTCGCGGCAATTGAGGAGTTTGGCGAGGTCGGCGAGCGGTATAGAAACTTGACAGAACAACTTGACGATGTTGAGCGTTCAAAGGCTGAACTTGAAAAATTAATTGCCGATTTAACGGTAAATATTCGTGAAAAATTCCTTGAAAGTTTCAATCAAATTAACTATCATTTTGAGCGAATTTTCAGCGAAATTTTCGGCGGCGGAAAAGCGCGGTTAGAGCTCACAGACCCTGATGACGTCTTAGGTTCAGGGATTGAGATATTCGCCGCACCACCGGGAAAACTTATCAAAAATTTAATCTCACTTTCCGGCGGCGAACAGGCAATGGTTGCAATTACAATTTACTTCGCAATTTTACTTCACAGACCCACTCCATTTTGCATGCTTGACGAAGTTGACGCGGCTTTGGACGAGGTAAATATTGTCAAGTACGTGACATATTTGAAGCGTTTTTCTAAACGAACTCAGCTAATGTTAATCACCCACCGACGCGGCACAATCGAAGGCTGTGACGTGCTTTACGGGGTTTTCATGCAGGAAAAAGGCGTGTCAAGATTGCTAAAACAGGAGTTAATCGATGATTTAGAATTAGACGTTGAAATTAATTAGTAAAACTTTGTAAGTTTCTTTCATATTTTTAATAGAAAAAGGGGTAATTTTATGAACATTTTTGAGCGTATAAAGGCTTCACGACAGGCTTCATTTGCTAAAACAGCAATAAATTCTTTAGACGGTTATTCACGTTACAAAGCCTTAAAAAAGTTAACCGACCAATTCGCACTTGCTGATGTTGCGATTAACGCCAAAGATTGGCGCGATTCCGAGTCTGCAATGGGAAAAATAACCGACCAATCCGCACTTACTGTTGTCGCAAAAAACACATATAACTTTAATGCACGGTTAAAAGCCGCAATATGGCTAAAAGACAGAGAACTTGCTGAAAAAGTATTTATCGAAGTAGCAACTAATGGCAAATATGATAATAATAAACTGCGTATAGATGCGGCGCAAATGCTGTCTGACAAAGCACTTGCGCAAAAAATATATGGCGAGATTGCAAAGAAAGCGAACAAGGATTTTTATGATGGCGACCATAAAAAAGCCGTTGATTTGCTAACCGACCAAACAATTTTGGTTGAAGTTGCAGAAAGTGTGAAAAATTTTGTCATTAAAGAGTATGCAATTTATAAACTTACTGACAAAAATCTTGCTCAAAAAATGCTTATAAATATGTTTAATACTTATAAATTATCGGGTTCAAAATGGGATGGTTTTATAATTGATGCCGTGCATAATAATGTTGATAAATCTGTACTTACTGATGTAAAAAACAACGCTGTAGACCCGAAAGTGCGCGCGGCGGCTTCAGAAGGTTTATCGCTTTTAAGTACACGTTTGATTAATAATTAACATCACTTTTTTATATCAATTTCGCATAAAACTTTACAGAAATTATTTACAAAAAAGGAGCAAAAAATGGGCCTATTCAGTAAGATAAAAGCAGGGTTGACAAAGACCAAAGAAGCGCTCTCAGACAAGGTTGACGGCATTATCGGCGCATTCACAAAAATTGACGAAGACTTGTTTGAAGAACTTGAAGAAATATTAATTTTGTCGGACTTAGGTGCGAAAACCGCGGCAGATATTTGTTGTCAACTTCGTGAAGAAGTCAAGCGCGGCAGACTCACCGAACCTGCGGAAATTAAGTTAATTTTAAGCGAAATTATCACCAAAATGTTAGACGGCGAAAACCAACTTCAATTGACCGCAAAGCCAGCTGTAATCCTAATAATCGGCGTCAACGGCGCAGGAAAAACTACCACAATCGGTAAACTTTCTGCAAACTTAATCGCGGACGGCAAAAGCGTGCTAATCGGCGCGGCTGACACTTTCAGGGCGGCGGCAATCGAGCAACTTGACGAGTGGGCGCGACGTGCAAACGCCGAAATTATCAAAAGTAAAGAAGGCGCAGACCCCGCTTCGGTGGTTTTTGACTCCTGTAAAGCCGCATCAGCACGGGGTTCGGACGTGTTGATAATCGACACCGCGGGGCGGCTTCACAACAAAAAACACCTCATGGATGAGCTAAAAAAAATCGTCAAAACTGTACAAACTCAACTCCCCGAAAGTGCAGTTGAGACCTTATTAGTTTTAGACGCAACAACCGGGCAAAACGCGGTAAATCAAGCGCGATTATTCAAAGAAGTCGCGGAAATTACAGGCATAGTACTCACAAAACTCGACGGCACGGCGAAAGGCGGCATCGTAATTTCCATACGAAATGAACTTGACATTCCCGTGAAATTTATCGGTGTAGGCGAGAAAATCGACGACCTACAGCCGTTCGATGCCAAGTTATTTGCGTCGGCATTATTAGGAGAAAATGATTGAAATGAATAGGAAAATTATCGCCGCAACTAACAACAAAGGCAAGTTGATAGAACTCGTGAAAATCCTCTCGGAACGCGGGTTTGAAGTACTCTCACTCAAGCAAGCCGCAATAGAAATCGACATCGAAGAAACCGGTACAACTTTCGAGGAAAATGCACTTTTGAAAGCGCGCGAAATCTACAAAATCGCGAAAATTCCTGTAATCGCCGACGACAGCGGCCTCGAAGTTGACTACCTGAACGGCGCGCCCGGAGTATACTCGGCGCGGTACGCCGAGCCGGGCAAAAGGCGCGCAAAAGTTTTAGAAAAACTGCAAAATGTACCGTACGAAAAACGCACTGCGAAATTCGTTTGCTGCATATGTTATATTGACGAAAACGCCGATGAACAGCTGTTTTACGGGGCTTGTGAAGGAAAAATCAGCTATGAAAATAAAGGCGAAAACGGCTTCGGTTATGACCCGATTTTTGAAGTGCGCGAAGGCGTGACAATGGCAATGCTCACCGACGACGAGAAGAACGCAATTAGTCACCGCGGTAGGGCTTTAGAAAAATTCGTGAATTATTTGCAAAAGTAATAATTAAAATGTCAAGTTGCTAAGTTTTTAAGGAGTGAAAAATGTACAAAATCGGCGTATTCGGCGGCTCTTTTAATCCGCCGCACAACGGGCATGTGAACCTTGCAATTCAAGCGAAAAAGATACTCGAACTTGACAAAATGATTATCATGCCGACAGGCACTTCCCCGCACAAAGGCGCATCAGCAGTGGGTTTCTACGCCCGCGAAAACATGTGCTACTTGGCATTCGGGCATCTCCCCGGGTTTGAAGTTACCGACATTGAGGGGAAAATGTCGGGGCGAAACTATACATTAAATTCACTGCGAATCCTAAAAAAATTGTACCCGCAAAACTCCAAATTTCACCTGCTAATCGGCGCGGATATGCTTTTTTACTTCGACATGTGGTACGAGTATCAGACGATTTTGAACGAGTGCAGTGTCGTCGCGGCGGCGCGTGAGCAAGACCAGTTTCCGAAAATGGTTGAATACGCCACGGAAATTGGCAAAATCAGAGTCTTAAATCTCGATGTAACCGAAGTTTCATCGAGTGAAATAAGGGAAAAAATCGCAACCCGAAAAGACGTCAGCGGCCTCGTTCCGCCCAAGGTTTTAGACTACATCAAGGAGAGAAAATATTACATATGAGTAACAAAAGTGACACGGAAAATTACATCGAACTCGTAAAAAATCGGCTCTCCGAAAAACGGTTCAGACACAGCATCGGAACCGCCGAAACTTGCCGCAGTCTCGCCGAGAGACACGGTTACGCCGAGCCCGAAAAAGCCTATCTCGCCGGGCTTTTACACGATATTTGCAAAGAACTTGAACCTGCTGAATTAAAACGCACAGCACTAATCGCACTCGCCGAAGAACCCGCTCACGACCCGCTCGAAGCCGCTGAAAAAACCCTACTGCACGGCCCGTCCGGCGCGTTGTACATTAGAGATATTCTTGACATAAAAGACAGCGAAATTTACGCCGCCGTGCGGTTTCACTCAACAGGGCGCGCGGGCATGTCTACTTTAGAAAAAATTGTATACTTAGGCGATATTGTCGAGCAAAACAGGAGCTACCCCGACGTCGAAATCTACCGCAAATACGCCTTCGACGACTTGGACAACGCCATGTATGAGGTGCTGAAATGGGGCGTAATCAACGTAGTTTCGAGAAACTTGAAAATCGCGCAACATTCTTTTGAAGCATATAATTATTACTGTGGTAAAATGAAAGGAAAAAGCCAATGAATTTAGAAAACAAGGAAATTTTGAAGACGGCAATTGCCGCATTGGACAGCAAAAACGCCAAGAACACCGAGGTCATAAAGGTCGCCGGCTTGACGGATTTGGCGGATTATTTTATTCTCGCAAGCGGCACCAGCAGCACCCAAGTCAAGACTTTGGCGGACGAAGTCGAGAAAAAACTTTCGGAGCAAGGCATAAACCCCAAACGCACCGAGGGGTACAAGGGCGCGAATTGGATTGTGTTGGATTATGTTGACGTGGTGGTGCATATTTTCCACGAGGAGACCCGCCAATTCTACGATTTAGAGCGGCTTTGGCAGGACGGCGAGAAAATAATAGTCGATTAACTTCAAAATAGGTTTGCTTTTGCGGTCTTTTTGCCGCCATACTGCGTTAAAATTTTCCGCAATGCACAAAGCATTACGAAAAATTTTGCCTTGTCTGACGACAAAAATCCTCGCAAAATCAAACCCATTTTGAAGTTAAACGACTATAAACCTCACCGAATTGTAAATAAAATAAAAAAAATTAAAAAAATTGCTTGACAATGCACAAATTTTGATGTATAATGGTAAAAGTGCTGTAATGAGCAATAGCTTTTATATAAAAGGGAGGGATACATGTGGCTGAAATTCGTTTGGGCAAAAACGAATCTTTGGACACGGCTTTGAAGCGTTTCAAGCGCTCGTGCGCCAGAGATGGCGTCCTTGCCGAAGTTCGCAAGAGAGAGCACTACGAAAAGCCTTCGGTTAAACGCAAGAAAAAATCCGAAGCCGCTCGCAAGCGTAAATTCAAGTAGATTTTTCGGACGCGGCAAGTGTAAACTTTGCCGCGTTTCTACTTTAGGGAGGGATAAATCCTTGCTAAAACCAACATACTGGCTCAAAAACGTCTTCGCCATAGACGAGGCTTTTTTAAGCAATCACGGCATAAAAGGCCTGATTCTCGACTTAGACAACACCCTCTCAATGCACGGAAGCCCCGCCGCCGAATCAGGTATCATCGAGTGGCTGACCGACATGCGCCGCCTCAAAATCAAAATGTTGGTAGTCTCAAACAACACCAATACGCGCGTAAAACCGCTCACAGAGCAGCTCGGCTTGAAGTACATTGCGTGGGGGTGCAAGCCCCTGCCGTTCGGGATTAACAAGGCCGCAAAAGCCATGAAACTGCCGAAAAGCGGCATAGCGGTAGTCGGCGACCAGATTTTCACCGACGTAATGGGCGGGAATTTGAGCGGCATCAGGACAATTTTAGTCGAGCCGTTCTACTTAGAAAGCGGCGTCGGCTTCAAATTAAAACGCAAAATCGAGAGCGTTGTGTTCAAACGAGACTTTTCTACAATGCAGAAATAAAAATGCAGAATGCAGAAATAACTAAAATCACAGCGTTTATTTCCGTCGGATAACAACTGAAAAATTAAATTATTTCTGCATTTTGCATTCTGCATTCTGCATTAGCATTAATTCTGCATTAGCATTAAAAACGGAGTTTTTATGATTATATTTGCGCCCGCGGGCAAGCCCGATAGTTTCGGTAATAGAAAATTCCCGGAAGACTTGCCGGAATATTTGGCGTCGTTCGGGCTTAACGGCTTTGAATTGTCCTGCGGCAGAGGGCTTAACATCTCCGAAAAGACCTACGAAATCCTCCCCGCACTCGCCCGTGAACACGGAATCTACCTGTCTCTACACGCGCCTTATTTTATTTCGCTATCCGGCGAAAAGCCCGAAATCCGCCAAAAGAGCGCGGAATACATTCTGCAATCCGCAAAAGCCGCAAGCCGACTCGGCGCGGAGCGGGTGGTGGTACACTCCGGCTCGTGTGCAAAAATGAGCAGAGAAACGGCTTTGGGCTTGGCAAAAGAGACACTTTCAATGGCACTCGAAAAAATTCGGCAAGCAAATCTCGCCGTTAAAATTTGCCCCGAAACAATGGGCAAAATCAATCAGCTCGGGACTTTAGAAGAAGTAATCGAGCTCTGCAAACTCGACGAAAGCTGTGTCCCCTGCATAGACTTCGGGCATTTGAACGCCCGCACTCACGGCGGCATAAAAACCAAGCAGGACTACGCCGCCATTTTCGATACCATCGAGGACAAGCTCGGCATTGAGCGGGCGAAAAATCTGCACATACATTTCAGCAAAATTGAGTACACAGCGGGCGGCGAAAAAAAGCACCTCACGTTCGAGGACACCGACTTCGGCCCCGACTATGAACCGCTGTTGGAAGTAGTCGCAGAGCGGGCTTACGCGCCCGCAATCATATGCGAATCGCAAGGCACACAAGCCGAAGATGCGGCAATTATGAGGAATTACTTTGAAAGAACTGGTGCAAATCGGGGAAAATGAAACTCTTAAATGAACTTTTGTGTGAGAAGGACAATGGTGAAAAACTATGAAAATTTATGTAATTAACGGCGCGAATTTGAACCTGCTCGGTGTCCGCGAACCCGAAATCTACGGCAGTGAAACTTTAGCCGACATCAACGCCGCAATCGCGGAAAAGTGCAAGACCCTCGGCATAAACTGCGAGTTTTTCCAGTCGAATCATGAAGGCGCAATCATCGACAAACTCCACGAGGCATGGGAAAAGGCGGACGGCGTAATCATAAACCCGGGCGCGTTCACCCACTACAGCTACGCAATCAGGGACGCGATTTCCACGCTCGCGATTCCCGTCATTGAAGTGCATATCTCCAACATTCACGCACGGGAAGAATTTCGTCACAAATCGGTGCTGTCGGCGGTCTGCGAGGGGGTTTTGTGCGGGTTCGGGAGCATGGGGTACTTGATGGCGGTGGATTATTTCAGAGCAGTATAGAGGTAAATTATGCGTAAACAGAGCATTTTCCTCATGATAATCAGCGTTGTGTTGCTTTTAAGCTTAGTCGGTTGTGACGCGGCATTTGAAGCGGTGCAACAAAGCTTGCTGTCCAACCTGCCGTCCGGCTCACCGCCCAAAAAACTGCAACATATGCAAGACGTCGCCCAAGACATCATCGACTGCTTCATCGCACAGGACGAACAAGCCTTGTACGCGCTATTGAACCGAGCAGGGCAAGCATATCACGGAAACGAATTTTATTCAACAAAAGACCAGATTAAAGAAGCTTTTGACTTTATAGACGGCGAAATCATCTCCTACGAACTCCCGACCTCTACCGGAAGCGGCGAAGCAGCCTACGGAGGCGGCAGAACGACCTACGAGGATATGTCGCCGATAATTAAAGAGGTGGCAACCGATACGGGCAAGGTCTATCAAATACACTTTTACTATATTTTTATTTGCGAGGATAACCCAAGCGAGGAAGGCCTGCGTAGTATTAGCGTCCAGATGATTGAGGGGCTACACGGGTTTTCAGACAACATGAGAATAGGCGGGAGCAGTGACGGCAACCCCGGCAATGTTATACCCGCAGATGCCGAACCCAAAAAGTATCACTATATATCCGAGGTTTTGCATTGTATCAGAAACAAGGACGTTGAAGCCCTGAAAAGCAAATTCTGCCCCATTATATCGAATATGAGCGGCATTGACGAGCAGATACAAGAACTGTTTGACTTCATTGACGGCGATATTATCAGCTTTTCCGCGGATAGAACCAATTCCCGCTCCGGATACGACCGCACATGGTACAGCTATTTCACAAGGGTGCGAGAAGTAAAAACCAACACAGGCAAAACCTATCAGCTTAGATTTTTCCACGAGCTTAAAAACGACGGCTATGACGACAGGCTCGGCATTTCCGAGCTACGTCTGAGGAACCAAGACGGCGAAGAATTTATCGTAGGCGACTTCGACACCGTCAAGCCCGACTGGCCCTATCATCGCGCCGGGTACTACACCGATAAAAGCCCCTATTCAATTACGAAGCAATAGGCAACCCTCCGAAAACCGCTGTCGTTTCAGCGTGGTGCAGATTTGTTCGTGCTTTTGCACAAAAAGCACAGGCAATACTTTGTGTATTAACGAGCATTTTTGGGTAAAATGACGGATAAAGCTGTGCCACGCTGGGGCGGCGGCGGTTTTCGGAGGTTGCCAATAGAAACAAGGAGCGCAATATGACCCAAAAATCAACCCCCTACCTCGCAATGACCCTACTCGCGTTCGCCTTTATCGGGTTGGAATTAGTAATTTTCCTCATAGAATCCCTGTTCTACGGCTCAATGAACTTCGCAGAAATCGCCGAACAGCGCGGGGTTACGGTTCTTCTCATACATTGGGGTATGACTTGTGTCGCGTGGGGCGGCGGCGCGTGGTTTTTGTGCAAGTGGGCGAAAAGGCGAGGGTTCAACGTCTTTGAAAACAAGTCAAAAGCCCCCGCGCTGAATTGGATTATCGTGCTTGCAATGCTCATTCTCGCGGTAATCGCGTCGTATTTCTCATGGGACATGCGCTTTAAGCCGTCAGCAGAATTTGCAGGGTTCGCAAAGCTATTCGGCAACCGAGCCGTGTTGGCTTTTGTCGGGCAGTACGTTTATTATGTTGTGGAAAGTATATTGTTCTTGTGTATCGTTGTTTTCGGGCAGAAATTCGGCGAACTCGCCTTTCGCAAGCACAACATACCGTGGGGCGGGATTGCCTGCGGGTTGACGTGGGGGATTTTTCACATAGCAACCCAAGACCTGTTCACAGGCATCTACTGCGCGATAATTTCAGTCGCGTTCGGTGCTGTGTACTTGCTGTTGAAAAGGAATGTTAGGTATACATATTTCGTTATAATGCTAATGTTTATGTTATAATAAGTTTATAAGAGGATAAAAATGAGAGTAGTAGACAAAATAATGGCGGAGCTTCAAGGTAGCCGCCATGCCGCGATTATAACATCGGAAATAAACCGCTTTTACGCTACCGGCTTCAGCTCAAGCAACGGTACGCTTTTCGTGACGAAAGAGCGGGCGTATTTCCTTGTGGATGCGCGGTATTACGAAAAGGCGGTCGAGACGGTTCGCGACTGCAAAGTCGTCTTGCAAGAGGAAGACTTGACCGAGCAAATCCTGCTAATCCTCGGCCAGCACGCGGTTGAGGTAATATCAATTGAGCGCAATACCATGACAGTCGGGGAGCTTTCGCGGTACATTGACAAATTTAAGAACACCGAATTTGACTCGTCGTCGTGGCTCTCGGATATTATCGAGAAAGAGCGGGTGATAAAAACAAAAGCCGAGCTCCGCAACATCGAAATCGCACAAAGAATTGCCGAGCGAGCATTCAATAAAATCTTGGACAAAATCGGGCCGAGCCTGACCGAAAAGCAGGTGGCGACCCTGCTGACCTACTATATACACGAGCTTGGCGGGGACGACATCGCCTTCCCGATAATCGCGGCAAGCGGCAAGAACACCGCCGTCCCGCACGCCCGCCCGTCTAACAAAACCCTCGGCGACGGCGAGTTTCTGCTGTTGGATTTCGGCGCGGTCTACAACGGCTACCGCTCCGACATGACCCGCACAATCGCCCTCGGCTCAATCACCGACGAGATGAAGCGGGTATTCGGCGCGGTTCTCAGCGCGAATAACGACGCGCTAAAGTCGCTCCGTGCGGGCATTTCCGGAAAATTAGTTGACAACGTGGCAAGGAGTACACTCGAGGCGTGGGGTTACGAGAAGTACTTCACACATACCCTCGGACACGGCGTAGGGCTTGACGTCCACGAATCCCCACGATTATCAAGGAAAATCAACACTACCCTACGAGAAAACATGGTCGTCACAATCGAGCCGGGCGTTTATATCCCCGGAAACTTCGGCGTGCGGATAGAAGACTTAGCGGTAATCACAACCGACGGCTGCATTTGTATTACAAAAGCCCCGAAAGCTTTAATTTATAAGTAAAAAACACTTGCAAATTTCCGCAAAGTGTAGTAAAATAAAATAAAAAGACTAAGAAAGAGGTACGAAAATGATTTCAGCAGGCGATTTCAGAAACGGCGTGACTTTTGAGGAAGACGGCAATGTCATGCAGGTGATTGAGTTTCAACACGTGAAACCGGGCAAGGGCGCGGCATTCGTCCGCACCAAGGTCAAGAACGTCATCACGGGCGGCGTGGTGGAAAAGTCCTACAACCCGTCCCTAAAATTCCCGACCGCATTCATCGAGCGCAAAGACATGACCTTCTCGTATGAGGACGGCGGTCTGTACTATTTCATGGACGGCGAGACTTACGAGCAGATTCCTGTTGAAAAGTCCGAGCTTGACGACAGTTTCAGGTTCGTCAAGGAAGATATGATTTGCAAAGTTTTGTCGTACAAGGGCAAGGTCTTCGGGGTTGAGCCGCCGAATTTTGTCGAGCTTGAAATTATCGAGACCGACCCCGGCTTTAGGGGCGATACCGCCACGAACGTAACCAAACCCGCAAAACTCGAAACAGGCGCGGAAGTCCGCGTGCCGCTGTTCATCGACATCGGCGAGGTCATCAGAGTGGACACCCGCACAGGCGAGTATATGGAACGTGCAAATAAGTAGGTGCAGTTTAGTGTTCATGTGTGAAAAAATAACGAAAGGTATGTTGCCAATGCCGTGTAATTCTACGAATTACTTGCAAGGCGGGGCGGCAGGTATTGAATATGCTTCCGATTGACAAATTGGCTTATCTAAACGATTTAATCAAGGAAATGGATATACAAGGCGGCACAAATGAGGAGCGGCTGTTCTTGGCGATTACCGCCGCCCTCAACGAGATGTCGGACGTTTTGCATTGCTACAACGAAGCCTTGGACGGCATGACCGAGGTGCTGGCAGAAGTCGAGGAAGGCGTCTACGAACTTGAGGAGGAAGTCTTCGGGAGCAGCGGCGAATTCGGTGACATGGGCTTTGGCGAGTTTGATGATTTCAACAACGACGACGAGATTTACGACATTACTTGTATCGGCTGTAACAAAACCATAACCGTTGACTACGACGCATTGGACAACGGCTCGATTACCTGCCCCGGATGCGGCGAGTTGATTGAGTTTACGATTGAGTTTAAGGAAGATTGATATGAATATTGGGATAGTAGGCATGGGGCTAATCGGCGGCTCTTTTGCAAAGGCGTACCGCGCCGAAAACCACGCAGTCTACGCCTTTGACATCGACGAGTCAATACTCAGTTTCGCGAAACTTTCAAACGCGGCAACCGGTATCTTAGACCAAGATACAATCGGGCTTTGCGACGTGATTATAATCGCCGTGAACCCCGGTGACGCCGCCGCTCACCTCGAAAAAATCGCGCCGCTGATTGCACAAAACACCATAGTAATCGACTGTTGCGGCGTAAAGCGGACGGTCTGCGAGCGGTGCTTTCCTCTCGCCGAAAAGTACGGCTTCACCTTTGCGGGCGGCCACCCGATGGCGGGCAGTCACAAAGGCGGCTTCAAGAACAGCCGCGCCGACTTATTCCGCGGCGAGTCGATGATTTTGGTGCCGCATATTTACGATGATGCGGTGCTTTTCGGGCGGATTGAGCAGGTGCTGAAGCCTGTAGGATTCGGGCATTTATCGGTGACAACCGCCGAAAAGCACGACGAAATCATAGCCTTCACCTCGCAAATGGCGCACATTGTCTCAAACGCCTACATAAAAAGCCCGCGCGCCCACGGCCACAAAGGCTTTTCGGCGGGGAGCTACAAGGACCTGACCCGCGTTGCCCGCCTCAACTCCGACATGTGGGCAGAGCTCTGCATAAAAAACAACGATTTTCTCATACAAGAATTAGACGACTTAATCGCGGCAATTTCAAGCTACAAAGAAGCCCTTATCGAAAAGAACCAACAGAAACTAAGGGATTTGCTTGAGGAGGGTAGTCGGATTAAGGGTGAGGTGGATTGTTAATAAATGGGGGGTGGCTTGAAGCCACCCCCATATTTTTTCCCCATGTCCGTCCTGCACAAAAGTGCGTTTGAAAGTTTCGTTTTCCCCGATTTGCGCCAGTTCTTTCAAACTTTCTACATACCTATGTAACCCTTATCCCCCGTATCCCGATACTTCTCAAGTGCGGCATTAGTCCTAATCCGGTCCACAAGATTTTCCTCAACCGGCACAAACTCGTAATCCTCGCCCAAATCTATGTACCAAAGCTCGGTGGTTTTATCCTCGTTAATCTCAAACTCGGTGTAATTTTTGTTATTGTACCTAACTAAATAATCCTGCTGGTCGCTGATTAGAAAAGACCTTCGCACAATGCCCGAACCCACGTTAAAGCCGCAGTCCGCGCGGATTACCCGCGCACTCCCGTCCTCGTAATACTCGATAGAATTAAAGCCGTAGCTCTGCGCGTCCGGCAGATACCGCCAAATATTATGGTCGATAGTAAGGCTTGCTCTCGCCGCGAATTTCTCGACGTCGGTATAACTTTCCCCGTTGCAAGCGGTGATTGCAAGAACACCCGCAATTATTAACAAAACCGCAAAAATCCTTTTCATATTTTCAATTCCACGCCGCCCCCGCTCGCATTAATTCCAAAGAAATTCTGCGACGTGGGACTTCCTTTCCATTAAATATTTTCACGTTTTACGCTTTTATGAACAGCAACCTTAAAAACACCTGCCGTTGTCGATTTTCTTCTTACACGGCCCGCCGCATTTGTAGCAAACCTCGTTGTCAAGGGCCGCGCCGCCCTCGAACGCCTTAAAATTTTCCATAGTAATCAGCGCGATTTCGCGCATCGCTTCCTCCGTGAAGAAGGCCTGATGTGAAGTCAGAATGACGTTCGGGAAGGTCAACAGCCGCGAAAGTTCATCGTCCTCGATTATCGAATCCGACAAATCCTCAAAGAAATACTCGCTCTCCTCCTCGTAGACGTCCAAACCCGCGCCGCCGATTTCGCGCCGCTTCAAAGCCTCGATTAACGCCGCAGTGTCCACCAACGCGCCCCGAGACGTGTTGATTATGAGGGCGTGCGGCTTCATTTTCGACAGACTCTCGCTGTTGACTAAGTGCTTTGTCTCGGGTGTAAGCGGGCAGTGAAGCGAAACTACATCTGCCTTTTCGAGCAGTTCGTCAAGTACAGTGTACCGCACACCTAAGCCGCTCACAGGGAACGGGTCGTACGCCAAGACATCCATGCCGAACCCCTTGCAAATATTCACAAACACCCGCCCGATTTTGCCCGTGCCGATAACTCCCGCCGTCTTCCCTGCCAAGTCCATGCCGATTAATCCGTTAATATTAAAATTATTATCGCGGGTT
>WRMK01000020.1 GCA_009777155.1 Oscillospiraceae bacterium
TTATTTTTGGCAGCCTCCGAAAACCACCGGTGTTTCAGCGTGGTGCAGATTTGTTCGTGCTTTTGCACAAAAAACGCAGGCAATGCTTTGTGCATTAACGAGTATTTTTGGGTAAAATGACGGATAAAGCTGTGCCGCGTTGGAGCGGCGGGGGTTTTCGGAGGTTGCCTATTACTACTGTATTAAATATACCAAATTTTAGGCGACTTGTCAAGCTAAATTTTCACAAGTTCGCCCATCAAACCGGGGGCCGCCGAGACGGCGTTAGCTTCGTCGGTGTCGATATGTACTGCTTCCGCGAAAGTGTCGCGAATACGACAAACAACATCGCCCAAAACCGCGCTCCTGCCTGTTCCCGTGATTTTCAAGTTGACAATCTCGCCGTTCGTGAAGCCGTGAGTTTCTGCGAATGGCGGCGTCATGTGGACATGACGTTTTGCGACAATTACCCCCTCCGCAATTTCAAACTCGCCCGCCGGGCCTTTGAGCTTGCACCCGGGTGAACCCGCAACATCGCCCGACTCCCGAATTACCGGCGTCACGCCCAGCGAACGCGCATCCGAAGCCGAGACTTCCACCTGAACCGCCGCTCTGTTCGGGCCGAGGACGATTACATTCGCGAGTTCCTTCTTAGGGCCGACGACCGTCACCCGTTCTTCCGTGGCGAATTCGGTCGGTTGCGAAAGGCGTTTTGTCTCGTGCAAAACCGCGCCTTTCCCGAACAGGGCCTCCAAAGCCTCGTCCGTCAAGTGAACATGCCGTGCCGATGTTTCTACCAAAACTTTTGCCATTTTTTCACCAATCCCTTTCTGCACAAATGTGCCGCTGTAAGTCGGCTTCCCGCACTAATGGGAGCAGACTCCAAGCTATGTACCTCCTATATAAATTATTACTTAACCGATTACAAAATGCGCCGTCTTGCGGGCGGGCAATGCCCGCCCCTACAATATGTAGATGAAACGTGCCAAAAGCTCTGTATGTAGGGGCGCGCATTGCGCGTCCGTGGGCTTCGCAATTGCCTAATACTATCTAATTACAAAATCCGCCGTTTTGCGGACGGGCAATGCCCGCCCCTACAATATGCAGATGAAACGTGCCAAAAGCTCTGTATGTAGGGGCGCGCATTGCGCGTCCGTGGGCTTCGCAAGCGATGCGCGTCCGTGAGTTTCGCAATCGTCTATTAAATATTACTAAACCATACCCTCCAACCCGTTCATAATAATCCCCAAAACGAATATAATCGCGATAATAATCGCGCCAATCCTAATCAATTTAGAATATTTCTGCCTTTTGTACATAATTTCACCAGACCTTTCATGCTGTAAACCCCCAAAAAAATACGCCATACAAACAGTATAGCATATTTTTGATGTCATTTCAAGCGGTATTTGAAAATTTTTATTTGGGATTACTCGTAAGCAATCGCCGACAACGCGCTGATTCTTGTGCCGCGGAAAGACGGGTAAAACCCTGCCAAAACGCCGACTACAGTCGCGAACGCCAACCCGCCGAGTGACAGCCAGAGCGGAATCTGCGAGATTACAACGCCCTCCTCAAAGCCCATGCCGTACCCGCCGCCCCCGCTCAACATCTTCATGACCTCCTCGAACAGGAAACTGTTGAACAGGGTTGAGATAATATAGCTCAAGCCCACGCCGAGCACACCCCCGATAAAGCCGATTAGAGCCGCTTCTCCGAGGAAAAGCCCCAAAATTTTCGACACGTCACAGCCGAGCACTTTCATGATACCGATTTCGCGTGTACGCTCGATTACGGCGGTAATCATGGTGTTTGTAATGTTCAGTGCCGCCACAAACAGCGATACGCCCGCCAACGCCGCCAACAGCATTTGTATCAGCTGGACTTGGCTTTTCATGTTCTCGCGCGCCTCGCCCGCCGACCAGGTCTCGTAGCCCATCTCGTTAATCGCGTCCTCGACGGCCTTGACGTTGTTCATGTCGTCCACACGAATCCGCACATTGTCATAAGTCCCCTCAAAATCGTAGTACTGAAAATCGGGGTTCAGCTCGTTGTACGCCTTTAAGTAGTAGCTCAGAAACTCAATATCGACGAACATACCCTCCATGGTATACCAGTCGTTCCAGTTGCCCTCGATTATGCCGACGACATTCAGAGCCTTGTCGTACTCCGCGTTCGGGGCGGTTGCAGAGCCGATTACCGAGTAATCGCCGCCGCTTCCCCACCGAAAGCCGCCGCTCTCCTCAACCTTCACAGTCAAGGGTATAATGTGCAGCTCGGATTTCATGGGGTCAACCATTTTTTTGGTGGGATTACCCTCGTCGTCGTAATCATCAGGCCACGACGGCCCCACCCACTCGTCAAAAACGTAGTCGTAGCCGTAGACGCCGAAGTTCTGCCCGACTAACACCGTGGCCTCGGGGTCGCCGGCTTCCTTGAAACGGCCCTCGCTTATTTTGTACCCGAAATTCTCGAGTTCGTCCATGTAGACCCCGATGAACGCCGCGCTTTGAATTGCGTAGTCGTCGTTGTAAATCGCAACCTGGTCGCCAATCCACAGCGACGTCAAGAACGGCGTGGCGGCTTTAACGTGGTCTATGGCTTTTATATCGGTTATAACCTCGTCGGTGAGCGGCGGGATTTCGGTACCGTCCGGCCGCAAGCCGCCCCAGTTGTAGACCTGAATCATCGTCAAATCTGCCCACTCGCTGACCATCTTATCCATGGCATCGTCCATGCCGACACCAAGCGACACCATCACCACAATGGCGCAAGTGCCGATTATAACGCCCAAAACCGTCAAAGCCGTACGCATTTTCCGCTTAAACAGGTTACGGAAGCACATTCGTATTAAATCGCCGAATTTCATGTTTTTTATACCTTTCAAAACACAGTGACATACACGGGCGAACGGAGTTCGCCCCTACATTGTGCGGTTATTTACACAAATGTAAAATTTTTTCAGACGGACGACCGAGGGCGGTCGTCCCTACATTAGCAGACATCAGAAATATTGTGGAGTGTAAAATTATTCAATCATAAAACCGTCGCGTAGCGACACCACAACTATTCACTATTCACTATTCACTATTCACTATCTTCGTCTTCCTCCACCGCCTGCTCCTTAATAGGCTGCACCCCGCCCGCACCCGCAAGCATCTGCACATACCGTTCCATTTCGGCGTTCTCTTTCTTAGCCGAGATTCTGCGAAGTATCACAACCAAGACGATTATCCCCGGAATAAGCACGCCCGCGCCTATCAACGCCCAAATCCACCACGCCAAACCGCCGTCGTCCTCGCCGTCCACTTCCATGGCGGGGTCGTCCCACTCGGGGTAAATCGGATCATCGTTCCACTCGGGAATCCACGGCTCGTTAACCATGGCGTTGAAGTTATTGGAAAAGCTGAACTGCTTCATGCTGTCATTCTCATAAGTCACGACAATCGTCATCTCCGACAAGCCCGGCGTGAAGAAAACAATGTTGCGGAAACGCTGGCGTTCCTTCTTAGTACCCGGTTCAATCGAGCCTATGAACAGCTCGCCGTAGCTGTTGCCGTCTGCATCGATTAACTCGGCTGTCGCGTTGAGCAGGGTCTCACTGCCATTATTAAGCACCGAAAACTCGATGTTCGCGGGTTCGTTCGCCATAATCCAGTCGAACCCCGCAATATCGGTCACACTCGCGCGGTATGCAATTACCTGCTGATAAAATTTCTTCTCGATTGTGGTACGAGTTTCGTCCGCGCTCTCGTACTCGACATGGAAATACAATTCCTCCTCGCCGACCTCGTCAAACCGCAGTTTCAACTCGCCTTGCATCGTCCGTGACGCCTCGATTACCCCGATATATTCGCGGGTTAATTCTTCGCCCGCCGCATTTGTCACGTAAACCTCGGTGTTATAAGCATTCCCGCGCCCTGCATTAACCACAGTATAGCTTATTTTGGTATCTACAGACAAATACATAATCGCGGGGTTCTCGATTTTCTGGATTCGCATACTCGCGGGGCGTTCGGTGCCCGGTTCGTCGGACTTTTCCGCGACTACATTGACCGTGAAATTTCTGTTAATAGTATGTGAAACATTGTCGCCGTCTTTGTAAATTACTCGCAGAGTATACGAGTAAGTGCCCGCCGTGCTGCCCGCAAGGAAGGTCAGTTCTTCGCGGTGGGAGAAATTCCCCGCGATTTCGGGAATGTATACACTGTTGACCTCCGCACCCGTGCCGTCAAACAGGAACGCCTCCGCGCCTTTGATTGCGGTGTCGGTGTCGTTGGTCAGGTAAAACTCAATGGGCGACCGCGCCTTGATTAACGCCTCCTCGGGCGGTGTCAAACTCTGCACCCTCAACGAACCGCTCTCGTTGCTCTCCGCCTGCACCGTCAGCGTGAAATTCCGCGCAACGCTCACCCGCCCGCCGTCTTCGGCATCGGCGACTGCGTTCAGCACGAGATTGTAAGTACCCGGTATGCTGAAAGTCATCGAGATTGCCCCCTCGGACATCTCCTGCCCGCGGATAAAGCCAATGTAGACCCGCCCGACTTCGTTACCGTTTTGCCGCGTGACGAAGACCTCGGTGTTGTAAACCGCGTCCTTACTCGCATTTATCACCTCAAAAGGCAGAATCGTCGGGGTGTCAACGAAGACTTTCTTGGAGGTGTCCACGCTCTGGAATCTCAACGCCCCCGTGGTGGACGAATCGGCGGCTTGAACCCGCAGTGTGAAGGTCTTTGAAGCGGTTCGCGTGATATTATTTTCGGTGTAAGTCACCCGCACGGTGAGGTTTTTGTTGCCGATTGTTGAGAACCCCGGGATAGTCAGCTCCTCCGACACATCAGTCCCTGCGCGGATTGTACCCTTTTCCTTGGAAACAAGCGAGGTTGCACCGTCGAGAATCTCAATGCGGGTATCTCTGAAATGCACCGCGCTCTCGTTCAGCAAAAACACGCCGATAGTTACAGACTGCGACGGATTGACCCTGTCGGGGTATTCTAAGTAGTCGATTCTAAGCCGCTCAACGTCCGCGCCCTCGCCCGACACCGTCACCGTCACGTAGTAACTTACGCTCTCGCTCACCAAGTCGTCTGCGGCGGGTTCGGCGGGGATTGTAGCGGTTTTCGAGTATGTATAATTAACAGTGTAGGACAAGTAATAGACCCCCGGGGTTGTACCTTCGGGGACGTGCAGGGTATAGGCATACCGCGAGCCGAACGCAATACTCGCGACCGACGCGCTCCCGCGCATCAGCGAAAACGGCCCGAAGTCGTTGAAATTATAGGACGCACTGCTCACCCGCTCCTCATAGTTACCGTAAAAATTCAAGTCGAAGTTGAAGGTTGAGCCGGTACGCGCATGCACCGCCGCATCAGACGAGTAGATAACTACACGCGGCAGATTCGCCGCCGAGACAATCATCCCCGCCGCCATAACCGCAATAAATACAGTCAAAGTAAGTAATATTTTTATAGTTCTCATAGTTTTTTTCATAACGCAATCCTTTCTTTAGTAAGCTCATCTGAAATAATCAGCCCGTCGCGAAGTGTGATGATTCTGTCGGCGTAATCCGCGATTTCCCTGTCGTGTGTGACTAAAATCAGAGAGTGATTATACTTTTTACTAAGCCGCACCATAAGCTCCATGACGTCTTTGGTCGTTCGCGAGTCCAAGTTCCCGGTCGGCTCGTCCGCGAAGACTATCCGCGGTGCAGACACGAACGCCCGCGCAATCCCGACCCTCTGTTGCTGCCCGCCCGACATCTGCGAGGATTTGTGCCGCATACGTGCGCCCAGTCCCACCATCATGAGCATAACCTGCGCCATTCGTTTGCGGTGGCGGCGTTTCACCCCCCGAAAAATCAGCGGCAACGCGACATTTTCAAGGGCGGTCAAGCCCGGGATAAGATTATACGACTGGAAGACGAAGCCGATATTTTTCTGCCGCCATTTCGTTACTTTTCGTTCGTTCAAAGCCCCAATATTCACCCCGTCAATGATAATCTCGCCCGACGTCGGCTTTTCAAGGCCCGCAAGCATATTCAGCAAGGTAGACTTCCCTGAGCCGCTTGTCCCGAGGATACAACAAATTTCGCCTTCCTGCACGCAAAAACTGACCCCGCCGAGCGCGACGACCTTTTCGGAGCCGATTTTATAAACCTTCACAAGGTTGTTAACTGTAATAGTATTAGCCATAATTTTCCTCATCGTTCTTATTATAAACGATTAATGTTGCGTTTCGGTGACTGTTGCATTACAATTTCGTCACTTTCCCCTACCTATATAACGATTCAAAGGCGCAAAAAGTTGCATGAATCCGAAAAAAATTTCAACAAAAATAAATAACATGACTTTAATTATATGATAAATGTTTATAAAATCGGCGCAAATTAGTGCAAAATATGACAAAAAGGTAAAATTTTCGGAAATTTCCGATTTTTTGCCGATTAATAATTGACAAACCGCCTTTTTATGGTATAATTAGACATAATAAATCTATTTTGGAGGACGTTCACAATGACGAAAATCGAATTGGTGGCTGCAATTGCCAAAAAAACCGACTTCACCAAGAAAGACTCCGAGGCCGCGCTCGTGGCTGTGCTCGAGAGCATTACCGACGCGCTCAAAAAGGGCGAGAAGGTATCTTTGGTGGGCTTCGGTACTTTTGAAGTCCGCACCCGTGCGGCAAGAGAAGGGATTAACCCGCAATCTCAAAAGAAAATCAAGATTCCCGCTAAGAAAGTTCCCGCGTTCAAGGCCGGCAAACTTTTGAAGGAAGCTGTAGCGAAGTCGAAAGCTAAATAGTCAAGGCAATTTTACGAGGACGGATTCATTCCGTCCTTGTTTTTTATTGCAATTACCAAGGCCGGGCCGTCCCCGTGATGTCGGCTATGCGCTTTATGCCGTTTGTGTCCATGTAATGCTCCAAGCCGCCGATAATTTTCAGCGGGGCTAACGGGTCGGAGATAATCGCGGTGCCGATTTGCACGGCCTTTGCACCCGCCAGCATCATCTCAACGGCGTCCTCGGCTGAGTTTATGCCGCCCATGCCGACGACGTCGATTTTCACCGCCCCCGCCACCTGCCACACCATTCTCAAAGCAACCGGAAAGACCGCCGGCCCCGACAATCCACCGACATTATTCCGCAGAATCGGCCGCTTAGTCCTTATGTCAATCCGCATACCGAGCAGTGTGTTAATCAGCGAAATGGCGTCCGCACCCGCGCTCTCGGCGGCTTTGGCGATTTCGACAATGTCGGTCACGTTCGGGGTGAGTTTCACCATGAGCGGTTTTTTCGTCACTGCACGAACGGCTTTGGTGACACTCGCCGCCCCCTCAGCCGTCACCCCCCACGCCGCCCCGCCTTTCTTGACGTTCGGGCAGGAGATATTCACCTCGAGCATGTCCACATCGGTGCTGTCTAATAATTTTGCAATCTCGGCGTAATCCGCAACCGTCTCGCCCGCAATGTTCGCAATTATGACGTTGCCGTCCCGCTTTAATCGCGGTAGGTGGGTATTTATAAAGGTATCAACGCCGGGGTTTTGCAGGCCGACCGAATTGAGCATACCGGACGAAGTTTCGGCGATTCGCGGGGGGGTGTTGCCGTCTCGTTTGTGCAAAGTCATGCCCTTGCAGGAGACGCCGCCCATCAGACTGAGCGGGTACAAATCAGTGTAGCACTCGCCAAAACCATAGACCCCCGAAGCCGCAATCACAGGGTTCGGGAAGGTCACGCCCGCGACTTTAACGGTCAAATCACGTTTCATATTTTCGTCAAGCCCCCTTTTTCACAATCACGCTATATAAGTTTCAACTCCCGCCATAATGCGACTTGCCTTTCAAAGTACGACCTCCTCACCCTTGAAGACCGGGCCGTCACGGCAGACCATCAGCATGTGGGACTTGTCATTGCGGGTAATCCCGCAAGCGCAGACCGCGCACCCACCGACCCCGCAACCCATTCTCTGCTCCAAGGACACCTCGCAATTTACCCCCGCCGTTTCGCAAATTTTAACAATTGCGCCGAGCATAGGCAACGACCCGCATGCAAAAACCATGTCGCAGGGTTTTGCGGCAAGCTCGGCCTCGAGCGGCGCAGTGACTGTGCCGCGCAGTCCGACGCTGCCGTCGTCGGTGCAGGTGATGACGTTGACGCCGCTTTGCTTGAAATCATTCGCGAGGATAATTTTATCGTAGCTTCTGAATCCCAAAATTGCCGTGGCGTTCTCGCGGAAAACTTTCGCCGCGCCGAGCAACGGCGCTACGCCGATTCCGCCGCCCACTGTAATTACACGACTTGATTGAGCCAGACCGCTTTGCGGTGACGAAAAACCGTTACCGAGCGGCGCAATCATGTCGATACTATCGCCGACGTTCGAGTCGGTCAATTTCGCCGTGCCATGCCCGCGTATCTCAAAGACAATGCGGATTGAGCCGTTCTTGCGGTTGATGTCACAGATTGAAATAGGCCGCCGCAGTGTGAACCCCTCGACCTTGATATGCACGAACTGCCCCGGCTTGGCTTCCTCGGCGATTTCAGGGCAATGAATCCCGTAGGAGTAGACCCCCGCGGAAATCGCAGTCTTTTCAATTATATGATAAGTCCCGCACCTATACATAATTTCAATTCCATGCCGCCCTAATTTGCGATACCTTAACGGAATTTTGCGGCATGGGACACACCTTCCTGTAGTATTAGAAGTTTTCTCCGCGAAAACGCCCATCTTACCTTATTATTCCCACTTTAAGGCAGGTTAATACTGCCTATCTCGCTCATCAAGTCGTCGCGCATACGCAGGCACTCCCGCCGCGCCGCCCCCGCAAAGTCCCGCTCGTCGCATTGCTCTTGCTTGTAGGCGCAGATTACGCCGCGTGAGCTGTTGACAATGCCGCCGAGGCCGTTGCCGTCAAACGCGGCTTTTAAGTCGGCGGCTGTCCCGCCCTGCGCCCCGTAACCGGGGATTAGGAAGAAAGTCGCGGGCAATTTTTTGCGTAGCTCCGCAATTTGCGCGGGGTAAGTAGCCCCGACCACCGCGCCGACTGCCGAGTAGCCGTATTTGCCGATACTCTCGTTGCCCCATTTCGCGGTCAACTCGCCCATTATTTCATACACAGATTTATCGCCAATTAGCTTGTCCTGCAGTTCTCCCGACGACGGGTTCGACGTCTTCACCAACACGAAAATCCCCTTGTCGTGCTTATCGCACGCCTTGACAAACGGCACTATGCCGTCGGTGCCGAGGTATCCGTTGACCGTCAGCGCGTTGACCTGCCACGGCTGAAATTCTTCGCCGTCAATTGCAACCTTGCCCAAGTATGCCTCGGCGTACCCCTCGGCGGTTGAGCCTATATCGTTGCGCTTACCGTCGAGGATTACGTACATTCCGCGTGCAGTTGCATAGTCGCAAGTCGCTTGCAACGCGAGAATGCCCTCCGCGCCGAGTGCTTCATAGAACGCCGACTGCGGCTTCACGGCGGGGACGATGTCGCAAATTGCATCGATTATTGCCATGTTAAAGTTGTGAAAAGCCCTTGACACGCCGGATAAAGTCCTGCCAAGCTCGTCAAAGGCACTCTCCTTTATAAACTCGGGGATATACTCAAGCCGCGGGTCTAAGCCTACTACGGTGGGGTTTTGGGTGTTTGCGATTCTTTCAATTAAGGGATTGAATGACATAATTAACTCCTTTACGGTTAAATGGGCGATTAGAAATCGCCCCTACAGTAGGTTTATGTGAACCTCTATGTATCACGCCATCAAAAACTTAATCACCGGTGCCAAAGTTGACATGTCTTTCTCGAAAAATTCCACGCCGAACTCGAACTGGTCGTCGGTGGGGACGACGCGGACGATTCTACCCTTTGCCACCGTCTCGTACTCGACCCGCTCTTGCCCGTGCGGAGCAATCTCGAGCTTGAAACTTAACTCGTCGTCAACTTTAAATTTCGCGGTTTTAATCAGAAAGTTGAGACCTCCTGCCGAAACATTCTCGACAACAATCTCCTTCCAGTCCACCTCGTTACTGCTCAGTGCCGCATCATACGAGTATGAGCACCTCACAAATCTTCTGTTGTTGAGCATAACAACCTCCTAAATTTCATATACAATATCGCCGTCTACAATGGTATATCTTACCCTGCCTTTCAGTTTCATGCCTTTGAAGCAGGAATTGCGCGCTTTGGACTTAAACTTTTTCGGTGTCACTTCCCATTCGGTATTAGGTTCAAATAAAGTTATGTCGGCTAACTCGCCCGGCTTGAAACTGCCGCCTTTCATGCCTAAAATCTTACGCGGGTTCACACACATCAGCCTCACCAAGTCTTTCAGTGAAACTTTCTCGGTGTGATACAGAAAGGTGAGACAAGCGGCAAGCGAGGTCTCTAAGCCGATTACGCCGTTCGGGGCGGTGTGAAAGTCGGCTTTTTCGGCGGGGGTGTGCGGGGCGTGGTCGGTTGCAATGCAGTCGATTGTGCCGTCTGCGATGCCCTCGATAATCGCGTCAACATCGCGCCCCAGCCGTAGTGGCGGGTTCATGCGATAGTCGGCGTCTTTTGCATAAAGCAAATCCTCCGTGAGTGCGAAATAATGCGGCGCGGTCTCGCAGGTGACTTGTATTCCCGCTTGCTTGGCGGCGCGAATCTTCGCGACCGATTCCGCAGTTGAGACGTGCGCGATATGCACAGGCACGTGCAAATCCCGCGCAAGGTCGATTTCGCGGCCTGTAATAATGTTCTCGCTCGAACGGTGGCTGCCGTAAATGTCAAGCTCGATACTCACCAAACCCGCATTAATCAAGCCGCCGCTTGCAATGTCCATGTCTTCACAGTGGGAAATTAGCGGGAGCTGTTCGTCGGACGCCTTAATCATCGCCTCGCCCATGATTCGGGCACTCTTGACCGGCTTACCGTCGTCGGTCGCGGCGACTGCGCCCGAGTCTTTGAGCAGCTTGAAGTCGCAGATTACCGCGCCCATCTGCCCCTCGGTAATTGCACAGGCGGGGTAGACCTTGACTTTTGCCGCCTTTGCCTTGGTATTAATGTATTTTAGTGTTTTTTCGTTATCTATTACAGGAACAGTATTGGGCATACAGACGAATCCAGTCACGCCGCCCGCCGCCGCCGCTTTCGCACAACTCAGCAGGTCTTCCTTGTCGGTCTGCCCGGGGTCACGCGCGTGGACGTGCATGTCGAAAATGCCGGGGAAGGCGACCAAACCGCGGCAGTCGATTTCCTCCGCACCGAGCGCCATAATCTTATCGGAAACTGCGGCGATTCTGCCATTCTTAATGAGTATATCAAGCTTGGAATCGGTGTCGGAAATATAGTCAACAACGTGGGCGTTTTTCAATAGCATCATCTTAACCGACCCCCTTTGTTGCAACTCTCATTCTATTATACCATATATTGTAACAAATTGCAAGTGAAAAATTAAATTTTCTTTTTGAAACTTGCAAAAGTTTCCCTGAGGGTCTCGTGCTTCACCGCCGTGACGTCAAACCGCAGTAGGAGAAAGGTTATCTGAACGCAGAAACCGATTGCGACTGCGGCGATTAGTGTACCCACGCCGAGCGGCCCGCCCAAAAGCCAGCCGATTATCGCCACAAAAGCCTCCACCATGCCGCGGCAAAGCCCGACCGGGAGCTTGGTTTTGCGCGCTAATACCACCATCAGATTGTCCCGCGGCCCGACCCCGAACGCCGATTTCATGTAAAAATACGAACCCAATGCCAAAATAAACATGCCGACGAGCATTGTGACAAGGCCCGCGACGAAACTTTGTGCCGTGGGTATGAAGTCGAGCAGGATGATTATGTCCATGAAAATCCCGGTCAGCACCATGCTCCCGATTGTGCCGATGCCGAATTTTTCGCCCATTAATGTAACGATGATTACGACGACAAAGCCTGTGATAATCGTCGCCGTGCCTAAAGTTATCCCCGTGACGGCGACCAAGCCCGCGTGAAAAACTTCCCACGGCGGGTTGCCAATGTTAGCCCTGATTGTGAGGATAATGCCGAGCGCGAACAGCATTAGGCCTATGAGCATGGTGATTATTCGGATTAGAAATGACTTCATGATTGCTCCGTTTTAAAGTATTAATCGCTTGAAAAGTCTGCTATTCTGCGGAGGCCCCTACAATATGTAGATGGGGGTTAAAAATAAATCGCCATATGTAGGGGCGCGCATTGCGCGTCCGTGGATTTCGCAATCGTTATGTAGGGGCGCGCATTGCGCGTCCGTGGTTTTCGCGTTCAAAGTATTAAAAGGCGAGCCTCGACTCGCCCTAATACATCTATTAACCTATAAATTCTTTAGTAACCTTAAAAATATTCTCAGCCGTAAGCCCGAATTCCTCCAGCAATTGCAATGCAGGGCCGGAGTGACCGAAAGTGTCGTTGACGCCGAGCTTTTTCACGGGGACGGGGCATTTCTCGCTGACGATGTCCGCTACTGCCGAGCCGAGGCCGCCGATTATCGAATGTTCCTCCGCGACTACGATTCTACCGGTCTCGCGGGCGGCTTTGAGGACGAGTTCCTCGTCAAGCGGCTTTATGGTGTGAATGTTGATTACACGCGCGTTTACGCCCTGTTTCGCCAATTCCTCGGCGGCTTCAATCGCGGGGTAGACCAACAAGCCCGTTGCGATTATTGTGACGGTGTCACTGTCGGAATCGCGCAGGGTGATGCCTTTGCCGACCTCGAATTTGTAAGTTTCGGGGTTGTTGAAAACAGGCACGGGCAGCCTGCCGAAACGCAGGTATGTCGGGCCGTTGAAGTCCGCCATTGCCAACACGGCGGCCTTGGCTTCGACGTCGTCGGCGGGGTTGATAATCGTCATGCCGGGGATTGTACGCATTAGCGCGATGTCCTCACAGCACTGGTGCGACGCGCCGTCCTCGCCGACCGAGATACCCGCGTGTGTCGCGCCGATTTTGACGTTAAGCCGCGGATAGCCTATGCTGTTGCGTGCAATTTCGTAGGCCCTGCCCGCCGCGAACATGGCGAAACAACTCGCGAAGACTAACTTACCTGTCGAGGCGATTCCCGCCGCCGTGCCGAGCATGTTGCACTCTTGAATCCCGCAGTTGAAGTGCCTGTCGGGGTTTTCCTTCTCGAACATCATCGTCATGGTTGCATGGGCGACGTCGGCGTCAAGCACCATCAAGTCCGGGCGTATTTTCACAAGCTCGTTTAGAGCGTTACCGTAGCTGATTCTGGTTGCAATCTTCTCCATTTAGTTACCCTCCAATTCGTTCAACTTGGCGTTAAGTTCGCTCATTGCTTGGTTATACTGCTCCTCGTTGGGGGCGGCGCCGTGCCAGTTTGCAAGGTTTTCCATGAAACTTACGCCCTTACCCTTGACACTTTTTTGAATAATCACGGTCGGCTGACCCGATTTCAGTTCGGCATCGTTCACCGCGCTCTCAATCTCGTCAAAGTCGTGCGCGTTAATGCAGATGACGTTCCACCCGAACGCCTTGAATTTCTCGTCAATCGGATAGGGCGACATGACGTCGTCAATCTTGCCGTCGATTTGCAAGCCGTTATTATCCACGATTGCACAGAGATTGTCAAGCTTGTAATGTGCCGCGAACATCGCCGCTTCCCAGACCATGCCTTCTTGAATTTCGCCGTCACCCAAAACCGCGTAAACCCTGTAGCTATCGCCGCCGACCTTGCCCGACAACGCCATTCCGCACGCCCCGGAAATGCCTTGCCCGAGTGAACCCGTGCTGTAGTCAACGCCGGGGACTTTGCCCATGACCGGGTGCCCTTGCAGGCGCGAACCGCTTTTGCGGAGGGTTTTCAGCTCGTCAACCGGGAAATACCCCCTGTTCGCCAGTACCGAATAGAGGCAAGGCGCGGTATGCCCTTTCGACAAGACGAGGCGGTCACGGTCGTGCATTGTTGGGTTTTGTGGGTCGATGTTCATTTTGTGGTTGTAAAGGTAGGTCATGATGTCGGCAATCGAGAGTGAGCCGCCCGGGTGGCCGGATTTGGCGTTGTAGACGCCCTCGATTATGCCCATGCGTACCTTTGTCGCGGTTATTTCAAGCCGCTTTTTGAGTTCTTTGTCCATACTTTGCTCCTTTATTTAATAATTTACAAACGATTGCGGGACTCGCGGACGCGCAATGCGCGCCCCTACATATGGGGGTTAAATTTAATGTCTCGTCTACATAATGTAGGGGCGGGCATTGCCCGTCCGCAAGCTATACTGCGGTTTTGAAATTAATCGACTATAAAATACCCCTGTTTCGCCAGTGGGTTAAAACGCCGCTGTATAGCTCGCCTTTCCGCTTCACAAAAGGCTTTATACCGAAATTGAAGACTGCCGAATGTATGATTGTGTTTGGAATATTTTTAGGCTTGTTACTATGTATTTTCTTGTAGAAAGATATTGCTTTGGATTTGATTTTGTTACCACTCACAAGCGGGTCTGAATTGAAAGGTAGCTTTATGATTAGCTTGTCGATTGTTCTCGCGCCCGAGAACAGGAAAAGTTTCTTGAGGACCTTGAACGCCGCGCCGCCTTCGGCGTTTTCGTAGGTAACAACGCCTAAGACATGCTTGTCTTTCAGCAGTTGCTCGAATACAAAATGCCCTCTGTCGATAAAAGTTTTCAGCTGCCCCGTGACGTTGCTCGCGTAACAAGGCGTGCCGATTATTAGACCGTCTGCTTGGCTAATTGCGCGTGAAAGACTGTCTGCATCGTCGTCAATAAAGCAGTTGCCGGTTTTGTAACAGGCGCAACAACCCTTGCAAAACTCCAACCTTGTTTCGGATAGGTGAACGAGAGTTGTCTCGGCCCCGCCGCATAGTTTCAAGTTGCTCACAAACTCGTTCAGCACTTTCGCAGTCGCGCCGTTTTTGCGCGGGCTTGCATTAATCAGCAGTATTTTCATGATGTTCCTTTATTTAATAATTTACAAACGATTGCGGGACTCACGGACGCGCAATGCGCGCCCCTACATACGGGGGTTAAACTTAATGTCTCGTCTACATAATGTAGGGGCGGGCATTGCCCGTCCGCAAACTATACTGCGGTTTTGAAATTAATCAACTATATATGTACTACACCTACATATCGTAGGGGCGGGCATTGCCCGTCCGCAAGCTATACTGCGGTTTTGAAATTAATCGACTATATATGTACTACATCTACATATGTAGGGGCGATTTCCAATCGCCCGCAAAACAATAAGTTTCGCAATCACCTAAAAATAATCTGTAAACCTAATACGCCAACCGCCGTGTAGCCTCCGCATAGTGAAGCGGCTCGAAGACTGCGGAACATTCGTCGGAGATATACTTGTAAATCGTGTCGCGTATGTACTGGGTTTTCTTGAACAGCGGGTCGTTGCGGGTGTCGCTCAAAATTCTGCCCATGACGTCGGGTTCGGTGACAAGCCGCTCGATGATTGTCGCCCAATCCTCGTAGTGGTTCGACATGCCGTAATCGGTCGCAAACGTAGTACCGTGCAGGCTTTCGTCCCAGTAATAATCGTAGTAATCGCCCGCATAATCGAAACTGCCGTTGAAGGATTTCATATCGCGTTGGCTCCGCGCCTCGCCTATGTTTTCCTCGATTAGAAAGTGGATTGCGTGTGCCAATTCATGGGCGAAAGTGCCGACTGTGATACCATTATAATACGAATCGCTGTTGTAGTGCAAAAATATTGTGACGTCCTTGTAAAGCAGGGTGCTCCCGAGTTCGTAGGCATCGCCCGTGCCGTAATTCAGCTCCAAAAATATGCGGTATCTGTAATCGGCGAACGAATCGACAAACTTCCCGACAAAAGCGGGCGAGAAGGTCGCCAAGACATACTCGATTGAGTTCATATGCTCGGCGCCGTGTGAGCCCGAAAGTAGCCAGTTGTCGGCGGTCAGGATTATTTTGTAGTTGCTTCGGACACTTGCAATGAACGATTTCGCCGAGGATTTGTCTAAGGTTGCACTTGGAATACTGTTGTCACTGCTTCGGTCGGGGGTACTATCGCTATAATCGCTATAATCGCTGTAATCCTCATAATCGTCGTAAAAATCGTAGTAGTCGTAACCGTCAAAGAACCCGTAATACTCGTAATCGTCGTCAGCATATTCGCTGTCGCTTTCAATTTCCCACTCGTCAAGCACCTCATTAAGAACCTCGAGAATTTCCAAGCACCCGCCGAAAGTCAAAGCCGTTGTAATGCACAACAAGCAGAGGATTATTGATAAGTACTTTCTAAGGTTCATAAAATCACCTCAGCCTATTTCTCCCAAATCGGCTTGACAAAAATCTCTACAGGGAAATCCACGGCGGCGCATTTAATTTTACCCGCCGTGAAAAGTAGCGGCACGCCCGCCTTGTCGGCAATTTCACCCGCATAAGGCAGGGACGCGGCGATAATTTCCGCAGTCGTCTCCGCGCCGAGGTTGGAATTATTTATGATTCCGGTGCATTTCAAGCCCGCCGCCACCTCGATTTCGCGCAGTAACCCCAAAGCCTCGGCGGGTTCTTGCGTGAGATAGCGGTACTTGTTGACGACATAAAGCATGTCAAATTCACGGCTTTGCAGGTCTTCGGCGTACCTTCCTAAGGCCTTCGCGCCCTCATCGTCCCCGCCGACGTCGATTATCAGCCTGCCATTAGGCTTACCGCTCGTAACCCCAAACCCCAACGCAGGTACATCAAGCGCAGAATTAGCGTACTTCGAGGCGATAAGTCTCACGTGATTTTCTGCGAACAGCTCCTTAAAATCCGCTGTCCTGAAATAGGGATTGACGACGTCAAGGTCGGCAATTGTCACCGCCTCGCCGTGTTCCGCGAGTTTCACCGCCAAATTCGCCGCTATATTGGTCTTGCCCGAGCCGTAATGCCCGACAATTATTACAGTATCTTTAAGATTTGCTATCATCTTGTTTCTCAAGTGCCTCTTTCAATTGCTCGGTAAATTCCGCTTCACGTGTTTCGGAAACCGGGTTATCGCCGATGGGCGGGTTTTCATCAAGTGCGGCGGTGACTTCCTCTTTCAAGGTCTTGTCTTCAATCAGCTCCAACTCGCCTTTCATGAGTTTAATGAAATCTTCGCCGTCGATTTTCTCGTGTTCGAGCAGATAATTCGCAACGATGTGCAACTGCGCCATGTTCACGGTGAGAATGTCCTTGGCTTTTTCGTAGCCTGTTTCGACAAACTCGCGGATTTCCGCATCAATTTCAGCCGCGACTGTTTCGGAATAATTACGCCCCTGCGAGTAATCCCTGCCGAGGAAGACTTCGGGATTCTCGTGACCGTAGACAATCGGGCCGAGCTTTTCCGAAAAGCCGTAGCGCGTTACCATGTTGCGGGCAATCTGAGTAGCGCGGACAATGTCGCTTGACGCGCCGGTTGAAATATCGTCAAGCACGATTTTTTCCGCCACTCTGCCGCCGAGCAGTACGATAATTTCTTCCTCGAATTCGGTCTTGCTCTTGTAACTTTTGTCGTGTTCGGGGAGAGAAATAGTGTATCCGCCCGCCATTCCGCGAGGTATAATTGAAACTTGGTGGACTTTGTCTTGGGTGGGGCAGAAATATACACAGATTGCGTGGCCGGCCTCGTGGAAAGCGGTCAGCTTGCGTTCCTTTTCGGTGACGACTTTCGACTTTTTCTCCGGCCCTGCAATTACCTTGATTGTCGCTTCCTCAATGTCTTTCTCGGTAATCGACTTTCGGTCGGCACGGGCGGCCAATAACGCCGCTTCATTGACTAAGTTTTCCAAGTCCGCGCCTGTGAACCCGGCAGAGGATTTCGCGACTGTTGCAAGGTTTACGTCCGGTGCGAGGTTTTTCTTGCGAGTATGAACCACTAAAATTTCTTCGCGACCTTTTATGTCGGGATAATTTACCACAACTTGTCTGTCAAAGCGGCCCGGGCGGAGCAGTGCGGGGTCGAGAATATCGCGGCGGTTTGTCGCGGCGATTATGATAATGCCCTCGTTTTCGGAGAATCCGTCCATTTCTACGAGCAACTGGTTCAAAGTCTGCTCACGCTCGTCATGGCCGCCGCCGAGACCTGCGCCCCTGTGCCGCCCGACCGCGTCAATCTCGTCTATAAATATAATCGACGGGGTTTTCTTCTTGGCTTGGTCGAACAAGTCGCGAACACGCGATGCCCCCACGCCCACGAACATTTCGACAAAGTCCGAGCCGCTGATTGAGAAGAACGGCACATCGGCCTCGCCCGCGACCGCCTTTGCAAGCAGGGTTTTACCCGTCCCGGGCGGCCCGACTAACAGTACACCTTTCGGCACTCTCGCGCCGATTTCGCTGTACTTTGCGGGGTTTTTGAGGAAGTCCACGATTTCGGCGAGTTCTTCCTTTTCTTCATCGGCACCCGCAACATCGGTGAACAGGGTCTTCTTGGCTTGGGACGGCTGATGGCGAGTACTCGCCCGCGAGAACCCCGACATCTTGCCGCCGCCTGTAGTTTGGCGCATGATGAAGTAGGTAAAGCCAATCATCAAGCCGATAATCAGCAGGTATGGCAGAAAATTAGTCAAGAAGGAATTGTCGGTGGGTCTGACGAAGTTTTGGATTACGTGGCTGTTATGCTTTTCGAGGTAATCGGCCCTGTACTCGGCGGTCTCGTTCAGGAACATCGAGACCCACGGCACGGTGTAGGTCTGCCACTCGTCAAGGTGTTCCTCCCCGCGCAACTTATACCTAAGCACGCCCGAACCGAGGTTAAGCTCGTATTCGGCGACTTCCAATTCGTCAAATTTCTGTATGACGGTCGAGTATTTTTCGGGGACGGGGCCGGTGCTCATGAGATTCAAAATCCAGATTAGCCCCAAAATCAAAGCGGCAATCACCGCCACATAAATCAGCGTGCCTTTGTATTTATTGTACATTTTTTCGCCTTTCTTCAAACGTCTATATTTATTAGTTTTGGTTAATTTCCGTTGTAAGCTTCCCGCTTTAGTACACCGACATAGGGTAAATTTCTGTACCTTTCGGCGTAGTCCAAGCCGTACCCCACGAGAAATTCATTGTCGGCGTCAAAGCACTTGTAGTCGGCTTCTATGGGCTTTTGCACGCCGAGCATCTTGTCTAAAAAGACGGCGACTTTGAGCGAAACCGGCTTCTTTTCGAGCAGGGTATGTACCAAGGCGGCAAGGGAAAAGCCGGTGTCGAGAATGTCCTCGACAAGGATTACCTCCCGCCCGCTTATATCTGCCGATGGGGGCTTTAGAATCTCGAGAGTCCCCGTGCTGTGCGAGTTCATGCCGTAAGACCTTGCGGCGATGAAGTCGATTTCTACAGGGAAGTCGAGCGCGCGCATTAGGTCGGCGTGAAAGACCGAACCGCCTTTCAGCACGCAGATGAGCAGTGGGTTTTTGCCGCGGTAATCCGCGGCGATTTCCGCGGCAAGCTGCTGCACCGCCCCCGCAATCTGCGCTTGCCCGAATAAAATTCTCTCAATATCGGTGTTCATTAGACCTCCTTGGAAGCTAACCACGAGTGGATTTGCGCGCAGGTTTTTCGTCAGACAAGGCAAAAATTTTCGTAATGCTTTGTGCATTGCGGGAATTTTTAACGCAGTATGGCGGAAAACCTGTGCGTAAAGCCGCCGTGCGTTAGTTTCCAAGGAGGTCTACAAAATCAATTTCTCCTACATAACCTACATAAATAGTATAACTAATTGATTATAGCACAAAATTTCCCGAAAATCAATTATTTTTTGAAAATTGTCTGAATTTGCAATAAATTATTTTTAACAATCGCGTATTTGTCCTTGGCGATGTTGATTTTGCCGCCGTTTTCGGCCTCAATAAGCGAGACTATGCCGCTGATTCGCAAATTAGATGGCGATATATTATTTTTGGTTAAGAACAGGGAAATTATACGGTTTAGAATTGCGGGGTGCAGATTTATGAGGGATTCGGTTCTGCAAAACTCGCCCGATTCGGCGTTTTCGAGCGCGGTTGCCGCAATCTCGTGCAAAAATTCCTCGTCGGCGCGTAAATTCCCGCACATTCGGGTAATGCCGGCGGTCAACGACGGGTTGATTTCCTGCAACAACGGCATGATTTTCAGGCGCAGTGCGTTTCGAGTAAACTGCTCCGAAAAATTAGTCTCGTCGGTGACAAAGGCGATATTTCGGTCTTCGAGATAGCCGAGTATGTCCGCTTTTGTACACTCCAACAAAGGTCGGACAATCTTCCCGCGAACCGGTGGAATCCCGCACAGCCCGCGCAGTGCCGTCCCTCGTAGAAGGTTCAGCAGGACTGTTTCGGCGTTGTCGTCGGCGTTATGGGCCGTGGCGATAATTGCGGTTTTGGCAGTGATTGCAGTCCCTTCAAGAAAGGCATACCGCACTTCCCGCGCGACTTCTTCAAGGCTATGGTGCTTCTTCAACAGTGACTTGACGTCTACTCTGCCGACATGCAACTTTACGCCGAGTTTTTCGCAAAGTTCCCGCACAAACTGCTCGTCGGAATCGCTCTGCTCGCCCCGCAACATGTGGTTGACGTGGCAGGCCTCGACTTCGATTGCAAGTTCGTCCCGCGCCTCAAGCAAGGCGTGAAGCAAGCAGACGCTATCCGCGCCGCCCGAAAGTGCAACCAAGACGGTGTTCCCGCGAATGACTTCGCTAAATTTTAACAAGTTGTCTTTAATTTTCGCTGACATGTTATACTCCTTAACGGCTAAAATTTGCAGTATATTTGCGGTAGATTTTTCGTCATACAAGGCGATTTTCCCGCGAATATACGCTTATATTTAAGGGGAAATCAACGCAGTATGGCGGAAAATATGCCGTGAAGATAGTGTGAATTTTAGCCGTTAAGGTGTATGTACTCCGCGCTCTTAAAGCTGTAGTATTCCCCCTCAAAATTCAGCTCGAACATGCCGGTCTCACCGCGGCGATTCTTCGCCACAATGCACTCGCACCGATTGGGGAATTCAGTTTCTTTGTTGTAATAATTGTCACGGTAAAGCATTAAAACGATGTCGGCATCTTGCTCAATTGAACCCGAATCCCGCAAGTCCGACAGCACGGGGCGTTTCTCCTGACGGCTTTCGACCGCGCGGGATAACTGCGAGGCTAAAATTACCGCAACTCCGAGTTCTTTTGCCAAAATCTTCAAGTTTCGAGTAATTTCCGAGATTTCATTGACCCTGTTCCCGTCTCGCCTGCCGGTTGACATCAACTGCAAATAGTCCACAACGACGACTTCCAAGCCGTTCATACGGCGCAGTTTTGCCTTCATTTCGCCGATTGAAACATTCGGAGTGTCGTCTATGTAAATTTCAAGTGACGAGAGAAATTCCGCCGCCTCGCCTATGCTTTTCCAACCGTGGTGGTCGATTGTGCCTTTACGCATTTGGTCGGTCGTTACCCGCGCTTCCGACGCCAAAAGCCGCTCTACGAGCTGTTCGCGGGACATTTCAAAGCTGAATACGGCGATTTTCTTACTGCGGTATTTTTTCGCCACGCCGACCGCCATGTTGACCGCGAAAGTCGTCTTGCCAATGCCCGGTCTGCCCGCCACTAAAATTAAATCCGACGGCGACAGCCCGAAAATAATCTTGTCAAGTTTCTCGTAAGAAGTCGAGGTATACCTGCCCTCGTATGCGACCGGGTCCCGCGCAATCTCGGACAGCTCCTTGATTTTTTCCAAGACGGTCGGCTTAATCGGCACGAGGCCCGCTATGTCCTTTTCGTCGCGAATATTGTAAATCTTAGTCTCTGCAAAGTCGAGCAGGTTCTGCGGTTCTTCGGTGCCCGCACTTGCGAGGTCGAAAATCTCGTTTGAGGCGTACATCAGCTGGCGCACCATGTATTTTTCGGCGATAATTTTCGCGTAACTATCAATGCTCGACGGGCTGATTGCCGACTCCATAAGCCGCACAAGGTAAGTCTTCGCATCGGCTTGGGTGTCGAAAATCTCTTTGCGGACGGTGTTTTCAACGACCGTAATCACGTCAATCGGCTGGCTCGTGATAAACATCTGCATCATGACCGAGAAAATCTCGTTGTGCAGGCCGACGTGGAAGCTTTGCGGCGACAGCTTGTCGGTGACTTCCGCAATCAGCTTGGAGTCAAGCAGAATCGAGCCTAAGACGGCTTGCTCCGCGTCAAGGCTGTAGGGTAAATTGGATTGTTCTAAATTCGGCATAATTTTTCCCAATATTGTTATTTTTTTTGCACAAACCTATAATTTGTAGGGGCGCGCGTTGCGCGGCCCGGGGAGACACGGCGGTTTTGCGGGTTTACGGACGCGCCAAGCGCGCCCCCAGCCGACACCGCGGTTGGGTGGGGTTCAGGGCGCCGCCCGCGCCCCCCCCCCCCGGTTT
>WRMK01000021.1 GCA_009777155.1 Oscillospiraceae bacterium
TATAAAACTTTGCTTCAGCAAAGTTTTAATAGCCGCCAATCTTATTTTAATTAAATAAAACAGGAAGGGCGGCTATTCTGCCCGACCGCCACACACAACGCCGTAATTACACGGTCGGACTTCCACGCCCGACCATGTAGGATATACGAAAGTGAGAAAGTCATGAGAGAATTAACCGCCGAAGACTTCAAAAAGGCTATTCCAAACCCTTTTTACGACAAATTAATTAAAGAAGTCATGGTGCCTGTTCGGCGCGAAGATTACGCCGTGTTTGAGGAAGTGGCGAAAATGAACGGCGAGACACCCGAATTAGTCATGAAACGCTGTCTCAGAACGAGCGCGAAACGGCTGAAAGAAACAGAATAGGTGAAAATTTGACTAAAACAACCGGAAAAATTATAAAATCCGTCGGGGGTTTCTTCCACACAGAGACCCCGGACGGTGTATTTTTATCTGCGGCGAGAGGGCTGTTTCGACTGCAAAAGATTAGCCCGTGCGTGGGGGACGAGGTCGAGATTGAAGTGCGGGACGACACCCCCATAATCACCCGCGTTCTCCCCCGCAAAAACTACATAATCCGCCCCCCGCTTGCCAATCTTGATGCGGCGATTATCGTAATTTCCACGGTCGAACCCGCCCCGAATATGCTCATTCTCGACAAATTAATCGCGATTTTTGAGAGTAAAGACATCGAGCCGGTCCCGTTGTTCACGAAAATCGACAAGAAAAGCGAAGCCCGACTTCGCGAAATATACGAAAAGGCAGGGTTCACCGTCTTCTCGGTGGATAATTCGAGTGGTGCAGGCGCAACGCCGATTCTCGAATTTTTACGCGGCAAAACCTGCGCCCTTATCGGCAATACCGGGGTTGGCAAGTCGAGTACACTCAACAGCCTGTTCCCTGCCCTGCACCTTGAAACTGCGGAAATTAGCAAGAAGCTTGGCCGCGGTAAGCATACTACGCGGCAGGTGGAATTGTACAAGATTGCAGACGGAGACGGGATTTTTGCGCCGTCGTACATCGCCGACACACCCGGGTTTTCCACGGTCGAGGCGGCGAAGTACGGCAAGTTGGATTCAAGCGAGGTCGCGCTGAACTTTCGGGAGTTTCTGCCGTTTGTGGAGCATTGCAAGTTTTCGGGGTGTCGGCATGTCAAGGAAGACGGCTGCGCGGTACTCGCCGCAAAGGAGCGCGGGGAGATTACCGAGAGCAGATTCGATAGCTATGTGCGGATTTTTGAGGATGCTTGGACGGGTGAAAGAACTTATAAGTAATGGGCGGATTTCAAATCCGCCCTTTTCTCTTAGACCGCTTGCTCCTTTTTGATTTTGAAGAAGAACCTCAAAAACCCGGCGAGCAATCTCGGACTTTTCACAACAACTATTTTCATTTTTTTCACCATGCCCTTTCTGTAGTAACGGTATTAATGAAAGTTTCATCACCCGCATTTTGTGCGGGTTACTTTCAAAGTTTGCACCTCTCATATGTAATAATTACGCACAGATTAACAGCCATAAACCGAGCGCGATTAGTGTTACTGCGAGGAAAAAAAGTAAGAACTTCGCCGACAAGATACACAAGCAGACGAAGCCGAACGCACCCGCCAAACACACCATGGGTACATTGCTTCTTCTGCGCCGCCTGTCGCGGCGGTCGCGCCAATACGGTCGTCGTCTCACTTCTCACACCCCACAGACAACAGTGGCAACTTTTATTGCCACTGTGTAATATATTATAATATTCGTGCGGGGCAAAATGTGTTACATCAAGTACCCCAGAAATAACTTGGCAATCATGAAGAACATAATCAACGAACATGCGTCAACTATCGTTGTAATCAGCGGGGCGGCCATTACGGCGGGGTCGATTTTGGTCTTTTTTGCAAGCATCGGTAACGCCACGCCGCAGAGTTTCGACATAAACACAGTAAAAATTATCGTGAGGCTAATCACTGCGGCTTTTATATATAAATCAGCTTCGCCGGTGCTCAAAATTATCACCCGCACAAACGCAACCCCCGCGAGTACCACCCCCGCCATCATGCTTATGCGGATTTCTTTCCACGCAACTTTCATGAAGTCCTGCGTGGTGATTTCCGAGACCGCCATACCGCGGATAATGAGGGTTGAGCTTTGAGCGCCCGCGTTGCCGCCCGTGTCGGTCAGCATTGGTATAAAAGTTATTAGGAGCGGCACTGCAAGCATTGCGTCTTCAAAAATTTTCAGTATTATCCCCGTACCCATGCCGAGAATCATCAGCCCGACTAACCAGCCTATGCGGTTCTTGAACAGCTCGAAAACGCTCGTTTTGAGATACGGCTTTTCGGACGGCGCCATACCGCCCATGATTTCAAAGTCTTCGGTTGCCTCGGCTTGGATAACGTCGGCTATGTCGTCAACGGTGATAATCCCGACAAGCCTGTTCTCCGAATCGACGACGGGAAGGCTCAACAGGTCGTACTTATTGAATCGGCGGGCGACTTCCTCTTGGTCTTCGTAGGTCTGGGCGAGCATAATATTTGTGTCCATTATGTCGCCGATAATTTCCTCACGCTCGGCAAGCATCAGCTTTTTCGCCGTCACCACGCCCTCGAGCCGCCGCTCGGAGTCGGTGACATAACAAGTGTAAATCGTTTCTTTGTCGGTTCCGGTTTTGCGGATACGGCTGAACGATTCGCGTACTGTCATACCCCGCTTTAGGTCAACGTACTCGACCGTCATAATCGTGCCTGCGGAATTGTCGGGGTATTTCAAGAGGCGATTGATTTCGTCACGAGTTTCCTTTGTGGCGTTGGCTAAGATTTTTTTGGCGATTGTCGCGGGCATTTCTTCTATGAAGTCGGCCGCGTCGTCAAGGAAAAGTTCTTCTATGATGAAGTGGATTTCGGTGTCGCTGAACAGCCCGATTAGGGCTTGCTGAGTGTCCGAGTAGACCTCCGCGAAGACCGCCGCCTGAACGTCTTTCGGCAGTACTCGCAGAATCAGCACCGCCTTTTCCACCGGGACGTTCTCAATCAGCTGTGCAATATCCGCCGGGTTCTCCTCCAATAACTCGCTCCTAAGTGAGTTGTACTGCTTTTCGTCAAGCATTTTTTCGTAGGTTTGATATTCTTTCAATAGTTTCACGCTCCTTTGCTGTTGATTGTCGTACGGACAACGTCCGTACGATTGGGCGCAAAAATAAAAGCCACGCACAAAAGCGTGGCCGTATATTACACAAAATTTACAAACAAATTCTGCTAATCCGACGACGATTTTATGCTACTTGTTATTTCCGCAGTTTCATTTAGTCTACTTCGGGGCGGTAAAGGGTCTTCCGCTAACTTGATTTTCTTTACCTTACGCATAAAATCGCCTCCTGTTCTTGGTTTTTGGTAGTAATCACAACAAACAATGATTATAATCGTTTTTTAGAAATTATTTATTAATTTCTGACCACCTGCAAGTTCCCAATTCTCGGGAACACCTCTCTTAAATGAGTGAAATTTACATGCTGTAGTTGTTTTATCGACAGCTTTAGTCACAGCAAATACATACGTTCCTTTTTCGTCAGTACGAAAAGTATCATAAACACAACTCAATTCAGAACAACCGGGCGAAACAGAAAAAGGGTAGAACACACTCCAATGACAATTACCGCAACATTTCATATTACTTCTCCTCATCAATATTTTTAGTTTTTATAACAACAAAAGATAGTACGTTTTGCAAAAATCTGCCGATTTGCGGGCGGGTCGTGCGGGCGAAAAGGAAATCACCCCTACAGCGCGGGTTCGTCGAACGGGCGGGCAATGCCCGCCCCTACATGCGCGGGTTTGTCGTGCGGGGTGGCAGTCGGGGCAGAGGGGGGTAGTAGGGGTCTATGTCTGCGCCGCCGCAAAGTAGCCGCCAGCCCGCCACACAAGCTGTTCAGACTCCACTTTCTCGATTGCGACCTTACAAGTTCACGACTTGACAGGTTTCATCTACTTGAATAGCCTGCACTCGCATAGGGCATGTGCTACGTGATAACGGTTCGGCTCGAGTTGTTTAAGCTTTATCAAGCGTAGAACGCGGGCGTGCGGCTACTTTGCGGTGGCGCAGACATAGACCCCTACTACCCCCCTCTGCCCCCCACAAAGTCTCATGAAAACCCTCTGCCCCCCACAAAGTCCATGAAACCTACCGCCTACGCCTACTCGCCAGTACCGACACCAACGCCAACCCGCCGAGAATCGGCAGTGCGACGAACGGGGTCACGCCTGTGGGTTCGGAGGGGCGCGGACTGCGGTCAATCTCGTGCTTGGGTTCGGGGATTTGCGGGGGTTGCGGCGGCGGCAGGTCGTTAATCGCAGGGCCTACCTCTATTTCCGAGAAGTCACTGGTCGGGTTTTCGGGGTAAAAATCTTGATATAAATTATCAGAGCGGCTGTCATTTACACTTACAAAGTCGCTGCCCTCGATTTCGTCGTAATAGTGATAAAAATCGCTTTCTTCCTCCAAGAAATTCACAGCCATCAGCCGCACTGCCCTGTTAATTTCCGCTTGTGTTGCGGCGGCGGCGGATGCCGTACCTCGGACGTCGTAATAAGGCTCAAAGCCGTCTCCCGCGAGGCGTTCGCTCATGTCTCGGTCTGCCATGAACTCGTACAATTCGTCGCGGTTGGCGGGCGGGAAAACCAAGTCGTCGGGGTTGACGCCGGGTACCGGGACGGCAAGGTCGGCGCCGTTGCCCGTGACCGTGAACGCAATTCTGACGACGTCGCCGTCCTTGACGGTCACTCTGTAGGGGTCGTTGGCGGGCTGGGCGGGGTCTAACATCACGTTGTTGAGGATGATTACCCACTTGCTCCCCGCGAGACTGCTGTCCGAGCGGGTGAAGTCCCCTGCTTCAAGCCAGTCAACACTGCGCGCCCTTGCATTGCCCAAAACCGCTCTCTCGGCGGCTTGTGCCGGGAAATCAGGGTAAATATAGTTTACAATCTCGCTGTTGACCGTCATGTAGGAATTATCCCTGCTCGGCATTGCAACTCTGGTGATACTGCCCCGTGAACCCTCGGTGTAGACCACTCTCCCGCTCCCGACGAAGTCGTTCAAGATGTCGAAGACGGTGATACTGCCGCCTACGGGCCTGTCCTGATAGGTGACTTGCGCGACCGGTACTTCAGTGGGCAAAAGTATGAACCCACCGTCAACCGTGAAGGCCTCGACGCTCAGAATCGCCGTTTCGGGGCGTGGCGAGGGTAAGGTATCGGGGTCATCGCCCGTCACGGGGTCTGCACCCGCCGCCGCAGTCGCCGAAATTGCCGCAATGCCGAGCAAAACCGCCGCCAAAGCCGCTGTAAGAAAGGGTTTTATGTATTTTGCGTACTTGATTCTTCTCACTTTTTAATACCATGCCGCCCACGCTTGCACAAAACCCAATGAAATTGTGCGGCATGGGACACGCCTTTCCTTAATTATTTTGAAACTTACAGTCCTCTCTACTAAACAAACTTACACATATTACTATTATACACATAAAATAGCCCGTTGTCAAGCCAAAAAATTTGGTTAATTTTTATATTGCATATTGCTTTATAATGTGGTATAATAGTTTTAACAAGCAAGAGCCTGTTCAGTGTCTCGGCGCGAGTGGGATTTTGCGGCAAATTTGATGCACCGCGAGGAAAAAACCGCAGAAATAATTTGTTTATTTCGAGGATTTTTGACGAAACGGGGCGCGAATTTGACCAAAATGCCGCCGCGTCCAGACACTGAACAGGCTCTTTAAGACGTATTAAAATTGAAAGGAATTTACTGCCATGACCTATGAAAAATTTTTCGCAGACGTAAAAAAAGCGTATTCAAAAGCCGACAAGAGAAAGCTTGACGAGGATTTTGCTTTTCAATTCAACATAACAGGAGAGGGCGAGGGGATTTTCTATGTCGCTTACAGAGGCGGTATCCTTGAAGTAGCCCCTTATGACTATGTTGACAGGAACGCGATTCTTTATGCACCGGGGGAAAATTTCGTCAAGTTGGCGAATGGAAAATTCACCTTGGAAGATGCCATTTCGTCCGAATTTATCTACCTGGACGGCGACTATAACTTGGCTTTAGTGCTGAACAAGTTGGCGCTTGCCACCACCGACAAGAAGGACTCGTCCGGCAAGGCGAAAAAGCCCAAGCAAGACACCACTGTGAAGGCAAAAAAGCCCGAAGCACCCAAAACGGAGGTGAAGAAAGCCGAAGTGAAAAAGCCCGAAGTGAAGAAAACCGGGACGGTCAGGAAGGCGCCGACGCCGTCTGTGCCTGATGGCAAGCGGGATATTTCGGTCTCGCCGACCGCCGCCGCAACCGCAACCGTTGACAGCTCGCTATCCGCGAAAAACGCAGTCAGTGCGCTGAAAAACGTGCCTACCGATGAAGAATTGGTGTAGATTTTACCCCGCCGAGTTAGAAACTCGGCGGTTTTTATTTTGAACCAACTCGTTGGACTAACTCGGCAAAGTCGAGCGTGTCAAGTTCAGTCGGCGCAATCCAGCGTATGCGCGAGTCCTTTTTGAACCACGTCAACTGCCGTTTTGCGTAGTTGCGGGTGGCTTTTTTTAGATTCGCGACACATTCGGCGAGGGCGGCTTCGCCCTTTATGAACGGCAGCAACTCTTTGTAGCCGATTGCCTGAATGGAAGTATGGGAATTTTCGGCTTCATAAAAGCTTTTCGCCTCGTCCAATAAGCCCATTTCGAGCATTAAATCTACACGTCGGTCGATTCGTTCATATAACTCGGTTCTGTGAAAATTCATGCCGAGCATTAGCGGCTCATACGGCGACGGATGCAGTCGGCTGGCGGCTTTGTGCGCGCTCATAGTCCGACCTGTGACATGGAAGACTTCCAAGGCGCGGATTACCCGCTTTGTATTATTTTCGTGGAGGATTTCGGCGGATAGGGGGTCGATTTCACGCAGTTTCCCAAGCAGAAATTCCGCGCCTTTCTCGTCTGCAAGGGACTGCATTTCGCGGCGGAAAGCCGCGTCCGCCTTGATTTCAGCGAATTCGACATTGTCAATCAGCGAGTTTATATACAGGCCCGTGCCGCCCGCAATTATCGGCAGTTTCCCTCGTGCGGAAATTTCGGCGATAGTCCTTCTCGCAACCTCGACGTAATCCGCAACCGAATAGGCTTCGTGCGGCTCTACGAAGTCGATTAGATGATGTTTTATGCCGCGGAGTTCTTCCGCGGTCGGCTTGGCTGTGGCGATGTTCATGCCCTTGTAAATCTGCATGGAGTCTGCGCCGACGATTTCGCCGTTGTAACTTTCCGCGATTTTTACGGCGAGTGCGGTTTTACCTGTGGCGGTCGGCCCGCAGATTACTACTGTGAATGTTTTTTTTATGATTTTTTGCTCCTTTTCACGCAGTTATATTATTATAGCAATTCCACTTGAAATTTGCACCGCAATCCGAGCACAAAACCCATAAATCAAAGCTTTTGCGCTCGTCTATCGGGCAATTTCTAAGTGGAATTGCTATAGACCACCGCGGGAATTAAATCACGGCATCTTGCCGGCGAAAATTCCGCCATACTTCGTTAAATTTTCTTGAAAGGCACAAAGCCTACTGCGAAAATTTGCCTTGTCTGACAAAATTTTCGCTCGACAACCTACCGCAATTTAATTCCCGCGGAGGTCTATTTTCTTCATCGGCGTAGCCCGAATTCCATTCGTAACCTGCTCCGAATCGGTTTCGCAAAACCCTAATTTTCGGTAGGCTTCAACGGCGTAAGGCGAGGAATTAACCGTGATTTCGGTGATGGCGTCTGCTTTGCAATATTTTGCATACTCGTTAAACAAAGCGCGGGCAATGCCCTTTCTGTGGTGCTTTTTCGCCACGAACAGCAGGTTGATATGGCCGGGCGGTCTGCCGCGTATAACGCCGATGAGTTCGGCAGTGTCAAGGTCGCGGCAAACCCATATTTTATGCTGTCTTTGGGTCAAGCCCTCTCGCATTTGTTCATAATTAAGACCTTGCATGAAATATTCCACGCCCTCCTCCGAATACACCGGGGCTTCAAATTCCATGAAAACCTCTTTGACAAGCGCGATGGCTTCCGGCAAATCCTCAATTTCAGCTTGTTTTATGACGTAGTTCATTTCTCAAACTCTCCCAAAATTCTTCTCAATCTCCCGCCTACTAATCAATGTCACAATCGGTCTGCCGTGTGGGCAGTAGCGCAGGTTTTTGTCGCTCCAGACTGCATTTGCGAGGCCTTCTAAGTCGGCTATGCTCGTTTTGTCGTTAGCTCTGATAGCCGATTTGCAAGCAATCGAGTGCAAAACTTCGTTGAAAATGCTCTCGGTGCCAAGTTCCGAGCCGCCGCTCTCGGCGAAGATTTCGGCGACTTCGAGAATTATCGCCTCAATGTCGCTCTCGAGCAAGAGCCCGGGCAACGCGATTACCTCAATCACGTAATTTTTATCGAGCGGAATGATTTCAATCCCTGCGTCGAGCAGGATTTCGCGGCCTTGTTTGAGCGCGTCGAAACTTCGCATGTCCGCGTTTATGAAAATGCTGTCGGTCAGCAGTTGCGAGGTGGCGGTCAGTTCGCGCTTTAGCGCGTTAAAGCGGATTCGCTCGTGGGCGGCGTGCTTGTCGATTAGGACTAAGCTGTCGCCGTGTTCGCAGATTATGTAGGTTTTCCACAGCTCGCCGATTACCCGCAAACCGGTTGTAGGAGCGGGCGCGGAGGGTTCAATCGGTCGTGTGAAGTTCTGCATTACGGGTGGCGATATCGGCGGTAATTCCGGCAATTCGGGAAATTCAAACACTTCTTCCGACCGTTTCGCCACCTTAAATTCAGCCGCGCTTGCCCTTAACACAGGCGCAAATTCCTGCTGTACTGCGGTGTTTTCGCGGAACAGTGGCGGGCGGTATTCTTCTTTTGGGATTACCGGCAACTCGATTTCCTTGACGTTTTCGGCGTTCAACAGCGCGTTCTTGACCGCAAAATATACCGTGTCGAAAACCGCGTTGTCATTGGCGAAACGGACTTCCGACTTTGCGGGGTGTACATTTACGTCAACTTCGCTTGGATTCAGCGCGATTGTCAAGGCGCAGGCGGGGTATTTGCCGACCGGGATTTGGCTTTTGTAGGCCTCCTCGACCGCCGCCATGATTTGCAGTGACTTAATCGGGCGGGAATTGAGCAGGAAATACTGCATCGTGCGGTTGCCCCTGCAAAAGAGCGGCGACGACACAAAGCCGCCGATTTTTATGCCGCCTTGTGCAAAATCGACCGGAATGAGACTGGCCGCGAATTGCTTGCCGAAAACCGAGTAAAGCGCGGTGTGGAGCGTGTCCCCGGCGGTGATTCGCACGATTTTGTTGTCGCGAATAAACCGAAAAGCGATGTGGCTGTGCGCCAAAATCAGCTTGTCCACGATTGCTTGGACGGCGTTCGCCTCGGAGACGTCCTTTTTGAGGAATTTCAGGCGGGCGGGGGTGTTGTAAAAAAGCTCGCGAATGATGATGGTTGTGCCATCGGGGCAGCCCGTTTCGTGGTGGGCAAGCTCCTCGCCGCCGTAAATTTTGTACAACGTGCCGATTTTGTCGGCGGGGCGTTTGGTCAGCACTTCGATTTTCGCGACCGCCGCAACCGACGCCAGTGCTTCGCCGCGAAAGCCCATTGTGACTATGTTTTCGAGGTCTTCCTTTGAGGCGGTTTTGCTTGTGGCGTGCCGCATGAAGGCCGTGGGGACTTGGCCGCAAGCAATTCCGCACCCGTCGTCGGTCACGCGCATAAAACTTACGCCGCCGTTCATAATCTCGACCGTGATTTGCCTCGCGCCCGCATCAACGCTGTTTTCCACGAGCTCTTTAATCACGCTTGCGGGGCGGTCAACGACTTCGCCGGCGGCGATGAGTTCGCTGATTTCACGGGGGAGGATGTTGATTTGGGGCATTTTATTTCACCTCGGTTTGAAGGTATTCAGAAAGTCTGTCGGGGTAACTACACAGTCATCTTTCGGGAAATGTTTTGAATTGCCTGTGATTAATACAGCGTTGCATTTTTTTGCAACTTCGTAAAACATTTTGTCGCTCTCGTCACTAAAAACTATGTCGATATGCGGCGCGACTACTGATATACCGTCATGTTTAATTTGCGACAAAAAATTATTGATTTCCCAACTCTCAAACCCGAATTTCTTCCGCGACAAAACCTCCTCGTATTCCTGCATTATGCGATAATCATAACAAGGGGTAATCAAATAATTTTGAATTAGTGAAATAATTTTTGCCGGATTTCCGCCCTTTGACCAAAACGCGGAAACTATTACATTTGTGTCCACTACTACAAGCATTTTACTTCCCCGCATTCTTCTTTTCTCTGCGGTATGCAGTTATTTCTTTTTCAATTTCTTCATCGGTCATAAAGCCGCGTTTTTCGGCTTTATTACGCATATTATTGAACGCAATCATGGCTTTGGCTTGGCGAACCGCTTTTACAATTTCATCAAAATTTGATTCGGAAATGTCAAGCATTAAAGCCGTGGGTTTCCCGTTATCTGTGATTATCACCTCGCCCTCGGTGGATAGCGAGTTGAAAATATTTTTCGGCGTTGTTCTTAAATCCCTTGCAGTATAGAAATTCATAGTATCACCTCTGTTATATCATAATTATGTGCCGATTGTCACCCGCTATCCCGCTTAAACTCCCGCGTTTTCCCTCGCCTTCGTAACCACCCTCGTCGCGAACATTCCCGCGCCGAATAGCGACATAATGGCGAGCCATGACATGCAAATTCCGCTCCCGACTACAATCGGCGCGAGGTCGGCTGCGGCCCCGGTGAAGCCGTAGATTTCAATGGCGGGGTGCAGGAGCGCGCCTGCGATGAAATTCACCGCGATTGTGATAAACAGCACTAAAATTTCCGCAATTGCGAACCTCATGCAGGCGTTTACGGACTTGTGCAAATCGGTGTTGCTCTGCTTGCCCATAACCGCGGAAATCCGCATTGCGCCTATGATTACAACGATGTGTGCGGTTAGAATAAACACCGCGAAAACCACCGAGCCCGCGAAACTATCGCCGCCTGTCACAAACCCACCGACGGCTTCGATAATCGCGCCGGTGCCGCTGTGGCTTAGGATTCTGCTTGTTATAAAAAGATTCAGAACCATTCTGAAGACCACGCCGCCGATAAAAATTGACGGGAAAACCCTCAGGAATTTCTCGAAATTTTTCGTGAACATCGCGGCAAAGAAGATGTACAGCGAAATTGCGAGATTCGCTGTAATTAAAATGTCAATAAACATATGAACCTCCTTGTAATGTAATGTTTTCCAATTAAAACCAACTGCGGAATTTGCGTTTGCGCCTATACAACATATAGTATAACATATTTTTTCGAGTTTGAAAAGGATTTTAGGAAAAAAAGTCGCTGTAATAATCAAAAAAACCGTCAACTGACGGTTTTTCATATGGATTGAATTTGTGAACATTTGCTCTTGCTTTCAAGCCCGTGTAGGTAAGCTTCGAGGAGTTCGCGGCGTTCGGGCGGTAGTTGGCTGTAGCGGTTGAGGAGTTCGCGCTGTCTATCGGTCAACTGCGGAAACGGGCTATCGCCGGCGAAAAATTGCGAGAGCGATATGCCAAAACCATCGCAGATTTTTTCTAAGGTGGGGATTGAGGGGGTGTTGTTGCGGTTGAACAGGTTGTTGAGCGTGGAATAGCTGATGTCGGATTCCTTTGATAGGCGATAAATCGTCCAGCCTCTTATTTCACATAATTCCCTGATATGAACAAGTACGTTGTGTTCCATTTTATCCCTCTATTGTGTTTAGTTTCAATCTCTATTGTATACTAAACGGGCGAAAAAGAAAAGTTTCATAAAGGGTTGACATATAGTCGCATATGGGTTATAATGGTAAATAAGGCAGAATACGTGGGTGTTTTGCCGACTAAAATAAAATTTTTTTGATTGCAATCACGCAATCAAAAAAATAAATATTACTACATAAAGGAGAACAAAAATGAATTGTTTTTATCACGAAACCAAGGCGGCAGTCTCGCAGTGCAGGAATAATTGCGGTAAATATTTATGCGCTGACTGCTATAATCAAAGTGGCGGGTCTTGCCCGGACTGTGCTGTTGATTATGTTCTAAACGAAAAGGAAATCGCAAGGAAAGATATTAAAGCCTTTAAATGGGGGTCAATTATAGGGGGCGTCCTTTTTGTGTTACCATCTATTTCCAGTGTACTTGTATCGTTATTCAATGTTTCATCGGCAGATGGTCTTGTCACTTTTGGCATGAGTCTTTTATATCTTTTTATGGGTCTTTTGGGGATACATGCGGGTGGAGCTTGCTTTCTCGGTACAAGACGAATTTTTACAGGAAGAAGTTCTTTAAGTGGTTGGAGCATTTTCGCCACTTGGATTGTCTGGCTCTTTCTTTTGGGATTTTTGATGTTTTATTGGTTTTTTGCCGCACCATCTTGGCTTTCTGCCGCTCGTAAGACTTTGCGGAATTAGGATTAACCCCTACTTCCCCACACAAAACCGCCGAAAAACCTCATCAATCACTGTATCCGTCACGCTTTTGCCCGACAGCTCGTATAGCGCGGTGAGCGCGCTTTCGAGGGTTATTCCGAGAATGTCTAAGGATATACCCGAATCTATACCATTTATCGCGGAGTTCAGGCGGCGCGATGCCAAAACTGCGGCTTCTCGCTGGCGTTCGTTCGCCAAAAAGCCCGCCGAAATATCCACCCTGCCGAGTTTGAGCGACTTCGCGATTACCGCCGCGAGTGGCTCAAACGAGGCGGGGTCTTTTGCGGAAATTTCGATGGCGTTTTTGAATTGAGTGGCGAGAAAAGTTAAGTCGAGTTGGTTTTCCAAGTCGGCTTTGTTAATGACGCAGATTGCGTTTTTGCCCTTGAGTTTTTCGAGCAAGGCGTAATCTTCCTTCTCGAGCGGGCGGGAATTATCGAAAACCGCCAACGCCAACTCGCACTGCTCAAGGCGTTTCAGCATTATCTCCACGCCGATTTGCTCAACCTCGTCGCCGCTCTCGCGCAGTCCCGCGCAATCGCACAGCCGCAGAATTACGTCGCCGAGATTCACGCTTTCCTCAACAATATCGCGAGTTGTCCCGGCTATTTCGGTGACAATACTGCGCTGATTATGTGCAAGAAGGTTCATAATAGTTGATTTTCCTGCATTAGGCTTACCTACAATCGCCGTAAGTACCCCCTCGCGCATAACCCTGCCGACTTCAAAGCCCTCAATCAGCAGCTGCAACCGCGCCCGGCAATTCGCAAGCTGACCGAGAAATGAGCCTGTTTCATAGCTGTCAAGGCCGGGTTTATCGGGTTCCGCAAGCTCGTCCGGGTAGTCAATCCACGCGGCAATTTGCACTGTTATGTCGAGAATAATCTGCGAAATTTCTTCGATTTTGCGGTACAATGCGCCGTCTCGTTGCGCCATGCAGTAGGATAAATACTGCCTATTTTGGGAGTTGATGATGTCAATTACCGACTCGGCTTGGGTAAGGCTCATCTTGCCATTTTGCAGACTGCGCCGTGTGAACTCGCCCGCGCCCGCCAAGCTTGCACCCGCATCAAGGCAGGCCCGCAAAACCCGCTCTGTGACGTAGATTCCGCCGTGGCAGGTAATCTCCGCGACGTCCTCACCGGTGTAACTGTTAGGGGCGCGGAACAGTGTCAAAATGCCGTCGTCGATTTTGCACGGTTCTGAATTATTTTCACCTTTTTCAAAAGTTTCTGCATCAAAAATAACGCCATATACAGCAGTACGCGGCTCCAATTCCGTGACACTTGCACCCGAAGCCGCACGAAAAACCCGCGCGGCAATCCCCACGGCATCATCGCCCGATATTCTAATCATCGCAACGCCGCCGACCCCGCGAGGAGTGGCGATTGCGGCGATAGTTTTCAGGTGGTTTGTGATACTCATATTTTCGTCAAGCCCTTTCTGTCCATTAAATCGCTTGCAATAACTGCTATTTTACGGGCGAACCATGGTGAATCGCCCCTACCACATTAAAAATTATTAACGGCAAAAAATATTTTTCAGCGTAGGGGCGAACTGCGTTCGCCCGTAGGTTTTGCGAATTTTTCAATAATCAAAAAACCTTACCCAAAAAACCTCTTGAAAAACCCTTGCTTAGTCTGGGGTTTTTCGCCGTTTTCTTGTTGTAATTCCTCGTCATCATCATCTTCGTCAATCAACTTCGCGCCCTCGACGGCTTGTAGCAGTATCGGCTTTTTTACAAGCTCGTCCGGGCTTTCGTACTGCAAATAGGTGTAGATGTTTTCGGGGTTTTTGCGCGACAATTCCGCGGTGAATTGCGCCATGTCGTCCATTTCGAGCAGGTCTTCGAGTGCGGTCGCCATGTCCGCGACGACCCGCTCCTCCATGTCCTCGTAATACCGCTGGCTCTGCATGTTGAACTCGTCGGACGGCTCTTTCCCGCCTACCCGAGTGAGGTGAATCCCCTCGCGCAAAGCCGACGTGTAGACCAAATAATCGCTCCACGCCTCATTTATGACCTGCAAAATTAACTCCCGTTGCAACTCGAGGATTGCCATTTCGCCGAATTTTTGTACCGCACTTTCAAATTCATCGGGCGAATTTTCCTGCCAGAATTGCGGCGCAGTTTCACCCGTGACGAATTTTTTGCGCGCCTTGAAAATCGCGTCCCTGTGCTTCTCGGAAATTACCGTGAACTTCAAGAGTTGCTTGCGTTCTTCTAATTTATCGCCCTCGGAAATTCGCTGAATACGCTCGACTTCGCGGAGTATAGTTTTGTCGGTGATTTTGTCGTCGGTGAAATTTTGGAGCTTGTGTTTTGGGACTAATTTGTTCAGCTCATGCTTTTGCATTATCTCATCGTCAAGTGAGGTGAAAACTTTTGTCTCGCCGATGTCCCCTTGCCTGCCCGTCCTGCCACGGAGTTGCAAATTTATGCGCGAACTTTCACGCATGGAAGTGCTGATAGCGTAGAGCCCGCCCGCCTTAATGACCTCGTCGCGGGTTTTGAGGTCGTGGCCGCCGAGAAGTATATCGACGCCGCGCCCCGCCATGTTCGCGGAAATTGTCACCGCCTTGAACGCGCCCGCATTCTTGATAATCTCGGCCTCGGCCTCGTCGTTCTTGGCGTTCAGCACGGTGTGATTTATCCCCGCTTTAGTTAATTCCTCGCCGAGGAATTCACTTTCTTCAATACTCTCCGCGCCGATTAGCAGGGGTTGTCCCTTTTGATTTGCGCGGATTATTTCGGCTTTTAACTCCCTGTATTTTATCTCCTTGTTGAAATAAATTTCGGTCGGGTGGTCGATTCTGTTTGAGGGTACGTGCGGTGGAATATTCTCGGGTTTTAAGCCGTATAGCAACTCGAATTCTTCTTCGGACGGGAAAACCGTCCCGGTCATACCCGCGATTTTGTCGTATTGGCGGAAGAAAAACTGCAACGGCACTGTACCCATAACCACACCGCGGACTTTTACTTTAATCCCGTGCTTGATTTCCACGGCGTTTTGCAGTGAGCCGGGGTAGCGGCGGTTCTTGGCCGCCCTGCCTGTGAACTCGTCGATAATGAAAATCTCGTTGTCCTTTACGATGTAATTCACGTTTTCTTTGAGTGAGAAATTCGCCTTTAGGCACTCGTTTATGTCGGCAATCAGCGGGTGGTTTTCCTCGTCGTATAAATCGTCGAGTGCGAAAAATTCCTCGGCGGCTTCGATGCCTTTGTCGGTTAGATATGCGTTGTCGGCTTCGTCGGAAATGCCGTAGTGTTTTTCGCCTAATGTCTTGACAAATTCAAAGGCGCGTTCAAGCTCACTGTCGGTCTTTGCGGGCAGGCTACCCGCGATGACGAGCGGGATTCGCGCCTCGTCGATGAGGATACTGTCGGCTTCGTCAACTATTACACAGTCGAAATTTTTGTGCATAATATCTTCGGGCTTGTCCACCACAAAGTCCCGCAAGAAATCAAAGCCGCACTCTTTTGCAGTATTATAAACTACTTGTCGCGTGTATGCAAGTTTGCGCTGTTCTCGCGTTGAGCCTTCGACTATAAAACTTATCTCGATTCCGAGCAGGTCGTAAATCGGCTTCATCCAGTTGTAATCGCGCTTTACGAGGTAGTCGTTGTAGGTTAGGATATGCACTTTTCTGTCGTCAAGGCAGTGCAAAAATGCGGCAAAAACCGCTGAAATGGTCTTGCCTTCACCGGTTTTCATCTCGATTATTTTGCCGTTATAAAGGGCGTGTGCCGCCTTAATCTGCTCGTCGTACGGGGTCAATCCGACACCGGTAATGCAAGCGTTACAGCATGCCGCAAAGGCGTAGTCGAGGCGGTTTTCTAAGTCGTGATTCTTTGCGGATTCGAGCAGTTCTTGCAATGGCCGCTCGGAGAGACTGCGGATTTTTTCTATTGAATAGTTCATACTTTTACTATTGTCCTTTCTGTTGAAAAGTATTACGTAATTTTCCTGTTATGCTTTTGAATAAAGCCCCGCTTAATCCGCTCGTAAATCTGAATATCACTCAGCGACTTTACAATAAAATCGGCCGCGCCCGCCTTGATGGCTTTTGCGACGTCTTCGTTTGTCGCCTGTGAAGTCAGGAAAATAATCGGCGCGTGAAAGCCGTGCGCTCGTATTTCTTCCGCAAGTTTATAACCGCAGACTCCGGAAATGTTTGTGTCAATTAGGAATAGGTCAACTTTTTTATTCTCAATAAGTTCAAAGGTTCTGTCGGCGGAATTGGAGCAGACGAGGCTGTATCGGGTGTTCGCCATGATGCTTTTTAGACGGTTGAGGAAAAATTTAGTTTCATCGACTGCGACAATGACCGGCGCGAGTGAATCGGTCGAGGAGTCCCCTGCTGTGATTTGCCTAAAAATCATGTTGGGGTCGGGGACGTCGAACAGGGCGTCGTCGGAATAGATGTCGTAGGAGGCGATTTGCATGTCGATTGACAAGCAGGCGACGTCGGTCAGGAAGCTTTCGCTGAAGCCGTCGATTTTGCCGCAGACGAAATTCTTCGCGCCGATTTCATCGAGCCTTTCGCAAAGTTTTGTGAGCAATTGCAAGTACAACCGCCAGTTGCCTGTGGCGGATGCGTCCTGCATTTTTTTCTCAATTTCCGGATAATCGCGCACGAATTTCACGCACTTGTCCGCGATTACGTTAAACTGCTCCTTGGACATGCCGGCAAAGTTCAGCGCGGAAAATTCGGGGATTTGTTGCAATTTTTCCAGTATTGGTTTGTTCATTTTTAATCTCCGTTTCTAATTTAATTGTACTTTAACACAAGCATAGTTATATCGTCCGACTGCTCTGCGCCGTCCGCGAAGTCGTCTACTTCGCGCTTTATTGCCGTGATGAATTCTTCCGGACACAAGCCGCTGTGAAGATTTGCTTTTTCGAGCAATAGCGGGTCGGAAAACAGCTCTTGTGAATTATCTGCCGCTTCGGTTACGCCGTCCGTGTACAGGAACAGCTCGTCTGCCGACTGCAAATAAATTTCATGCTCGCTGTAAGTTATGCCCGCCATTGCCGCGAGTACGAAATTGGATTCGGTGTGCAACCACTCGAAATTATTATTGCCACTACGCCGCAAAAGCGGCAGATTATGCCCGGCGTTGGCGAAAGTGAATCGCCCCGACGGTATATCGAGACAGCCTAAGAATGCGGTGACGAACATGCTTGCATCGTTGCCCTCGGCAAGCATATTGTTGACCGTTTCAAAGACTTTTCCGGGGGTTTTGTGTTCTTGAGTGTTGCTTTTGATAAGGTTTTTTGCGATTGCCATGAACAGGGCGGCGGGTACACCTTTACCCGAGACATCCGCGATGACTATTGCCAGCGTATTTTCGTCTACAAGGAACATGTCGTAGAAGTCGCCGCCGACCCAACGTGCGGCCTTCATGCTTGCGTGTATTTCAAACTCGGTGCGTTCGGGGAAGGCGGGAAAGACGTTCGGCAACATCGACGATTGGATTCTTCTTGCAATGTCAAGCTCGGCCTCGTCGCGTTCCTTTTCAATCAACAGCCGTTCGCTGTGGCGTTTCACTTCACCGTAGCCGTGTGCAAGCAGAACCGTTTGCACCATCATTTTCAACAGCTGAGTAGGCAACAGCGGCACATGCAGGAGCGGCATGTGCGGCAAAAACTTGAACGTCACCGGGAGCACAACTGTGCAAATCATGGCGCAAATGTAGAACATAATATAGGGGTTTTTGCGGCATTGTTTACTGCGAAGCGCCCGCATGATTACAATAAAGTGCGGAATGGCAAGCACGCCAAACCACCACCGCGCGGTAATCTGCCCGGTGATAGTCGTCATGACGAGGGTAAAGCTGATTGTCGAAATATTTATTACCCGCAAAATCTTCCCGCCGGGTTTGAGTTTCAGCATTTCGTAGGCGAACCATATGCTCATAATGCTGAAAAGCAACACCGACATTTCCGAGATATAATTCAAAATCGGCGCGAAATTTTCGGGTAACGCCGTGACTAAGATACCGCAGGCTTCGGTGGCGAATCGCAGTATAATAAAGACACAGGATAGCACGAAAATCAAGTAAGAGCGTTCGTGTACCGCGTATATGTATATTGCCAAATGATACAGGGCGACGGCGGTCGTGAAGCCTATGAACATGGCGATTAGACCGTGCTGTACATGCTCGGACAACCAGTTGTGGTGGATTGAGACTAAGTAAAACTCGGCAAGGAAGATTGCCGTGATTCCTGCCACAACAAAGTAGAACCGGCGCATATTGACGGTCGATTTTTCGGGTATTGATTCTGTCGGTGCGACTTTCATTTTCAAAACCGTACCTTTCGGAATTGCTAATCTCGGAATTGCTAATCGACTACGTTTAGGATAGTCGAGAATCCTGTTAAGTCGAAGATTTCGCGGATTGAATCGGACGGGCCTTTAATGCTGAACAGTATGCCCGCGGCTTGTGCTTTTTTGTGGGAGTCGATGAAGACGCGAAGCCCCGCACTGCTGACGTAAACTACGCCGCTTATGTCGAGGATTAGGTCTTTGCCGTCATTCATCAGCTCGACTATTTCGTTTTGCAGACTCATGTGTGTGTCCGCATCGAGGCGGCCGTTGACGATTAGGGTGGTTAGTTTTTCGCTTGTTTGTCTTTCGATTGTCATGGTTTTCTCCTTTATATAAAATTATAAGTGTTTGCGAAACTCGGTACATACAGCAAAATTTTTGCGAGTTACAGGCGGCAGTCGGGGCAGAGGGGGGTAGTAGGGGTCTATGTCTGCACCGCCGCAAAGTAGCCGCCAGCCCGCCACACAGGCTGTTCTAATTCCACTTTCTCGACATGAAACTTTGCTCCTCACGACCTAATAGGTTTGCTGTCTATTGCAAGTTTTCCCTCGCCTATGGGTTTGTGCTTCTTAAAAAGTCTTGAGGGGGAGAAGGTTAAGCTTTATCAATCGTAGAACGCGGGCGTGCGGCTACTTTGCGGCGGCGCAGACATAGACCCCTACTACCCCCCTCTGCCCCGATTGTCCCCCCGCATATGTATGAGTTTCGCAATCACCTAAATCCGTTATAGCAAAGGAGGTACATATGAAATATTGTCACAATTGCGGCGTGGAATTGCCCGAAAGTGTGAAGTTTTGCAATAAATGCGGGACGGCGCAAATTCTTGATGCTCCCGAAACTCCCGAAACAGTTACACCCTCGGTAACACCCGCACAATCGCCGCAAGCACCTGCAAACCTTGCACCCAAAACGCACCCAAAAGCACCTACAATAATTATCGCACTTATCGCGGCATTTGTGATTGTCGGCGGCGGAATCTTCGTCATAACCGCCGCGGCTTCCTGCGATTACGGCTTTGTCAGCTGCATGAACAGCCCCGTCAGCGGCGGCAGTTACTGCTATGCTCACACCTGCGGCTATTCAAACTGCACGCGGTTTTCCAACGGCAGCTACTGCTACTCTCACGAGTGCGGCGAAAGCGGTTGCAACAGCGAAATTAAGGGCGACGGCTCTTATTGCCGCGAACATTCCTGCAAGGCAGACGGCTGTTACCGCCGCAAAAGCGACCCCGCAGATTACTGCAACGACCACCTCTCAATCGCCCCCGAAAGGCCGTCAATAGTCGGCACATGGACGCTTTATGAGGTTAACCCGGTCGGCTTGGCAGATGATACGCTGGTGTTTTACGCCGACGGAACCGGCTACAGCATGGGCTACGGCCTCAAAGTCGATTTCGTCTGGGAAATTATCAACAACGATACATTAGTAGTCAACGAATTTGTCTACACCAATCTCATAGTAACCCAAACCGAGCTGTATTATTTGGGCAGTTGGTTAGGCACGGAATACGTCTATAGGCGGGAATAAGAAAGGAAATCTCATGAAAAAATTTATCGCGCTAATTCTAATCGCCACGTTGCTCACGTCATGCACCGAAAATGTCGAAATTCCCGAAAACGAGCCGCGCAATTTCGATATCGTGCTTGACTTTGACCCCAACCCCGAACCTGAACCCGAAATTGAACCCGAACCCACGCCCGAACCCGAAGTTAGCCCCGTAATTGACCCCGAACTCGACCGCCACGAGCTTGCTTTAGCGGGAGAATTTTTAATGCAGTTTCCGACAATTTTTTCGGACGAGATGATTCCGCTTGAGTGGACCTACGACGAGGAAAAACCCACCGAACTCGCGCCGGGCGAACGCCTGTTCATCACAGGCTGGGTGCGCGATGATGATTATTTTGAGTATCTCTACACAAAGGAAATCCCGGAAATTTATATAAAAGAACAGGATTTTTTGGCGGAGACCGGCGTATGGGTTACAGCGAGTAATTTTTACGACAAAAACGATAACATAATCACCGATGAGGACTACATTTGGCTCTACCGCCAAGGTCACATCAACGGCCACGGCGACATTTTCGCCTACGCAACCCGCTTTGAACTGTGGGACTTTGACAATGACGGCATACTCGAAATACTCGTGCATTTTGGCGGCAACGTCCCCGGCTCGGGCAGGGGTTATCCGGTGTTGCTGTACAAATACATTGACGGCGAGTATCGCAACGTGCAGTTGGAAGTGGACTTCGGCAACGGCATTACTCCCGAATGGCTTCGGTTCGCGGGGAATTATCTGCTCGACCCCGATGGTAATTTAATCGTGCGCCAATTCCATTACGGCGGAAACATGGTGTACAGCGTGGTTTTTGACGACAGCACGGCAACCGCAGTCTCCGAATCAATCGCACGCGGCATACCCTATTCGGACGACGAGGTTTACTACGCCTCAATCTGGGAAAACCTCATCACAGGCGAGACTGACATACCGCACTCGCCCGCCTATTATCACCACCCCACCGACTTCACGCCCCCGCCCGATGCCCCCGTCCACCCCGACGTCCCGCAGTTACTCCCCGGCATGGACACCCCGCTGATACCGTTGGAGCGGCTGATTTCTGCGGAGGAGGAAATTGCAAGTGCCGTCAAGGCGGCTTTGGGTTTACAGTAAATAAACAGTACGAAAGGAACACCCCCATGAAAGTAATACTCCTACAAGACATTCAAGGCACAGGAAAAAAGGGCGACATCAAGGACGTCAAGGACGGCTACGCCCGCAACTCGCTCTTGCCGAAAGGGCTGGCGATTGAAGCCACGAAATCCAACCTAATACTGTTGGAACAGAAAAAGGCGTCGATTCAGCACAAGCTTGATGTAGAGCGGCAAGCGGCAGAAAAAACCGCCAAGACCTTAGACGGAAAAACCGTGAGCATGACCGCGAAAGCCGCCGGTGAAGACGGCAGATTATTCGGCTCGGTGACTACGAAAGACCTCGCCGCCGCCTTGAAAAAACAAGGCTTTGACATTGACAAAAAGAACCTCAAAATCCTCGGCGAAATCAAAAACTGCGGTACTTACGAAGCCGAAGCAAAGCTTTACCAAGGCGTAACGGCGAAGTTTGCGGTTAATGTCACGGCAGAATAATCTGTAGGGACACGATACATCGTGTCCGAAAAACACCACGACTGCGGAATAACCATGTAGGGGCGCGCATTGCGCGTCCGTGAATCCACACAAACGCCGTGTCTGCTACGGGCGCGGCGTGTGGGGCCCCGGACCCGCACCACACCCCCGGCCTCTTCCGGCGGCGCACCCCCCGCCCCCCCCACTATAAG
>WRMK01000022.1 GCA_009777155.1 Oscillospiraceae bacterium
TTCAATTACAGTGTGTTCGCGGTCTGGCATGGAAGCCCGACCCTACAAATTGTTAGTCCCCCTCAACTTCGTACCACGTAACCCCCGTCACCAAAATAACCTCGCACCCCCCCGCGCCTGTATCGGTGCGGGTTGTGCTGGTGTTCATGCTGTACCATCTGCCGCGGCCGGTCTCGTAATAAACATTAACCAAATAGCCCTCGATTTTGACGTAATCATTTTTACGCAACGCCCTGATAAGCCGCGCAGTTTCGGCATCGGCGGGGATGAGGGGGCAGTTGGCGGAATTGAGCGCGATTATATCCAAGCCGCCGATATTCGCAAGCCACTGCCCGTTCTGAATTCGGTAGTAATAAAAACGATTGCGCTGGCTCCATTTTATATAATCGTCCACCTGCTCATTCGCCATGTAACCCCACGCCAAAGCCGCATCGACCGGGATTAGGCTATCCTTGACACCGCCGTAATAATCGCGGGTTCGCAGCACCCTCGCCGTTATCGAATACTCGGCAACCTTCGTAAGCTTAACGTCCGTCCACCAGACCGACTTAATCACTTCGCCGGTCGTGCTAATTTGCACAGGCTCGGCAAAAGACAGCTCCTGAATCGAACTTATGTATTCAATATGGCCTCTTTTTGCAACATGCGCGATAATTTTCGGCAGTACAAAAATTGCAAACAACGCCACCAAGCAAACCGCCAACAGAATTTTCTCACCGGTTCGCTTACGCTTATATTTCGTCACAGGCGGCAATGATTGCGACAGGTTCATAAATTCTGTGTAGGGGTTGTTCTCGGCGTAGGCGGCGAAATCGGGGTCGGCGGGTGTTTGATGTTCGTGAGGGTCTTGCATAACGGCGAACTCCTTTCAAATAATGCAGAAATGATAATGCAGAATGCAGAAATAATTTGGGTTATTCTGTTGTGAAAAATTTATTGTAGGGCAGGGGCTTTGCTCCTGCCGTTCACGCCTTGTTTGCCGCATTTACTGTTGCCTGTAATATTTTTCAACGTAGGGGCGAACTGCGTTCGCCCGCAATTGTCCATTGTCCATTGTCAATTATCAATTGTCCATTGTCCCTACGTCAATCCCCGGTCGGTTCAATAATCGAAATACACGAATTATCCTCGTCAATTTCCGCGAGAATTTCCACGACCTCATCAAAAGTCAAACCCGCGGTAATTTCGATGGCGTCGAAAAAGTCGTAGCCGTGAAAATGCGCGTCCATCATGGCGGTTGCGGCCGCGCTGGGGATGCCGAGCATGCCGATTGTCTCGCCATAGGTTTTTTTGCGGACGTTTTCAAATTCATCACGCGCTAAGCCGCTTTGCTTTGCCGATTTTAACGCCGCTTTAATTTCCTCGAAGACCTTGCGCGGGTCGCTCGATTCGCCGTCTGCGGTGAGTGTGAAAAAGCCGCGCCCGTCGAGTACACCCACGCTAAAGCAATTGTTAATCAGCCCCTCATTCAATAGTCGGTCGTAAAAAGCCGAGGTTTTTCCGAGGACTGTTTCGAGTATGATATTGCAAATTATTGAACGCCTGACTAATTCCCGCCCGGTGAAGCTTGGAGACTTGAAAAAGATGTTGAACAGCGGCATTGAGCAGGTAAGTTTCTGGACAATTTCGCGCTGTTTAACTTCACGCGGCTCGTCCGGGAAGACCGCCTCAAGGCCTAAATCGGGCGTGGGTTTTAGAAGTCGGTCGCAGATTTCGAGGGTCTTTTCCACATCGAAATTGCCCGCAATTGACAAGACCATATTGTTCAAATTATAGAAAGTTTTGTAGCACCGATACAACAAATCCTTGTCAATTTTCGCAATTGATTCAATCGTACCGCCGATGTCGATTCGCACGGGATTGCTGTGATACAGGGCTTGCAATCCGTTGAAAAACACCCGCCACCCCGGCTCGTCCTCGTACATTTTTATTTCCTGCGAAATAATCCCGCGTTCTTTTTCGACACTCTCGTCTGTGAAATACGGTTCTTGCACAAAATTCAGCAAAATTTCCAAATTTTCCTCGAATTTCTGTGAGCAGGAAAACAAATACGCGGTCTTGTCGAAACTCGTAAAGGCGTTCGGGTTTGCGCCCGTCTTCGCGAACAGCTGAAAGGCGTCGTTAGAATCCTCGCCACTCGCATCATTTTCAAAAAGTTTATGCTCCAAATAATGCGCGATGCCTTCGGGTACGCACACAAAATCGGCGTCGTCTTTGGTCTTAAACTTGACGTCAACCGAGCCGTATTTTGAGGCGAACAGCGCGTAAGCCGAGGCGAAGCCCGGCATCGGGTACAGGCAAATCGTCAGCCCGCTCGGGTGTTTTATCACTTGGTATTCTTCGTTTACTCGTGGGTTTTTTATTACTGTTTTTTTCATTTTTTGTTTACCTCGTATATTTAATTTTTTCTGTTCATCAGTGGTAATTGTTTCATTGCACTTTGGGCGGAGCGCAGCTCCGCATAACGGGGGACGTTCATTTCTTTGCCCGGGCAAAGAAACGAACCAAAGAAACCCGCGCCATGCGGCGGGCACGATACTCGTGCGTGTCCTAACACGAAAACCCGCCGACAAAGCCGTGCTTCTCAAAGAAAGGCGGGCGGCTTTTCGTATTGCGTACATCTCGGTGAAAGGTTGCGGGGTTTTGGGTCGTTGGGATTTTTTCAATGTTGTTGCTTAGTGGGTGCGGAAAACATTGTGGAGTTGTAAATTATTCAGTCGGAAAACCGTCGCGGAGCGACTCCACAATTGTCCATTATCCATTGTCAATTGTCAATTGTCTCCGTCCCCGACAACACATAAAAAGTATCAAGCCCCACAGCCCTCGCCGCCGCCGTAACCTCCTCGCGAGTAATCCCCTCATAGTTTTTCAAAAACTCCTCAGGCGATTTAATTTCCCCTGCATAAATCCTTGTAATATACCACCACGTCAAGGTGCAGAGGTCGTCGTTGACGGTTTTTATGTTGTTTAATTCGGACAACAAGGCGTTGTTTAATTCGTCGTCTGTGAAGTCGCCGGTCTTGACATTTTCGAGTTGCAAAAGAATTTCCGCCTTGGCTTTCTCGATATTGCATTCTTCAACACCGCACGAAACATACATCGCGCCCTTGTATTTATTCAGCCGCGACCAGCAGTAATAGCAGAGCGAGAGCCGTTCGCGGACGTTCAGGAACAGCTTGGACGAGATTGTGCCGCCGTAGAGATTGCTCATCAGGCCGAGGGCGGCTTTTTCGCGGCTGTCAAGGGCGTGATTGACCTTGAAGCCAAGCACCATCTTGCTTTGGTTGACCGCCATGCGTTCGGTTTTTTCGGCTACTTGGGATTTTAGGACACTGTAGTGCGTTTTGCACTGTGTTAAATTTTTTCGCTCACCCAAAAACTCCGCAAACTCTTTTTGTGCAATATCAAAAGCACCCGCAAAATCGTTGCACCCCACGCACATTACCTCAATTACGGCGGTCTGCAACAGGGCTTTGTAGGCGGCGTAGAGAGTTTCGGGAGTAGCGGCGTTGGTTTTTGCGACACTTCCCAAATGATTCACGGCGGCGGGTTCACCCGCGTACATCTCACGCTTGGCTTGTGCGGCGGCGTAACTGCGCTTGTCGTTTATCTCGGCTTCAATGGTCTCGACTTGCAGGCGTTTGCAGGTCTCGGTAACTGCCGCACGGAACACGCCCGATTCATCGAGTGCAGGCCGAAACAGGCAGTCGAACAGGGTCTTGACGGCGATTGCGGTTATATCCTCGCCATGAAGGGCGAACTTGTCGTCCATGAAAGTCATCGAGATTCCCAAAAACGAGTCGTCCCCGAAGCTCTCGATTTCGTAATCGGTTTTGGCTCTGTAGAGTGACGCCAAAAAGTTGTTAAAGTCTTTCATAGCCGGGTAATTCACGTTGCTCTCGTGCAGAATCCGCGGTATCAGCGCGTACGCCGAAGCCCGGTCTTCACTAAGCGGCGCGAAAAACCCCACGGTAATCCTGTTGAACTTATAGCGCGGGTCGCTCACGCTGTTAAAATACGCACCATCGGCGATTTTGCGGCGGTTAATTAAATTTGACATTTCTGTTTTTACTCCTTTGTATGGGTTGTCTAATTGTATTATACCATAAGTTTGCAGAAATTTCCATATGTTTTTGAAAAAAAGAAAACCGTGTTAAAAAACACGGTAGGTAAGATAATACATAATGTGTAGAACAAAAGAAAGGAGACAACTAAAAAACAAAAACAAAACAAAAACAATCATCACAACGGAGGAATTTTGCATAGGAATCTTGCTACTAAGACAATTGTAACAAACCTTATACTATTTGTCAATAGTTTTCTGCGAATTTAATTATTTTTGTAACAATTGCACAATTCGCATAGTATTCACATAGTTAAAACCGCTAATTTTCGGGGCGGTAATCGGCGGTAGTTGACAAATTTCGCCAAAACTGTTATAATTAAATTGCCGCCCCCTATACCGGCAACGGAAGGAGGGTTACATAGACATGATACACACATTCATAATCTCCGTCGCAGCAAGCGTAGTCGCCTATTACGTTTGCAAGTGGCTTGATGTGAGATTCGGCGGCTAAGCACGTTCCGGCAAGTCAGCATGAAAACACCCCCGAGCGCCTAACCTCGGGGGTGTTGCTGTGACAGTTTGGTTGCATAATGACACACACATCATTGTTTTCCTAAAGCTATCATACCATAAAAAAATCCATTTGTCAACCCCCAAAATAAAATTATCTCCCCAATTTCCGCACAACCCCGATAATCTTCTCGCAAGTCCGCTCGGACAGCGGCTCGTGCGGCGTTAGGTTGTTGATGTAATTCAAGAGCTTGTCTTTGCTCGAAAAGGCGCGGTTGTTTTTGCGGTGCATGTCGATACGCAGCTTGACGTTCGGGTTTGAAAAAAACAGCAGGTTCTCGACCCAGACATCCGCGCCGTTTTCGCGGAGAATATTCTTTATAATGCCGCGTTGCCGCTTGAGTTGCATGAACGGGTTGAGCATTTTCTTCTCGACACTTTTGCCCTCGCGGAAACTCTTGCGCTGTACCCAAAAATCGTCGCCCTCGCCGCCCGTGATTACGCCTGAGTGATTTTTCACCTCGATGATTACCACGCCGCACTCCCCGATTAAGAGCATGTCTATTTCGGAGCGGTTGCCTTTGTGGGCAATCGGCAGGTTGATGAATACCGCGGATTTTTCGCCGCACCTCAAATGCTTGATGATTTTGAACAAGGCGCGCTCGCCATTATGCCCGGAGAGCAGTATCTTATAATGCCGTGTCAATGCGGCATAAGCAATCGCAATCCCCGCAATCAGCACCGCAAACCCGGCAATCTCCAAGTAATGCTCTAATCTCAACCGCCAAAACAAAAAAGCCAACACAAAAAACGGAAGCACAATAAGCACAATCCGCGTGACGGAAATGAAAAATAACTTGCGGTAGTAAGGGTTTTTGTTACGGTAAATTTGCATAAAACCTCACAAATAAATTAGCTGTAGGAAATACCGTTCTTGTGCGTTTTTACGGGCGAACGGAGTTCGCCCCTACATGGTGCAAAAATTTTTCTGTTGTTAATAATTATCAATGTGGTAGGGGCGAACTGCGTTCGCCCGCATGTTCGTACAAACAACAGAAAAAATTTGCACATTGTCAACTATCCACTAAACATTAAATCTAAACAACACAACATCGCCGTCCTTAATTATGTACTCCTTGCCCTCGATGCGGAGCAGGCCTTTTTCTTTTGCGGCGGCGGCACTTCCGCAGGCCTCGACGTCCGCAAACGCGGTCACTTCCGCTTTTATGAATCCCCGCTGTAAATCGGTGTGGATTTTGCCGGCGGCGGCGGGCGCTTTCGTGCCTTTCTTAATCGTCCATGCGCGGACTTCCTTAGGGCCCGCCGTCAAGAACGAAATCAGCCCGAGCAAGTCATAGCCCGCCTTTATTATACGCGCCAACCCCGATTCGGTTACACCCAAATCGTCAAGGAAAAGTTGCTTGTCGGCCTCATCCATGTCGGAAATCTCGGCCTCGGTTTTCGCGCATATTGGGAACACGGCGCAATGCTCGGCCTCTGCAATCTCGCGCACTGTGATATACTGCGGGTTATTTTCATAGTCGGCAAAATCCTTGTCGCTCAAATTCGCCGCGTAGATTACAGGCTTTGCCGACAACAGCGGTGCGTCCGCAAGCAGTAGCTTGTCGTCGTCGGACATGTCAAAGGCGCGTGCGGTCTGGCCCTCGCTCATGAAGTCAATCAGCTTTTCGAGAAGTGATACTTCAGCGGCGGCGGTTCCAGACTTGCCTTTGAGGTTTTTGCGCGCACGTTCCAAGCGGCGTTCGAGAATTTCTATGTCGGAAAAAATTAATTCCAAGTTAATAGTCTCGATGTCTCGACCCGCATTGATACTGCCGTCCGAGTGGATTACTAACTCGTCCTCAAAGCACCGTACCACATGCACAATCGCATCGACCTCGCGAATGTCGCCGAGAAACTTGTTCCCCAACCCCTCGCCCTTAGACGAGCCCTTGACCAACCCCGCAATATCGACAAACTCAAGCGTGGCGGGGGTTTTCTTGTCGGGTTTGTACAACTCATCAAGCTTATCAAGACGGTAATCGGGGACATTTACCACCCCGACATTCGACTCCATCGTGCTGAACGCATAATTCGCGGACACCGCCCCCGCCGAGGTCAGGGCGTTGAAAAGGGTGCTTTTGCCGGTGTTTGTGAGGCCTACTATTCCTAATTTCATTTGGGTTTTTACTTCCTTTTTATTTTTTATGTTTCATGTAACTTTCGGCGCGGCACAGCCGCGCATAACGGGGGACGTTCATTTCTTTGCCCGGGCAAAGAAACGAACCAAAGAAACCCGCGCCATGCGGCGGGCACGATACTCGGCGGGTGTCTTAACACGAAAATCCGCCGATACAGTTGTGCTTTGCCAAGGTAGGCGGGCGTATTTTCGTATTGCGTACATCTTGGGGATGGGTTTGTGGGGTTTTTGGTTGTTTGGGTTTTTTCAATGTTGCCGATTTGTGGTTGTGAAAAATTTATTGTAGGGCAGGGGCTTTGCTCCTGCCGTTCACGCCTTGTTTGTCGCATTTTCTGTTGCCTGTAGGTTTTTTCAGTGTAGGGGCGAACTGCGTTCGCCCGTGTGGTTTTCGCGGTTGCGTGGTGTTTGTGGAGTTGTAAATTATTCAGTCGGAAAACCTGTCCACGGTCGCTTTAGCGACGGCGGACACCACAATTGTCCATTGTCCATTGTCAATTATTCATTATTCCTTATTCATTGTTCCATAGGATAAACCACGCCCCACCGCGCCCTCAGCTCGTCCATTATTTCCATAACCCGAATAATCTCATCATGCGGCATTTCGGGGCACTCGATTTTGCCCTCGGCGAGTGCGTTTTTGCAGGCTATGAATTGATATTCGAGGCCTGTAATCTGCGCGGGTATGTCGAACTGCACTGTCTTTGCGCCGTGTACGTGGGTGCGAATCCACTCGCAGTTGTTGATGTTCTCGAATTCGATGTAGCCGTATGTGCCGCGGATTATGCCCTTTTTATCGGTAAATTCGTCAAGCGAGGCGTATAGCTCGGCTTTTTTGCCGTCCTTGAAGTTGATTGTAATATAATCGTGCAAATCCGTGCCTGTGTGGAACAAGTCGGCGCGGGTATCTATGCTGTCGATTTCGGATTTTGCGAACGCGGCAAGCGCGAAGTTGAGCGGGTAGACCCCCAAGTCCAACAACGCCCCGCCCGCCAATTCGGGGAGGTACATGCGTTCTTTGTGGATATTGTCGTAGCCTAAGTTTGCGGTGAGTGTCTGCGGTTCGCCGATTACGCCCGATTTAAGAATCTTATCAAGTGCAAAACGGCTCGGCATGTACCGCGTCCAGATTGCCTCGGCTATCAGCAGGTTTTTCGCCTGTGCAAGCGCGATTAACTCGCGGGCTTCTTTCGCGTTGACCGTGAACGCCTTCTCCACCAAAACATTCTTACCCGCCTTGAGACACAGCTTTGCGTGTTCTTTGTGGTGGGAGTGCGGGGTGGCGATGTAAATCAGGTCTAATTCGGGGTCGGCCGCCAACTCTGCGTACGAACCATAGGCTTTCGGGATTGCAAATTCGCCAGCGAATTCGGCGGCTTTTTCAAGGTCGCGTGAAGCGACGGCGGCGGCGTGAATGTCTTCGTGTTGTAATTGTGCAAGGGTCTGCGCTACGCGGCGGGCAATCCAGCCCGCGCCGAGGATTCCTACTTTCATGGGGGTTACTCCTTTTTGTTAATGCAGAATGCAAAATGCAGAATGCAGAAATAATTTAATTTCTATGTAGTTTCCTTACGGACGGCAAGTTATAATTTTAGATATTTCTGCATTCTGCACTTCGTTTAATGCAGAAATGATAATGCAAAATGCAGAAATAATTTAATTTTAATGCCGTTTGCCGACGGAAAAGAACGTTGTAATTTTAGTCATTTCTGCATTCTGCATTATTATTTCTGCATTAAATTAATATCTCATTCCCCGAATTATCCACCCGCTTTGCATTCTGTGCGAACAGCGACACGAAGTAGACTATTGCCATAAGTGCAAACGCGAAGATTACGCTGAACAACATTTCGGCGGTGTCGGGAACTTCGTACAATGCGCGTACCGACATGCTGTTTAGGCTGAACGGATTGTACAACAGCAACTCGCTGTCAATGCCCGTGCCTAACAGCGCGAACAGTGCCGGGATAAACATCGAGGCGACTATGCAGATTGCCGCGCTCATGCCCGCTTTGCCTGTGGCGGTGCCGAGGCTGATGTGGAACGAGGTGTACATGGCGAGGTTTATTCCCGCGAGTATACCCGCGAGTAACACTTGCGAAAATACAAGGTCGTTATTAACCGTTAAAATTACCGATAATCCCGCCGACACCAAAGTCGCCGCTATGCACAAAACCATTGCGGTTATGGGATAGATTATAAACTTCGGCAGGATATACGCGGTGTTACTGAGGCCGGCACTGCGCGGGATTATAATCGAGCGTTTCTTTTGCTCGCCCCCTGCTACGGGAATGATTACGAGCAGGAAGACGATTAGCAGGGTCATCGAAATATCGCCGACTGTTGAGGTTACGCCGGTTGACGCATCGGTGAAACTGAACATGGTCGATACAGCTTCCAACTGCGCGCCAAGCTCCGCCATTGCGGCATCTGCCTCATCGCCGAGACCGCTCTCCTCCATATCCATCCCGGAAACTGCGGTGTCCAACAGGTCAAACATAATTTCCATGCCCTTGAGCATTGCGGGTGTGAAAATCGCGAATCCGATGAATACGGCAATTAAAATTACCGCAATCTTAGTACGGAAAAAGCCGAGTAGTTCTTTCTTGAAACTTGCTTTTACTTGTATGTCCATGAGTATCTCCCTTCATAATAATGCAGAAATGATAATGCAAAATGCAGAAATAATTTAATTTTGAAGCCGTTGTCCGACGGATACGCGGGTTGTAATCTTAGTTATTTCTGCATTCTGCACTTCGTTTAATGCAGAAATGATAATGCAAAATGCAGAAATAATTTAATTTTGAAGCCGTTTGCCGACGGAAATGAACCTTGTAATTTTAGTTATTTCTGCATTCTGCACTTCGTTTAATGCAGAAATGATAATGCAAAATGCAGAAATAATTTAATTTTGAAGCCGTTTGCCGACGGAAATGTGGGTTGTAATCTTAGTTATTTCTGCATTCTGCATTATCCATTCTGCATTGTTTTAATGTAGCCTGTAGTAATTCCTATATAAATATCCTCCAGACTTTGCCGTTTGAACTCGATTTTTTCGGGGACTGTGTTTAGGTCGGCGAGGGTTAGGATTACTTTGTTGTATAGCTCTTTTTCGGTTACTTCTGCTTTTGCGGCTATGGTGATTCCTTCGGCGGGCGAGAAGTCGTGTCTCTCTGCCAAGTTAATTGCGCGTAGGGCGTTGACTGTGTCTGTGGGGTACTCGTGCAGGGCGATTCTGATGACGTTGTTTTGGTCGAACTGCTTTTTGACATCGCCGATTAACCCCTCGACCTGCATTACACCCTCGTTCAGAATCCCGACTTTGTTTGCTACTCTTTCAACGTCCGCCAAAATATGGGTACATAATATAATAGTAGCACCGCCGTCCGCCAGCCGCCGTATTACCTCCATTACCTCTGCCCTGCCCGCCGGGTCAAGCGCGGAGGTCGGCTCGTCCAAAATTATCAGCTCGGGGTGGGCGTACAGGGCGGCGGCTATGCCTATGCGCTGATTCATGCCGCGTGAATAGCCTTTAATCAGCCTGTTCGCGCCGTCTTTCATGCCGGTGATTTCCAAGACTTCGGCAGTCCGCGCTTGTATATCGCCCTCGTATCGGCAACACGCCCCGATAAAATCAAGGTACTCGACAGCGTTCATGTAGCCGTACAACGCGGGTGTCTCGGGCAGGTAGCCGATTTTGGGGTTGGCCTCGGCAAAATTCACCTCGCCCTCGTCCTTGGCTATGATGTTACAGATGATGTTCATGGTCGTGGTTTTCCCGCAGCCGTTCTTGCCCAAAAAGCCGTAGACATCGCCTTTCTCAAGGCTCATGTTGAGGCCTTTGAGGACGGGAAAGCCTTTGTAGCTTTTGGTTAGGCTTTTGATTTTTAGCATGTTTATCCTCCTTTTATATAATGCAGAAATGATAATGCAGAATGCAGAAATGGTGTTGTTCATATGTCTCGGATTTATGCACAAATCCCGTGCGCCGCCTTGTTTTGTAAATGTAATTTACATTCTACCATAAAATTTGCCTCTTGTCAAGGGTTTATGGTAACAGAACCCGAATAATTTGTACCGTCGTGAATATTTATTATCTTGATGTTTATTCGCCCCGTGGTGAAGTCCGACATATCAAACTCATAATCGCCGTCGGTCAGCATTTCATCTATTTTTGTGTTCCCTTGCGAGACTATGAAATGCACGGTATTGCTATAGTTTACGCTTACTTCTATGCTTGACGGCGAGGCCTTTGCCGCGTAATAATTTGAGAAAGTGTATCCCGCCGTCGCCTCCTTGAAAGACATCTGCCAATAATTGCCGGAGCTTTTTTGGCTAATGCCCTTGCCCGTGGCGTTGTCGGAAAAGCTGTACTGATACTGCCCCGAGGTGTAAGAATACATAAATCCGCCACTTGGGAAGAATATAGAAATCATCATAACAGCATAGAGAATTAAAACTACAGCGAAGCAAGGTATGCAGGCTATTAATAATCCATGTCCTGCTTTGGTTTTACTTGGGCCGTTACTTAAATCGGCTTGGCTCAATTGATTTCCGCACCTTGAGCAGAATACGCCCTCACTCGTTTGCTTATTGCAATGTCCGCAGATGACGTTGTTTTGCTTACGCGCTATCAGTATATAGAGAATCAGCCCGAGGAATCCCCCGCTCCCGACCACTAACAACGCCCACAGCCCCGCGGGCAGCCCTTTTGCCTTGGCGTCCTTATACACCCATATGGTTGAAAGAATTACCGCCAACGCGCTTGCGAGAAGAATCCCGACTATAATTAAACCGATAAAATTACTACTACTGCTCATGGATTATAGTCCTCCTTGTAATGTTTTTTGAACCGACCAAAGCCGGAATTGCAACCAAACCGAACAAGCCGATATAACCTATTATAGTTGCTATAACGACTATATTCACGCCCACTGTGATAAACACCAACCCGCCAAACGCAATGCTCATCAGCCAAAAGCCTATCTGGACAAAGCCCAGCAAAAAGCTTTCCTTTTTGTCGGCGGCTTCGCGGAGCCGTTGCTTTGTCTTTAGCACAAGGCGGTCGTCAAGCGGTGCGTCCTCGCTGAAATGCGCCTGCAACAGCATATCAAGCTTATTATCTTCCATATTCTATCATCTCCATTTCGTTTTTAATTTTACCTTTTGCTTCATGTAACAGCCTTTTGACCGTGCCTTCGGGTTTTTTGATGATAACTGCAATCTCCGATATCTTCGCTTGCTCACGGTAAAACAATATAATCGGGATTTTGTGGCTGTCGGGAAGGCGGTCTATTACCTCACAAAGCGCGTCCCGCTCCATTTTCCTCAGCACAATGTCCTCAGGAAGGCTGTTTGTATCCGCGACTTCGTATAATTCCGAGAGGTCTGTTTCAACAGTGGGGGCAAGGCGATTTCGTCGGGCGTTCTTTTTTACGGCGTTCTTCCTCAAATTTGCCGCGATTGAAAGCAGATAGCTTTTCGGGTTGCCCTGACGGTCGATTTTTGCCGCTTTTTCCAAGGCTATTAAAAAGGTATCTTGAAAAAGGTCGTCCGCGTCGTGCTTGTTTCCTGTAAGGTAAAAGCAGAAATTGTAAATCGCCTTGCCGTGTTCGTCAATCAGGTTTTCAATCTCAATCAAGTCATCACCGTCTTTCGATTTGGTTTTCTGTAATATGTTTTCCCGAGTAACGAAAAGGTTCGCTTTTTTGAAAAATTTTTTAGGACGGATTTGCATATCCGTCCCTTCGTTTCAATCGTTCATATGTTGTCGAAATGTGAAATGTTGTTGTTTGTGCAGTGTTTGTGCGGGTTTTGCGGGCGGATTTGCAATCCCGCCCCTATTTCCTGTTAACCTCATTCATCGCCCTATCAATCTCCCCGCGAATTAGCAGCCGCAGTGCCTTAACGGCGCGGTCGAGCGCGTCCTCCAAGGCTTTGCCCTCGTCCTTTTTGAACGGCGACAAGACCCAGTCTTTGACGGCGTAATCCTTGTGTGGGGGCGCGCCTATGCCGATTTTTATGCGCGGAAATTGGTCGGTGTTGCCTTGCAGGATAATGCTTTTCATGCCGTTATGCCCGCCGTCACTGCCGCTTCTGCGGATTTTCAAACTCGCGAACGGTATCGCGAAATCATCGAAAATAATAATCGTCTTCTCGGGGGGAATCTTGTAGAAATCCATCGCCGCCGAGACCGCCTCGCCGCTTAGGTTCATGAAAGTCGTCGGCTTCATGACAAGGCATTTCACGCCGTCAATCGTTTCGAGAGCAGTAAGCGACTTGAATTTCAGCTTGCGTACCTTGAAATTTTCCTGCTCGGCAAGCAAATCCACCGCCATAAAGCCGCAGTTGTGGCGGGTGTTTTCGTAACGAGTGCCGGGATTGCCGAGCCCGCAAATAATAACGTCAGGGGAATTAATCCCGCTTGAATCGCCTTGTTTATTCTTTTGAAATCTTTTGAAAAATTGCATGAAATTTCTCCGTCATATTATTTTTGATGTACTTTACTAATTATACACCATGTTTTTATAATTTGCAAGGGTTTACATTAAGTATATATGTCGCGTGGGTATACTCGCGGTATATTTTGAGGTGTTGAAAACTGCGGGATAATGCGGAATTATGCGATAGTGTACCCTGCTGTTCATATCTAAAATAAACATGAACTTTTGCGACTTGCTGTAACTCGAAAGTATGAAACTTTTTATTTTGTGAAAAAATTTTTACGGTAAATATTGGCAGGGCGAATAATAAATATAGTGGTGTTTTTATAAATTTCACCTTTGTGAATACAATATGAACAATAAATGACGTCATGTTATTTTTGAGGGCGGCTTTTGGCGGCGCGGAAATTTCAAAGAAAGCCTTGACTAACCATGTTTATTAATGTTAAAATGGTGTTAGGGGGTGAGGGTTTGAGAATATCTGCTTCGATACTTAACGCGGACTTGGCGAATCTTGAAAAAGAATTACTGCGGGTGGAGGCTTCCGGTGCGGACATGCTTCACCTTGATGTCATGGACGGGGTTTTTACCGAGAGCATAACTTTCGGCGATTACGTCATTAAAAAGCTTCGGCCGCGCTCCCGCCTGCTTTTCGACACTCATCTGATGGTGAAAGACCCGACCAAGCTAATCCCGCTTTTCGCAAAGGCGGGCGCGGATATGCTGACGATTCATGTCGAGAGCGATTGCGATGTTGCGGCGTGTTTGAAACTGATACGTTCGCTCGGGCTACGGGTAGGGTTGTCGCTCAACCCGGGTACGCCTGTTGAGAAATTGTTCCCGTACCTGCCGCTGTGTGACTTGATTTTGATAATGAGCGTTGAGCCGGGGGCGGGCGGGCAGCCGTTTTTGGTAAGTTCTTGCGATAAAATAAAAGCCGTCCGCATTGAGGCGGACAGGCAAAAAGTCTTGTTAGACGTGTCGGTGGACGGCGGGATTAACCTCGAAACTGCCGAGCTTGTACGCAAGGCGGGCGCAAGTGTGTTGGTTACGGGGACGTTTTTGTTGCGGGCGGACGATATGGCGAACTCCGTTCGCCAATTGAAAATGGACAATTGACAATGGACAATTGTGGAATCGCTCCGCGCTGTTTTCCGTCTGAATAATTTACAACTCGACAATGCTCTTTCTCGATTGCGGGATTGTTAAATTTTAACACTCGCCATCCGTGGCTTCACGCCTATTAGAGTCTAAAACCGTCGCAACGCGACACCACAATTGTCCATTGTCCATTGTCAATTGTCCATTGCGCCGTTATTAAAGCAGTTCCGATAACCTTTCCGCCGCCTCCTCCTCTATCACCTCATTAAAATACTCCTTAGTATGATACAACTCGCGTTCGCCGCGTAGGATTTCGCCGTATTCGCGGATTATGCCCGCGATTAGCGGGTGCTTGCTGTTCTCGCTCCTTATTATAAGGCGATATTTGGAATTGTTTATGCCCTTGTAGAGCGCGGTGTCTACGTTTAGACGATTCCACTCCCGCTGTTTTGCCAAGCCGCGGCAGACCCCGCCGAGTGAGGTCAGGCACTCTGTTTCAAAGATTACTGCGTTCTTTTGCGGTTCGCGTTTTGGTGTTACCGTTTCGGTGAAACTTATGGGGTTGTAGCCGGTTTCATTTTCGCGTGTAACCCGTTGTTTCTTTTTGCCATTACCGCCCTCGGCTTCAAGGCTGGAGACGTACAGCATACAGCCGCCGTCCGGCCGCGGGAATGCCTCGACAAAAATCCGCTCACATGTGAAATCGAAGCCGAGCTTCTGATTCCTATGGTCGGTTTTGTCTAACTGGTCTAAGCGGATTTTCTTCAACACATGGGCGAGAAGCCGCTTGGTCTCGGGGTTCTTCCCCGACAAGCTCTCGTACTTGATGTCAAGGTCAAACATGTCAAGCCGACTGAGTGTTAATTTTAATGTATTCGATGATAAAATATCTATCTGCATCTTTCTCCTCCATGCCGCCTTTCTATAGATTTTTCGCCGTTCATATCTACGAATTTCATGAAAATTATTAGGTTTTTCCTGTAGGGGCGCGCATTGCGCGTCCGCAAATCCACGCGGGCAATGCCCGCAAATCCACACGGGCACGCCCTTTTCACGGGCGGGCAATGCCCGCCCCTACATCATGTAGATATAATATTAAGGACTACCAAATGAACAATATCCCCGAATCTGAATCCCGCAAGACCGCGCTGTTCGAGCGCAAGCCGCGGCATATCTACGCCGACCAATTGCTCTGCCTTTTGGTGCTGCTCGGTATGGCGGTGCTGAAAAGCGGTACGCGTGCCCTCGGCTTGGCGGCGTTTGCGGTTATGTCTGCTGTAATTGTGGACTGGCTTTGCTGTCGGCTGTCGAAAAAAGGGTATACCTTCGCCGATTTATCGACAATTTCAACCGGCTTGTGTCTCGCGCTGATGTCGCCCGCTGTGTTGCCGTACTCGTTTATCGTCTTCGGCTCATCGCTTGCAATCGGCGTCAAGCATATTTTCGGCGGCAAGGACAACTATATTTTCAATCCAACAGCTGTGGCGTTCGCCTTTCTGATTATCTGCTACCCCGGGCGGGTGCTGGCGTTTCCTGCGGTTGGGGAGACACAGTCGCTGTTCCCGCTCTGGGCCGAGAGCCTGTTCACCCGCGCCGATAGTATCGAGTTTCTGTTGCTTAGAATGGGCAGTTTCCCGCCGATTGCGCCCGTGGACTTTCTCATCGGCAACTTTGTCGGCCCGATTGGGACTACTCATGTGTTGATAATTTTAGTCTCGGCAGTATGCCTGCTGTTTCGGCGTTCGATTTCGCCTGTGGTGACAATTGCATGCCTTTCGGTTATAACTATTTTCAGATTATTGTTCCCAATTTATGACGATATAATCGGCGGATTGGGCAGAGAAATTTTCGGCGGGTACTTGTTTTTCGCACTGATTTTCTTGGCGAACGACCCGCAGACTGTCCCCAAAACCATATTCGGCAGGCTTTACTACGGGATTTTGCTCGGTGTCTTCACGATTATTTTTCGGGGGGCAAACGACGGGCTTATGCGCGGCAAAGTCGAGGGCTGGTTTATATTCGCGATACTTGCGTCCAATACTTTTTCCTGCCGCATGGACATTATCGCCGCGAAAAATCGCGATTTTGTCTATAAAATTGCCGACTATCTCAACGAGAAACTTACCGCTTACGAACGGTTCAGCGAGGACGCCAAGAAAGGCAATACTCCGAATCTTTTCGACACACAGGAAATCGAAATTGAACCCTCAAATTATGATATGCCGCCAATTGACAATAAGATTATAAAAGTTAGGCGAAAAAAGCGGAATGTTTTGGCGTTTGTGATTGAAATAACAAGAAGCTTGCTGAATAAACTAAAAAGACCGCGCCAAAATCTCCCGCCGCCGATTAATACAAGCTCGGGGGGAGTTTCCGGTACGTCAACAACCCCCCCGAAAACCCCGCCGTTTTTTCTCGCGGCGTTCGCGGCGTTGTTTGAGAGCATGAAAAAGCCGTTCGATATTTTGCTCGCCAAACCCGCCGAGACCTCGCCCGTGCCGATGATTGCAATGGAGAGCATTACCGCCGAGCCCGCCGAAGAGGACGAGGTCGAGGTCGAGAACACGGCCGAGATGAAGATTACCGACTTTGAGGAGATTGCGGCGGATTGCGCGGAGTTTGAGGCGGAACTTGACGAACAATTGATAATTGACAATTGACAATGGACAATTGTAGGGACACGATATATCGTGTCCGAATGATGCCGCGAAATTCGGGCGAACGCGGAAACGCGGCGCGGTGTTATGTAGGGAACGGTTCATAACCGTTCCGTATGTTTCGGCGATTTATAGGACGGAACGGTTCATAACCGTTCCGAAAAATCGCTCGACCTTATAAAACGGAACGGTTACGAACCGTTCCCTACAATATATTTTTCAACAACAGAAAATACGGCAAACGCGGCGTTAATTACGGACGACCGGGGCGGTCGTCCCTACGCAAAACCCCACGCACGCCAACCCTCCTAAACTACAGAAAGGCCCAACCCATGCCGCAACACAACCTTGCACATTGCGCGATTTTAGGCGGCATGGCACTGAAAATATGAGCAAACCAATTAAAGGCCGCCCATCCGACGGGCTCTTTCGGCAAAACATAGTCTTGATGAGCGGGCTGCTTATCGGGCCGGTGATTGCCGGCGCGAAAGACTTCTACAGCGCGGCGGCGATTTCGCTCGTCTTCTCGCTGATTACCTTCTTTTCGGTTGCGATATGCAGAATTGTCCCGCGCCGATTGGTTTATACTGTGCGTATAATTCTGTACGCAATAGTCTCTGCGGCGTTATACGTACCCGCCTATCTGATTTGCCGTAACATTATGGGCGAGGAGATAATGGTCGGGGTGGGGATTTATCTGCCGCTATTGGTCGTGAACCACGTAATCCTGTCGAAAACCGAGACCCGCCTGTTTCACCTGCCGTATTTCCAGATGCTCAGGGACGTTTTGGGGTACATTGTGGGATTTGTCGGGGCGTGTATGCTGACGGGGATTATTCGCGATATATTCGTCAACGCACGAATCGGGCGCATAGACATCGAGGTAGGATTCCTCGTACCCGCCCTCGAGACTACCTTCGGTGGGTTTATAGTCGTGGGGATACTGGCGGGGGTGTGTCGGGGGATATATAATCGCGCAAAGCGCGATTAATGAATAGGGAACAATGAATAAGGAATAATTGTGGTGTCGCCGTTGGCGACGGTTTTAGACCTTAATAGGCGTGAATCCACGGACGGCGGCTTGAAACATTTGCAATCGTGAAAGAATCGTAATCGAGTTATAAACTATTCAATCGGAAAACGGTCGCCAACGGCGACACCCCAATTATTCATTATTCCTTATTAACTATTCATTGACATTGAACGGAGTGAATTTATGCTATCATCGTTTTTAACCGCCGCACTTTTGGCAATACTATTACAGAACGCCATTTTTGAGCGGGCAATCGGCGCGAACATTTTAATTTATGCGTCTCGGCGTAAGGAGCAGGTTATCGGGTTTGCGGTCGTCATCACCTATGTGACCACGCTTGCTTCGGTGGTTGCGTGGGTTTTGAGCCTTTATTTGTCCGAGTGGGCGTATTTCGGTATACTTATGCCGCTTTTATATATACTTGTAATAAGCGTTATTTATATACTCAGCCTTGTTTTGGTTTGGCGGTTCTTCCCGAATTTATTTCGGAAGATTACGACTTATGTGCATCTTTCGGTGTTTAATTGCTCGGTTTTGGGCGGGTTATTTTTGATTTCGTTTTACGAGCAACACGGCGGGGAGTTAAGCCGCTTTATCGGCTTCGGATTCGGGACAGGCATAGGGTTTTTGGCGGCGGGGTACTTGCTCTACATTGCATACCCGCGGCTTAACAGCAAGTTAGTGCCGGCGGCGTTTCGCGGGCTGCCGATTACGTTGGTTTATGTGGGGATAATCTCGTTGGCGTTGTATGCGTTTGTGGGCTACGCTACAAGGTAATGAATAGTGAATAAGGAATAATGAATAATTGGGGTGTCGCCGTTGGCGACGGTTTTAGACCTTAATAGGCGTGAAGCCACGGACGGCGGCTTGAAACATTTGCAATCGTGAAAGAATCGTATACGAGTTATAAATTATTCAGTTGGATAATCGTCGCGGAGCGACACCACAATTATTCCTTATTCATTATTCCTTATTCCCTATTGATTGAGGTACGTTATGAGTAGTTACAAAAAGAGAAAAGTCAAACGCTCGAAGAGCCTTTATCGGCGGCGCAAAAGCACCGCTCGGAAGGTTCTTGAAGTGATGGCTATGTTACTTGTTGTGGGGGGGTTGTGCTTTGTGGGGTTCGCGGCGGGGCGGCCGCTGATTAACTTTTTCTTTGGTGAAAAACCTATAAATCCCAATGGCGACGGTGACGGCGATTTGTATGCCGCCCCTACCGGTAACGATGTCCCTGCGCCCGACAATAGCGCGGAGATTGTCGCCCGACCGACCGATAACCTGCCGATTGACGATTCGGTGTCGGACTTTTCAAGCTATAACGCCATATTCGCGCCGTCATCTGTGTTGGATAATCAGACTTCGCTTGCCGCTTATATTCGGCAGATTCGCGAGAATGGCTTTAACGCGGTAATCCTTGAAATGAAAGATGCTACGGGAAATCTTGCCTATGCGAGCAGTTACCCGCCGCTTGCGAACACCGATATAATCCGCGAGAACTCGCTTTCCGCAACTCAAATATACGCGGCTTTTGAGGGAACGGGAGTAATGCCGATTGCGAAAATTAACACCGCCGCCGACCATTTGGGGAGTGCAATCCCCGATGTGGCTTACGCGGGTTGGCTTGATGCGCGGCGTGAGGACGGCGGCAGGCCGTGGGCGAATCCGTTCCTGCAAGGTACGCGGGATTACAACTCATTCTTAGTCGGCGAATTGGCTGAAGCGGGCTTCACCGAAATCGTTCTTGCAAATCTAATTTTCCCCCATTTTCGCGGGATTGACTTCAGCATAATTGCAGACGAGTATACTAACCCGGTCAGCCGTTATGCGGGTTTGGTGGGCTTGTGGGATGCTGTGTATGGGAATAAGGGCGCGGCGCGGTTGTCGATTGAGATGAACCTGAAAGATGTCGTCGAGAGCCACAGCGGTTACAGCGATACCGCGGAAATTCTGCGGGGCAGGAAAGATTTGCGGGATACTTCCCTACTCTTAGTCTACAACAAGGACGACTACGGCGCGGAGCTGATTACAGGCGAGAACAGCACGGTTATCCTCCCGCCCGACACCGCCGCCGCGATTGCCCTACTCTACAGGCAAGCCGAGATTTTACTGCAACAAGACTTTGCAATTATCCCCGGCTTGGTAACAGCGGGATTGTCCGATGCCGAGACCGCCGACGCCCTGAAAACCTTCGCCGAGTTAAATTTTGACAGTTTTGTGATACGGTAATACTGAAATTTCGTGCTAATTTACCAAAATGTTTTATAAACTATTGAAATTCTATATTTAATATAGTACAATGGAATAGCGTGGTTTTGTTTTTCACCGGAACCACGGGCGAACCCGGTTCGCCCCTACATTGAAAAAGATTTTTCGGTAGTTAATAATTTTTCATGTAGATTATGCAGACGTTATTAATAGGACACATTGTAGGGGCGAACTGTGTTCGCCCGCAAACCGCAGTTTTCAACCTGCCTTTAGCCTATTCAGAAAGGACAACCCCCACATGAACATAATACTTTACTCGTCCCTAATTCTCACGCCGACTTCCGATGCGCCGCCGCCCGGTGCTTCGATTTTGTCGTCGTTAATGCTGTTTGTGCCGATGATTTTGGTGCTGTATTTCCTTATGATACGGCCGCAAAAGAAGCGTTCTAAACTTGAAAAGGAAATGCGCGATAATCTGCAAATCGCCGACGAGGTCGTGACTTCCGGCGGCATAATCGGGCGGGTATTGAGCATAAAGGACGACACCGTCCTGATTGAAACAGGCGGCGACCGCACACGGATTCGGGTTCTGCGGAGTTGTATTGCGGAGAATCGGACTGTGCACGACGGATAATTGACAATTGATAATGGACAATGGACAATTGGTTGAAATGTAGGGGCGATTTCCTAATGGGCGCGTCCGCATAAAAACAATCACACTTTTCACAAACGGGCGAACTGTGTTCGCCCGCAAATCAGCACAACATAAACGTAGGGACGACCGCCCCCGGTCGTCCGCATAAAAAACAACCGCGATATTCGCACGATAATTCCCGCAAACATGGCGCGGTGTTTTGTAGGGGCGCGCATTGCGCGTCCGCACCCCCACCGGAACGCCGAAAACCCCACAACCGCCAACCGACCCCGAAACATGGCGCGGTGTTTTGTAGGGAACGGTTCATAACCGTTCCGTTTATAAAGTCGAGCGATTTTGCGGAACGGTTATGAACCGTTCCCTACATTAAAATTTTCAAACAACAATAAAAAATAAAGGAACGTAAAACTATGAGAGTATTCTTAATCGACTTTGAAAACGTCCACTCCGAGGGCATGAACGGCGTTGACCACCTTACCGATATGGACGAGGTAGTCATTTTCTACAGCAACAACGCCGACTCGATTTCGTTCGACATCCTGCATAAGCTGATGTTCTGCAAATCGAAATTGAGCTACTACAGAATCAAACGCGGCGGCAAAAACGCGCTGGATTTTCAGCTGAGTTGTTACTTAGGTTTTCGGATACACAAAGACCCCGAGGCCGAGTTTTATATCATCAGCAAAGACAGCGGGTACGATTTCATCATGGATTTTTGGGATTGCGGGTATCTTTCGACAGAACCGAAAATCCGCCGTTTCAATAATATCAAGACACTGCTACAGTGGGAAGATATGCAGAATAAGCAGAAGAAACGGGCGTTGAACGCCTTGCAGAATCTTGCAGAAGAACCTGCGGCAGTTGCCGCTGCATCTGCGCCCGTAACGCCCAAAGCAGTTACACCGCGGGCAGTCACGCCGCGTGCAACAACCACGCGTGCTACTACTACGAGAACAACCGCCCCGAAAAGAGTTCCCGCTGTGTCGGGCTTATCGGAATTGGCGGGATTGCCGCCATTGCCCGACTTACCCGACATATCGGAATTACCCGAAATGCCCGACTTGCCCCCCCAACCGC
>WRMK01000023.1 GCA_009777155.1 Oscillospiraceae bacterium
GGGTGGAGTGGGGTCGGGGGGGGGTACGGGGTCGGGGTCGGGAATCGGGTCGGGAATCGGCTCCGGTTCGGGAATCGGTTCGGGTTCGGGAGTAGGCTCCGGTTCGGGTTCGGGTTCGGGAATCGGCTCCGGTTCGGGTTCGGGAATTGGTTCAGGTTCGGGAATCGGCTCCGGTTCAGGCTCGGGTTCAGGTTCGGGTTCGGGTTCAGGTTCAGGTTCGGGTTCAGGCTCAGGTTCAGGTTCAGTAGGTTCAGTCGGCGTTTGCGGGTCTTCACCTTCTTCGTCCGACGGGTAAATGACTTCGGGTTCGGGGCGTTCCTCACGCTCCTCATCGTCGCCGCCTGTTCCGCGCCTATCTAATTCTTCGTTGATACTGTCAATCAAGTCGGGGTTTTGCTCGGCTATGTCGGGGTTATCGCGAAGTTCTTCAAGAATCGCCGTGTCAATCTGGTCAAGCGGGATTACAAGCCCCTCAAACATCGCCGAATCTATGACGTTCTGTGTACCGTCAATATCTTCCGAAATGAGCGTAAAGCCGTCTGCCCCGATTAGGAAGGTCTGTGTGCGAACCTCGCCGTCGTCGTTCTCGACTTCCAAGTCGAATCGTACCGTGCCGTCTATAACTTTAATCCGCACATACGGGTTCTCATCGCCATAATCGGGCAACCCCATGCGGCTGTAAATCAAGATATACTCTGTACCGCGCACCCCTGCAATGGTATTCGAGGCGCGGATTACATTGCGCGAATTTGCACCGACTTCGACCTTAACGCGGTTCTTCACCATGCCCTCAATAAGGCTAATCGAGCTATCGTCGCGGTTGTACCTGCTCCAAACCGAGTCGATTGACAAGGTCGTCAGCTCGCCGACTGTTATGTCCTTGCCGTGATAGGTCAAGGCGACCGAGCTATCCTCGCCTGTGAGTATAACGTCACCCGCGTGGAAAATCATGCCGCGGTAAATCGACACGGGCCTATAGCCGCCGCTCATATAAACGACAGCATCGCCCTTGACCGACGTAACCCGCGGCCCTTCTTCCGTACCCGCGTTCGCAAACGCGAGGTCGGACAAGGCAAGCGGAATTGCAAAGGTCATGACAATTATTAACAACAAGAACAATCGTCTTTTCATGATTTTCACCTTAACTTAAACCCTTAAATTTAACTTAACACATTATCCAAACCGTAAATCTGTATCCCGGTCTTCTTATTTTTCACCATCAGCACGCCCAAGTCGGTACACTCTATATCGTCCTTGACTAACTGATAAGTCGCGTCGGATATAAGTATCTGCCCCTTGCCGGAGTTGGCTTCGAGCCGTGCCGCCGTGTTCACCGTGTCGCCGATTGCGGTGTAGTCCATGCGGAAGTCCGAACCCATGTTCCCGACTACCGCCTGCCCTGTGTTTACCCCTACTCCAAACTGCAAATCCACGCCGTAATCCCGCAGAATCTCCTCACGTAGCGGTTCCGAACCAAGTTTCATCGCCCACGCCGCCTTGACGGCGCAAAGCGCGTGATTCGGCAGTTCGTTCGGGGCGTTGAAGACCGCCATTGTCGCGTCGCCTATGTACTTGTCAATCGTCCCGCCGTTTTCTTGTATCGAACGGCTGGTTAAACCCAGATACCGATTGACCATGTTGACGACCTTTTCGGGCGGATTCGCCTCGGAAAAAGCCGTGAATCCTCTGATGTCCACGAACAGCACAGTGATTTCTTTGACACTGCCGCCGAGCTGAATGTCCACGCTGCCTGTGACTAATTCCTTCACCACGTCCGGCGAGACGAACCGCCCGAAAATCCCCTGTATGTGCCGTTTCTCGTATTGCGCCGTTAAAATCCCGAGGATTATATTCGCAATCCAACAGAAAATCAACAGCAGTATAACGTCGCCCGATTTTAGAATTACATCGAATTGCAGGTACAGCAACATCGTCACTGCAAGCTGTGCGAAAATCAGCCCGATTGTCAGCACGCCCGCCCACAAGGTTTTCAACCTGTGCATAAACACCGCCGCAATTGCCGCAATCACCGTCATTACAAGCAGATTGACCCACCACGCGGCATCCCGCTTGAAACTGCCCTCGAGCATGTTGTTGATAATATTCGCGTTAATCTCAACGCCGTAGGCCTGCGCCCGCCCGCCGAGCGGTATTGCGTAATTCCCGCTCTCGATGCCCCTTGCATACGGCCCAATCAGCACAATCTTGTCTTTGAACATTGCAGGGTCTAATTCATCGTTGATTAGCGAGCGGAATGACAACGCATTGAACCCGCCCGAAGGCACGGCGTAATTAATCGGGAACTGCCCCGAATTGTCGAGCGGAATCGCCCCCCGCGCTATCCCCATGGCACTGCAGTAGACACTGTAGGCCTCGTAAGCAAGCGAGTAGACCTTGATGTCGCCGTAACGCAGGGAGGTCAGCGCGTACCGCATGACCCCGTCCCTATCGGGTTCTGCGTTGAGAAAGCCGACCGCGACGGCGTCTTCAAGCCCCTCGAACGGCATTATGTAATTCTCGATACTCAATTCGGTTGAATACTGCATATCGGCAAACTCGCCCATTGCGCCCAGCACGAGCCGGTCGGTATTGCGTGCGGCGTCAATCAGCATTTCGTCGTATTCTTCGATACTCGGCAGGTCGTAAAGTATATTCGCGCATATGACCGCCGCGCCCGCCTCGGTCAGTATGTTAATCGCGTCTGCCATGTAATTACGGGTCCACGGCCAAGTGCCGATGTCGTTTATACTCGCCTCGTCCATGCCGATGATGATGACCTTGTCGGACGGTTCACGCGCCGAGGTCAGCAGGTTATCGCGGACAATGTTGTCCAACCCGCGTGACAAGCCGAAGAACTGGCTCAGTGCAAACGGAATCAGTAGCAGAAATGGTATGATTACTTTTAACCTATTGTGCATATTTTTCAGTACCATGCCGCCAATACTCGCAAAAATCTCGTTGTCATTTTGCGGCATGGGACACGCCTTTCATTAAATTTTCAAACTTTTCCCTTGAAATCTACTGTAAGTCTTCGGACGCGCAATGCGCGCCCCTACATTTGGGGGATTGGATTTATGTTTCATGGACTTGAGTGGGGTAGATATGCGGGATATGCGGGCGGGCAATGCCCGCCCCTACGTTCGTAGGTTCTCGGCGGTTGTGGGGGTGGCAGGGGGTGTGGGGGTCTATGTCTGCGCCACCGTAAAGGTCTGCCAGCCCGCCACACAGGCTGTTCAGACTCCACTTTCTCGATTGCGACCTTACAAGTTCACGACTTAATAGGTCTTATCTATTTGAATAGTCTGCTCTCGCAAATAGGCACGTGCTATCTGATAACGGTTCGGCTCGAGAAGGTTAGACTTTATCAAGCGTAGAACGCGGGCATGCAGACCTTTACGGTGGCGCAGACATAGACCCCCACACCCCCTGCCACCCGTGCTCTACCTATCAAGCACCAATCCCTGCAAACCCCGATTACCACTGCAAATCTTCCGGAACATGCAGCGCGATTAGGCTGAACTCCGGGAACCACTCGAAAATATACGGGAACAGCCTTGTTATTTCTTCGGTGGTAGTCACCGCGATTCCTTTGAGTATAAAATAATCCTTGTCAAGGTTTAGTACCGTATCTTGCCCGCCGATTGAAATCGTCAGCACTGCGGTCTCGTCGTCTAAGTGGACGGTCGCGCCTAAAGTTTCAAACAGCGGCCGTATCGGAATATAAATCTGCTCGTGGGTGTTCCAAGGGTGAACCCTGCCCATGTCAACCCGCTCGGAGCCTATGAAAATGCGTATGTCGCTGTTGTAGGCGTATTTAGAATTGATGGTGATACCGGTCGTTTCAAGCATGACCTCCCGCGACGGCCGCCCGCGCATAATGCGCTCGGTGAGCGGCAGGGCAATCACGCGATTATTGACCGAATCGGATATGTAAAGGGTCTCGCCGTCTGTGGCAAGGCCTTCGGGGCGGGTGAGCTTGAGATTTTCGGCTGAGAAGTAGAAACGGTCTGCCGTGCCGTTTCCCGCTAATGTGCGGGTGGTCTCGCCGTCGATAAGTCTGATTATGTGGTTCATGCTGTCGGCTACGAAAATTTTGCCGTCTTCCGTGAGTGCAATTGCTCGTGGGAAATTAAAGCGGGCATCGGCGTTAAAGCCGTCTGCGTAACCGCCCTCGGGGTAGCCCGAAACGCGGTTCAGCTCGCCCGGTGCGCCCGCAACTGTGCTGACAACGCCGTTCGCGATTTTGCGTATGCTGTGATTGCCCGAATCGGCAACGTATATTTCGCCTGTTGCCGAGATTGCAAGCCCCGACGGCTCGTGGAACTGCGCCTGTGTAACCGCGCCGTCTGCGTAGCCGCGTTGTTCGGGTGTACCTGCGAATAAAGTCACGTTGCCGTCGGTGTCAATGCGGCGTATGCAGTGGTTCATGGTGTCTGCCACGTAAATGTCGCCGTCTGCGCCGATTGCGACCGAGCGCGGCGCATCAAAGCGCACTTCGCCCTCTTTGCCGTTGCTGTAGCCGCTTTGGCCGGTTCCTGCAATTGTAAGCACCCGCTCCTCGTTCATACTGCGGATTACGTTGTTACCGGTGTCGCAAATAATCACGTCTCCGTTCGCGGCGACTGCGACGTCGGAGGGTTTGCGGAACAGCGCGTCTTCGCGGTAGCCGTCAATCAGCGCGCCCGAATCGTAGTAGGAAAGGCCGTACTGCCCGGGCCTGCCTATGCGGATATTTTTGTCGCCGTCCAACACGACAATCCTGTCGCACATTGAGTCCGCGACGATTAAGCCTGTGTCCGAAATTGCAAGGCCGAGCGGGTAGTACAACTCGTCGGAGTATCTGCGGGGGTCCCAAATCCCGTCGAGTACGCCCACCTGCGTAGTCATGACCGCCTCGGCATCGCCCGACGTCATGGCAACGCGGGTCGCCTCCGGCTTTATTGCACGCGGCAACAGAAAGCTCGCCGTCAGGGCTAAAACGGCGCACAGAGCGAGTATTATAAGTAATTTACTTCTCTTTCCCACTTTCATTACCTACCGATAGGCTATAGATTAATATAGTATACCACGATTCTCTGCAAAAATATAGTAACCGTGGGGGGTGTTTTGGTTATTTTGGGGGTCGTCTACAGCAAGACTTTCATTCCGTCCTTTGATGCAAAGGTCTGCGGGAAGATTTCGCGGCTTTTCTGCAACATGAGGTCGATGTCGGCGTCGGTGAGGGCGTACCCGTAGTGGAACAGCGCGAGTTGTTTCGCGCCCGTTTTCGCCGCCCACTCGGCGTTTTCCCGCCAACTTGAGTGACCCCACCCGGGGAAAATTTTCTCGTCGTCGTCAAAAAAAGTATCGAGTACAAGCAAGTCTGCACCGTGCAGAAATTTACGCAAGTCTTCATCATTTTTATGTAGTGCAAGTTCGATGTCGGTGCAGTAGCAGAAGGCTTTGCCGCCGTGTTCTACGCGGTAGCCCACCGAGCCGCCCGGGTGTGAGAGGGGCAGGGTTCGCACGACAATTTCGTTTGGCAAGTTCAGCACTTGGCCCGCTTTTATGTCGTGGAAATTCAACGCCGCCTTGAAACTTTCAAGCCCGACGGGGTGGAGCGGGGGGGAGAGGAAGGCGGCGAGGGCGGAGCGGCAATTGGCTTTATCGCAAGTCTCGCCGCCGTATATGTTAACGGTTTTGTCGCCATTGAACAATTGTGAGAAGAACAGCAAGCCGCAGACGTGGTCGGCGTGGTAGTGGGAGAGGAATAGGTGGAGGGTTTGGCGGTTGCACGGCGCGGTTGGCGAACTGCAAAACCCCGCAATGCCCGTCCCCGCGTCGAACACAAGGCTCTGCCCCCCTACGTCAACCGCTACGCAGAGGGTGTTTGTGCCGTAAACGGTACGTGCGCCGTTGTTGTAGGCGCAGGAGCCGTTTGTGCCGAGAAAGGTGATTTCAAATTTGCTCATTTTTTACCCCCCAAAAACCCCACTAACCCTATTATACAAGTTTTCTCACCAAATTACAATACCTTTAACCAAAAAAATTGCAATAGTCGAAATTTTCCAAATGGGCATCTCTAAAAACCCATGTCGTATCAGCGTGGTGCAGATTTGTTTGTCATTTTGCACAAAGAAACGCCGTAGCTGAAGCTACACAATGCATTTGTGCATTGACGAGTATTTTTGGGTGAAATGGCGAATAAATATGTGCCGCGATGGTGCGGCATGGGTTTTTAGAGATGCCCAAAGGGCGAAGACCCCCGCTTTCACGAGGGCCTTCTAAGAGGATTTATAAAAAGGTTTAGGTTATTTCCTTTTTTTACCGAGAACAACGCCGCCAGCCGCTACTAACGCCAAGCCGGTTGCGATTGCTACGCTTGCAACACCGGAATCAACTTGTTTGGTGTCGTCGCTTGCTGCCGCTGTGTTGCCGGCAACGGGAGCTGCTGTTGTGGTTACAGGAGCTTCAGCAACAGTTTCGGTGGGAGTTTCAACAGCGGATTCAACGGGTGTTTCAGCTACCGGTTCTTCAGCAGCTACAGGTTCAGTAGCTACTGCCGCGTCTAAGTTACCGCCTGTGATTTCTACTTTTACGATGTAGTAATCTGTTCTGCTTTCGGTGTCAACGCGCATACGAGCAGGGCCGTAAGAGTCTTCTTTAATGGTGTGAGCCGCGCCGTCGGTTTTCTTGGTGTCAACCGATTTGTCAGCGTTTACAGTGAAGTCTACCGAGAGGGTTGCGCCGCCGGTTTCGTCAACTTCTGCAAGCCATGCGCCTGTGTGGCAGGTGATTCTGAACTTTTGTTCGCCTTCAGCTTCCATTGTAGCTGTGATGGTGTAATCGCCGGGGTCGAGCCAGTCAAGGTTTACGTCCATTGCGTCCCATGAGTTTACTCTGTTTGTGATAAAGAGTTTTGTGCCGTCGAGGGTAACGTCGGGTGAACCCGCGTCGGTGATGTAGGTTTCGTCGCCGTTCGGAAATGTCGAAAGGTCAATAGTGAACGCGCTCGCCGTAACAGCGAAAGCCGCGAGCATAGCGCAAGCTACTAACATTGCAAAGAGTTTCTTCATTATTTTTTTCCTCCAAAAATAAATTTTTAATTTTAAGTATACGGTGATTTCACCGCACTACTATCTATTATACAGACTTTTGTCCGCAATTGCAATTGGCAAAATGCACAATGTTTTCGGCAGTTTCACGGCAATATGTCACAAATCTTACATATTTTCTGTAATTTTTTTACACGCTCCTCGAAATCGTGGGGGAAAAGTTACAATTTGGTTACAATGGGCATTGCACCTTATATAAACACCCACCCACCCCAACCCTTGTACAACCTGCCCAAATAAATCCCCCAAATATTGTAAGCTTACACAAAATTTACACATACCACACACAAACTATTGCATTTCTTTACATTACATGGTACAATTTAAGTTACATACTCATGGAGACTTATTAAAACTTATTTTGGAGGAAAGATTACTTATGAAACCAGTAAAAACGCGCAGACTTGTTTCGCTCTTTGTGACACTGGCGATGGTTGCCGGTATGCTCACAATGCCGTCGCTTGTGTATGCGGCGGGAGACCCGTGCGAAGCCCCTGTACCCGTGTCGGTATGGAAACCGATATTGACTGACGTTTTAGACGGAGAAAACGTCGAAAACTTGGACGACCACGGCGGCGTGGGTATCATCAGAAATTCAAGTACGCCTAATTCGTACTTGACTGTAGTGGACGGTGAAATCCATTTCACTCCCACTCGTCCAACTGCACAAGCCGAGCAAATTAATATTGCTGTTGGCTTGACAGGCGGATTTGAACCGAAAGCCAATACTGCATATCGGATTGAGTTTATGGCTTCTGTGGAAGAAGGGACAGACGGCCCTATAGAAACAGACCCCACTATCCGTATGTCTTTCAACAACACAGACGTTGCGTCTTCTGATGCTATTTTGACAGAAACGCCTGTAAAACAAACCCACGACTGGATACAAGGTACTGCACTTTCCGGCAATGACGGCAGAGTGAGAATTACGGCCCGCTCATGGGCGGCAAACTCAACAACCCTCATCATTTCAGACCTTGAAATCTTTGAACTCGAAGACTGCGGCGTATGCGATGCTTGCACAGCAGAACCGGACGAACCCGACGAACCCGCAGAACGCTACGCAACCCGCATATACAGCATGCGTGACGACACTACTTTAGTGGCGGCGTCGGGTACTGACAACTTGCCCGACCATAATTGGTTAAGTAGCCATAATACAGGCACGGTCATAGTTACCGCCGCACCGGATGCGACTATAGCAATGAACGGACGTAACGGCGCAGGGCAAACGGTGCGTGTTAAAATGCAGGCACTTGCCGAGGCCGCTGTTGATGCAGACCACGATTTTGAAGTGGTATATTCCGGTACGTTCAGCAATAACCTCACAGACATACCGAGAATCCGCATGGAAGACGGAACACTGACTAACGCAAACAGTGGTAGCAATATAAACAATGGTACAGCGGCTGTTGACGGAGCATTTGAACATTCAATAGTTTTACCGTTTACCGATGTTATGCAAAATCGCCCCGCCGGAGACTTTAGGGCGATGAGCCTTAGTGCATCCACTAACGGCACAGACATTCTTTTCACCGACATAGAAATTTTCTCTCTCTGCCCCGAGGGCGAAGAATGTTGCAAACCCGAGCCTACTATGAATGTCATCTACGACATGCAAAACGACCCGACACTCAGTAGCATATCGGGCTTAAACACCAACAGCAACAGAACCGGCCCCGGCGGCATTATCGGCAGGAATGGTAATGCGGATATGGACATCGTTGTAGACAATACAACCGACCCCATAACCTTGACAATCGGACCGAGGGGCGGCACAAGCCAAGGTGTGCTTTTCTACTTAAAAGAATTCCTTGAAGTAGGAAAAGCCAACCACACATACAAAATTGATTACACAGGCGTGTTTTCCGCCGGCGCCGGCAACGGGCGTTTGCGGTTGGATGACGGCGCCAACCCCTCAGCGGGCACTCCTCGCGGCATGGGCACAGCCCTTGACGGCACACTGAGACCCGCGACTTCCAACGGCTTGGCTTTCGGTCAGCGCGATGCGACCACCGGGGAGTTTTCCGCTTCGTTTGAAGCCGTGTTTGAAGATTATGTGGCTATGTCTAACGCTGATAATTCAAGAATCAGCTTTGGTAACGACGGCTCGGCAGACCCGATAGTAGTAACCGGAATCGTAATCACCGCAATCTGCCCCGAAAACTGCACCGACCCCGGTTGCAAACCCTCCGACTCCGGCGGGCTTTCGTGGACAGTCAACCCTCCCGATGCAAGCGTAAGCTTTACCGACGACACCCCCGCGGGTGAAGCCGGAACGGATATTGTCGGCGATTATATCGACAACGTACTCGTGTTGTCCGACCTCAGATTTGACCCCGACAACCTCCCCACAAGCGGCGGTACTTTAGTCGTTAACTATACAAAAGCCCATAACAGCGGCAGACGTATAGTCGCATGGACCGATTTATCCGGCGATGAAGCCGAAGTAGAGAGATTTGCGTTTGCAACTCCCGCAAATTTGGAGGCAGGGAAAACCGCATCATCAGGCGGACTGGCGACAACCGCAACCGGCGGTGAAATTACTCTCCCGCAAGAACTCCTCTATGACTCGGTAACAGACACCTACGCAACAAAAATCTACATGATTCTCACCACCAATAACGACGCCACTCATGAACCCATCAGACAAAGAGGCGGCCAACCCAGAAACTCGGGCACGTCCTCACTTGATGTAGACAGAGAATTTGAACTTTTCAGAACCGTAAGACTTAACGTAGCCGAACCGGCCACCTTTGCACGTTTTGTCAACATGGTGCCCGGCGTGAACGAGACCGAAATGAACTTCGGTTGGTTTACACCGATTGAAGACCACGATGGCGATGATTCCGTGCTTGAATTACTCCCCGCTGAAGAATTAGTAGGCGGCAGATTCTGGCCGGAAACACCCTCGGCGGCACTGCGCGTATTCACAGAACCCGCGGGCGTAGGCGAGATGAACCAAGCTTACGGATACCGCACAAATAAAGTCGTCGTTGATAATCTTACACCCGGCGACTGGGCATACCGCGTAGGCGACGGCACAACCTTCAACATGCCCGACATCTTCACGGTTTACGACCCGACAGGAAACAAGTTTGAACTTATAATGGTGGCAGACCCGCAAGTCGGCGCAAACTCAACCGACCGCGACTACTGGATTGACGCCATGAACAGAGCCGTTGAAAGACAGCCCAACGCAAGCTTTATCCTCAGTGCGGGCGACAACACCGGCTACGCAAACGACTTTGCAGAATACGAGACCTTCTTCGCAGTAAAACAACTCAGAAGTATTCCGTATTTCACCACAGTCGGCAACCATGACACAGTAGACCAACGCAGAAACGCAACGGGCGCAACGGGACCTTACGAAGAAGACCTCTCGCTTTTGCCCATGGTATTCAACTGGCCTAATCACACATGGTTAAACAACGGCGATACTTTAGGTACACCTCGAGCTGTAGGAACACCCGGCAACCAAATCCGCGGCGGCGGTAATCATTACTTCAGCTATGGCGATACCTTATTCATCTCCCTCAACTCAAGCTTTGACCTCAACAACGCTGATATTAACTTACCGCAATACAGAGCGTTCATGGACGAAGCAATCGCGTCCCACCCCGACGCCACATGGAGAATCATGACATCTCACTTTGACCTCTTTGGTAACGGTTCGGGACACGCACGCAGCATGCCCGCAAGACAACGCAACTGGGCGACATTTATCAGCGCGTATGACATCGACTTCGTTGTAAACGGGCACGACCACACCTACTCACGTTCTAAGTTCTTGGAAGGCACAGGCCCCAAGACCCCGTCAAGCTGGACCACAGTGCCTATCGGCGGCGCAGGACTTGGCTGGCGTGAAATCGCCGACCAAACCCCCACAAAATTAGACGTTGACGAAAATAACCTATTCCAAGCAAGCCCGGGTACTTACATTGCACCCAAAGGCACACAGTATGTAACCTTAGGCTCACCGTCCGACTTCAAGTATTTCTCGATAATCCCGTGGATGCCTTGGACGGCGTTTGACCCCGTAGGTTATGACCCAACCCCGGCAATGCCCAACCCGACGCTTGATGCCGGAAGCCGCGGCAACAGCTATGCAAGCCGCCAACAATACTCAACCCTCTCGGTTGACGGCGACACCCTTACATTCAACACCTATGTTATAAGACGCAATGGCGACGAAGACCTCCTCGACAGCATAACCCTCAGAAAAGAAGCAACACTCGCAGACCTCGAAAGCATTATCGCTGACATGGAAGACGTTGAGAAAAACAACATCAGCGATGATACGTGGGACGATTTCCAAGACGCGATTGATGCGGCAAAAGCAGCCACAACCGCCATTGAATGGCTCGGCTGTGAAGGCTTAGGCACAAACAAGGCAGGCCAACAATGCAAGGGCAGTGACTGGAGAGGATGCGACGATTGTTTCGATGTCCTGAACCTGTTTAACCCGGGCAGAGTCACAAACAACGGTCACGGAAGTGTTGGTACTGCGGATATAACAACATTACGCGTAGCCCAAGCAGCAGGCTCTGACGACATAGGTGCTTTGCAAGCTAACGTTGACTCACTTGGACTTGAAACAGGCATAGCAATCGGAACAGCGCACATTACATTATTGCGTGTTATTCAAGCATCAGGCGGCGGTGGCGGAACGGGCATCCACAGAGCATACATGTCACTCTACGCCTCATACTACAACCTCAACCCGCAAACCGACAAGGCCGCCCTCGGCGTTGCAATCGACAGAGTAACCACTCTGCTTGCAAATGCAACCGAAGGCAAGTGGGAAGGCCAGTATGAAGTAGGCTCAAAGGCTGTTCTACAGTTAGTCTTAGACGGCGCAGTCTTTGTTCACGGCATTAAATTATCCACACAAGCGGCAATAGACAAAGCACTTTCAGACTTAGTAGCGGCAGAAATAGTATTCTTATCAAAAGTCAGCGACATTCCTTGCCCGTGGACTGAACTCCACGAAATCAAGGCTGATGAAATTAGCACAGTTGACTTAATCGGTTGGATGAGCCCGACCAACGACCCCAAAGACGAATACTTCTCATGGGGCGACGACAATATCCGCTACGACACAATGTTCACCAAGAGAGCATCCGATTCCAGCGGCGGAGCTGAACAAGACAACGCGGCAATGAGCGGTGAAGAAGGCGGCCAACGTACCGACCCCGCACACGGCCCTGCAAACAGAGCAGGCGGGCGCGGACAAAGTGACGGGCATATCACCAAAACATACAACGGTAACTGGGTTCGTTACGAGCTCGATGTTGAAGAAGCCGGTATGTATGAAGTCAAGCTCGGCGCGGTGAACCCGACGGGTGCGGCTCAAAGAATCTTGCTGAGAAGCGAGGGCGAAAAGCACTTCGTCGATAACGGCGCAGACAATGACCCCACCGTTCTCACCAAGAACCAAAAAATCTTGGCAGAATTTACAGTACCCGGAAACTATGGCGGCACGACAGCAGACTTCACAGACGTCTCAACATTACCCGCAACCATAGCCGCAAACAACTTAGTATATCTTGAAGAAGGCAAAAACGTAATCGAACTGTTCTTCTTAAACACAGGTAGTTTAGTCGTAAGCACTGCCATGACACCGGGCGCAGATGTTGACATTCTTACCTTTGAGTTGACAGACGAAACAATCGTTATACCGGAATACCCCGAAGATGAAGACAGAGTATACCTGCCGTTGCCCGGTTTCCACACAGGCGATTCAAGACACCGTCAAAGAGGTTGGAGAACCGACCGGGGACACATGACCCTCCAACAATTCAGAACGGCTACGAAATTAGTCGTGGAAATCGGCAGCACCGGCTCGGCAGCACCCACATTCGGCTCAATGCAGGTTCAAATGGCAAACGACAGTGCAGGATGGCTCCAAACAGAAACTACACTGCTTGAAGCGGCGCGTACCTGGAACCAAGCCGAAAGAACCATGACCTTTGACATCTCAAAACTGACCGGAGGCGAGCATAATAAAAACACAACCGGCTACGGCATGTTCGGCATAAGCTTCTACGGTCTCGGCTGGAGCGAGCTAAACGTCATGAACGTCTGGTTGGAGTTTGACGAATTGCCCGACCCCGTCGTAACAAAAGACGTACTGTTCCCGTGGACGTCAACAGGCGCACCCGCAACAGGCGGACTTTGGGATTATGACGCGACCGATGCCCTCCCGACCTTGAAAACCGGAGTTACCTTCCCGAACGTGGCGATTGTTGAGAAAAATAACACGTGGGCGGCAGACTCCGACGGTGGTGGTATCCTCGCATTCAGCGGTCTTGATTTAAGTAAGTTTGATTTTGAAAACGAAGAAATTGATGACATCTATTTAGACTTCGGATTCACACCCAGCATCGGCAATTCCTCACGAAACATCAGCATTTGGACAGACTTGTCCGGCCCTGCCACCGAAGTAAACCAATTAGCTTTCTGGACACAAGCCAATATTGATGCCAAAAAGATTGTACAAGGCGCAGCAGGTAGCTCGGGTAATACGTTCGCAAACTTAAAAGGCATACCCTTAGACCTTCTCGTGGACGAAAACGGCGTTACCGCAACCACGATTTATGTCACCATTGATAACCAAGGCGGGTACGCTTTAAGCAACCTTAGAAACGTGGCTCTCGTGCAAATTTCCGCGATGACCTTGAGACTTGCAGTCGTAATAGACCCCGATGACCCCGGCGCAGGCGACTGGAATCGCATCTACAACTTAGACGACGACCTCGACAGCATAGCAGTAGGGCCAATAACAGGAGCTGACCCCGCTACAAACTCACTCATCAACGCAGGTTCGTTGCTTGAAGTCACCGACAACAACCCCGGCGCTGGGAAAACAAAGTCACTCCTTGTTAAACCGGAAGACAAAGGCACATACAGCAACTGGATGGGCGTTGACATCGACAACAGCGTGTTCAATTTCAAAGCAGGCGACCGCTTGAAGATTGTCATCAGCGGCAGAAGTGCCACTGCGACCTCGTTAACTTTATCGACACACAAAAACGAGACCGGTGGTTATGCACAAATGGGAATCTTAGCCGAAGGCGGTGACGTAGTCGTTACAGGCGGCGAATTCGAGGCTGTGTTTATCTTCACCTTAACCGAAAACCGCTTTGAAGACTTAGACGCACTCCTGCGGTTCAAGGCACTCACATCAGGCAACAGCGCGGCATTGAACGACTTCTACGTAGACGTTCTCGAAATCTACGAATGGGAAGGCGAAGACTAAACCCACAGCAAACCCATAACACAAAAACCCCCGCTCATCAAGAGCGGGGGTTTTTTATAGGGACACCATATATGGTGTCCCTACATAAATTTTTTCACATCTTCAAAATTCCCCTCAACACCTCAAACGCCCGCCCCGGCTCGTCAATCCCCGCCACCGCCTGCTCCATCGGGCAGACCCCGTCGCCTGAGCGGTTCTTGATAGTCTCGACAAGCTTACCGTACCCGCACCGAATCCCGTGCGAATTGAAGACGCCGACCGCGCCTGTGCTCATGATGTCGGCGTAGACGGCGGTGATGCCCGCATGTGCAAAAAGCAACGCCAAAGCCTTCCCCGCAACCGTGTCGGCGGCGGAAAAGCCTTTAAGGTCGAGGCCCGCGCTCAAAAATTCCATCATGGGCATAATTCCGCGGGCTTTTGATGTGTGGATAATTTCGCGGCTGTAGAGAACGCAGTTCCCGTAACGCCCACTGTGGAGCATTTCCCGCGCTTTTTCTAAGTCGGTCATAAAACCTCTTGCATAACCCGCTCACGGCGGATTTGCGGCGGATTTTCCGCCATACTTCGTTAAAATTTCTTGTAATGGACAAACCATTACTGCGAAAAGCGCATTGCGCCCGCCTTCAGTCTGACGAAAAATTCGCTCGCAAATCCTCTCGCTCGGGGTTATGCAAGAGGTTTTTGTTTCATACCTTTCGCACGGTAAACAATCAGCGGAATCAACGCCCATTGCAGGACAATGCCCGGCAGTCCGGCGACGACAGCCTCCCAAATCGAAGCGACCGCAGTCGGTGCGGGATTGTTCAGCCCGATGACGTAAACCGCGATTAACACTGCAACAGCGCGAACCGCACGCCCGAACAATTGCGCGATTACGAGATTGACAAAAATTGGCATTTTCGGATTAATTTTGCACAGCAATCCCGCCATAAAGCCGTACCCGGCAAGCTCGAGGGTCATGTACGGCAGCATAAAGCCCGCCGGCATCGCGTCCAAACCGAGCGCGGCAGTGAACCCAAAGCTCACCGCAGGGCTAAGCACGCCCGCCAACAGCCCGACAATCGGCCCGCCCAAAAAGCCCGCAACCAGCACGGGAATTTGCATGGGCAGAAACGTCGCGCCCGGCATCGCGCCAAAGCCCGAGACCGCGCCGAGAATGTGGAAAACCTGCGGCAGAGCCACTGCACAAATGACGGCAATCAGCACCGTCAGCGATTTAGTCTTAACTGCGGGGTTTTGAAGAACAGATGTTTTCATGATTATTCGCTCCTTTTTAAGTTAAATAAGAATGCAGAATGCAGAATGCAGAAATAATTTAGTTTTTAAGCAGTTTTCCGACGGAAATAAGCATCGTAATTAAACCTATTTCTGCATTCTGCATTGTTATTTCTGCATTATTTTTGGTGTGTATCTTAAATTATAATCTATTTTTTTCACCATGTCAAGAATTTTTCTTGCATTTATTTCCAAAATGTGTTACAATATATTTATGCTACTTAAAAAAGACAACCTCGTGATAAGGCAAGCCGTCATTGCCGACGCGCCGCTACTGCAATCATGGTGGCAGGACGCGGAGATAATGCGGGCGTGGGGCGTGTGCCTTTCACCTCCGAACGACTTTTCGGAGCCAGAACGTCAAAGGGCGGGCTTTGCCTGCCCTGCGGAGCAAACGCCAAAGGCGTTTGCGGAGTTGGAAAAAGTCCGCAGACAAATCCTCGCCTGTTCGGACGAGACTTTCCGTCTGCTGATTATCGAAATCGACGGCGAACCGGTCGGCGAGATGAATTACCACTTCATGGGCCGCAGTACCGCGCAAATCGGCATAAATATCTGCGATTCTTCCTTGAGGGGCAAGGGCCACGGGACAAAGCTTGTGCAAATGCTGACCACATGCCTGTTCACCGAGAAAGGGTTCACGCGGATAATACTCGAGGTGGACTGCGAAAACGCGCCCGCCCGCCGTGCCTACGAAAAATGCGGGTTCGTGTTGAAACGGGTGCGGGGGAATCTCGCGGACTACGAATTAATGCAGACTGCGGCTATGTAGGGTCGGGTTTCCATGCCCGACCGTTCAAATCCGTGTGGTCTGCGGTCGGGCATGGAAGCCCGACCCTACGGTTCTATTCTAAGGTCTCAAACTTATACCCCACGCCCCAGACCGTCTTCAAATTCCACTTGTCCGACGCGCCCTCAAGTTTCGAGCGGAGCCGCTTGACATGCACGTCTATCGTCCGCGAGTCGCCGTAATACTCGAAGCCCCAGACATCGTCGAGCAGTTGGTCGCGGGTGTAGACCTTGTTCGGGTTGGACGCCAAGTGAAACAACAGCTCCAGCTCCTTGGGCGGCGCGTCAAGCGCGACCCCGTCAAGCCGCATTTCGTAGCTGTTTATGTCAATTGTAAGCCGGTCGTACTCGATAATTTTCTTATACTCGGCGGCGGCGGCCTTGGAATTGCGGACACGGCGCAAAATCGCCTTAACCCGCGCCATGACCTCTTTCATATCGAACGGCTTGGTAATATAATCGTCCGCGCCAAGCTCCAACCCCAGTACTTTATCAATAGTATCGTCCTTGGCGGTCAGCATGATTATCGGAATCTCGGAGGTTCTGCGGACTTCTTTCAGCACGTCCCACCCGTCCTTGTCCGGAATCATGACGTCCAAAATCATCAGGTCGAAAAGGGTGTCGCGGCTTTTCTGCACCGCATCAACGCCGCTGTGAGACATCACGGTCTTGTAACCCTCTTTTTGCAGATTAAACGCCAACATCTCGCAGGTGATTATGTCATCTTCGACTATAAGTATCTTCTCCACTAAGCCACACCCCCCCTTAATACTATCTAAATTATACTACATAATCGTATAAAAAGCAACAAAATTTTGGCAAGTTGTTAACATTTTCGCAATATTTATGTTTTACACAAATTCCGCAAGTTGCAGACACTTGTATTTGTGCAGTATTCACAAACTTGAAAAAATTTCTCTAAAACACTTGATTTTTTCCTACAAGGTAGGTAAAATTAATATTAGCGGTTTAGCACTCACAACACAAGAGTGCTAACACATATAAATTACAAGGAGGCAAAACTATGAACATCAAACCTTTAGCCGACAGAGTAGTAATAAAAATGCTCGAGGCGGAAGAAACCACCAAAAGCGGAATCATTCTCGCGGGTTCTGCGAAAGAAAAGCCGCAAATCGCGGAGATTACGGCGGTAGGGCCGGGCGGCGTTGTAGACGGCAAGGAAATTACGATGGAAGTAAAAGTCGGCGATAAAGTCATGATTAGCAAATACGCCGGAACGGAAGTCAAAGTTGACGGTGTCGAATACACCATTCTGCGGCAGTCGGACATTCTTGCGATTGTCGAGTGACAACCGCAATGCAGAAATAACAATGCAGAATGCAGAAATAGGTAAGATTACGATGCTTATTTCCGTCGGAAAACTGCTTTAAAACTAAATTATTTCTGCATTTTGCATTCTGCATTATTATTTATTCAAATGGAGGAAAGTAGACATGGCAAAACAAATTATTTACGGGGAAGAAGCCCGCAAAGCCCTGCAATCGGGCATCGACCAATTGGCAAACACAGTGAAAATTACACTCGGCCCCAAGGGTAGAAACGTAGTCCTTGACAAGAAGTTCGGCGCGCCGCTGATTACCAACGACGGCGTTACAATCGCAAAAGAAATAGACCTTGACGACGCTTTTGAAAACATGGGCGTGCAATTAGTCAAAGAAGTTGCAACAAAAACCAACGACGCAGCGGGCGACGGCACAACAACCGCAACCCTTTTCGCGCAAATTATCGTAAATGAAGGCATGAAAAACATAGCCGCAGGCGCGAACCCCATGATAGTGCAAAAAGGCATACAAAAGGCAGTAGACGTGGCGGTCGAGGGGATTAAACAAAGCTCACATCCCGTTAAGGGCGGCGCGGACATTGCGCGTGTAGCGGCTGTTTCTTCAGGGGACGAAGAAGTCGGCAAGCTGATTGCCGATGCTATGGAAAAGGTCACTTCAGACGGCGTTATCACAATCGAAGAAAGCAAAACCGCCGAGACCTACAGCGAAGTCGTTGAAGGTATGCAGTTCGACCGCGGCTATGTCTCGCCTTATCTCTCGACAGACGGCGATAAAATGATAGCCGAGCTTGACGACCCTTATATCTTGATTACCGACAAAAAAATCTCCAACGTGCAGGAAATTCTGCCGATACTGGAACAGGTGGTACAAAGCGGCAAGAAATTGCTCATTATTGCAGAAGATATCGAGGGCGAAGCACTTACCACCATTATACTCAACAAATTGCGCGGGACTTTCGTCTGTGTGGGCGTAAAAGCCCCCGGATTCGGCGACAGGCGCAAGGAAATGCTTCGCGACATCGCAATTTTAACAGGCGGCGAAGTCATCACCGACGAGCTTGGTCTCGACCTCAAAGAAACAACCTTAGAACAGCTCGGCACTGCAAAGCAAATCAAGGTATCGAAAGAAGATACAATCATAGTTGACGGCGCGGGTTCAAAAGAAGCTATTCAAGAGCGCATTTCTCAAATTAGGACTGCGATTGAGGACACTTCAAGCGAGTTCGACAAAGAAAAGTTGCAGGAACGCCTTGCAAAACTTTCGGGCGGCGTAGCGGTCGTGAAAGTCGGCGCGGCAACCGAAGTCGAGATGAAAGAGAAGAAACTGCGGATTGAAGACGCACTCGCGGCGACAAAGGCGGCGATTGAAGAAGGCATAATCCCGGGCGGTGGCGCGGTTCTCGTCAATGTTATGGGCGCGGTTGAAAAATTAGCCGAAAGTCTCGAGGGCGACATGAAAACCGGCGCGAATATAATTCTGCGGTCGTTGGAAGAACCGGTGCGCCAAATCGCGCTCAATGCGGGCTTAGAGGGTTCTGTAATCATAGATGCAATCAAGCGTTCGGGCAAGACCGGCTACGGTTACAACGTCCTCACCGACACCTATGTAGACATGATTGAGGCGGGCATAGTTGACCCTGCGAAAGTTACCCGCTCGGCACTGCAAAACGCCGCAAGCGTGGCGGCTATGGTGCTTACCACCGAGAGCCTTGTAGCGGACATCAAGGAAGAAAACCCGATGCCGGCTATGCCTGCGGGTGGTGGAATGGGCATGTATTGATAATTGACAATTGACAATGGAAAATTGACAATTGGTGAAAAATTTTTATCTCGCTTGAGAATTTCTCAAGCGAGATAATTTTTTTGTTGCAATATTGTGCGGAGTGTGTTATAATTATATGGTGACTGGTAATTTTAGGAGGTTGACATGAGGAAGATTTTGGTTTTACTTGCGGTGGTAAGCCTGTTGCTGTGGGCTTTTGCGGGGTGTAATGGTGGTAAGGACGAGGGGCCTGTGGTTGATAACTCGATTGTGGTTATCGACGGCGAGGAGTATGATGTGGGCGAGACCAAGCTCAATCTATCCCGCAAAGCCCTCACCGACGACGATATAGAGCCGCTTGCCCGAATGAGCGACCTTGAGAGTTTGGATTTGCGGGTGAATTATATCTCGGACTTGACCCCGCTGACCGAATTGGTGTTCCTGACACGGTTGGACGCGAACATGAACGACATCACGAGCGTTGCGCCGCTCGCCGAATTGTACCGCCTTGAACGCTTGGATTTAGCCTACAACTTGATTCGCGACCTGCGCCCCCTCGAAAAACTTACAAGGCTCGAGACTCTCTATCTAAGCTCAAACCAGATTGACGACGTGCGGCCTTTGATGGGGCTTACACGGCTGAAAAACCTCTACCTCAACGACAATCCGATACCGGAGGATATGTACGACGTGTTGAGAGACGCGTTGCCTAATACGAAAATACATTTTTAAGGAGTTATACTATGAATCAAATTCGCGACATTAACTTATGGGAGAGCGGCAAGCGCAAGATTGACTGGGTCGAGGCTAATATGCCGCTGCTTCGGCAGATTAAAAAGGACTTCGAGGCCACTAAACCGTTCGCGGGCTTGAAAGTCGCGCTGTCTGTGCATTTGGAGGCAAAGACGGCCTACTTGTGCAAGGTCATGGCGGCGGGGGGCGCGGAGATGTATATTACCGGCAGTAACCCGCTGTCTACGCAGGACGACGTGGCGGCGGCGTTGGCTCACGAAGGACTGAACGTCTTCGCGTGGTACAACGCGACCGAGGCCGAGTACAACAGCCACATCGCCGAGGTCATCAAAATCGCGCCGAATATTATAATCGACGACGGCGGGGACTTGGTGAACCTGATTCACAACGACTACCCCGAACTGCTCCCGCAAGTTATCGGCGGTTGTGAGGAAACTACCACGGGTATAATTCGCCTTGTCGCCATGAACCGCGACAACAAGCTGAAATTCCCGATGGTGCTCGTGAACAATGCCGATTGCAAGCATCTTTTTGACAATCGCTACGGCACGGGCCAGTCGGTCTGGGACGGCATTAACCGCACTACGAACTTGATAGTTGCGGGCAAAAACGTGGTTGTCGCGGGGTACGGTTGGTGCGGCAAGGGCGTGGCAATGCGGGCGGCAGGGCAGGGCGCAAGCGTGATTATCACTGAAATCGACCCCATAAAGGCAATGGAGGCGGTCATGGACGGCTTCAAAGTCATGCCCATGAACTCCGCGGCGAAGCTCGGCGATATTTTCATCACCGTAACAGGTTGCCGCGACGTCATTACCGAAGCGGATTTCTACAACATGAAAGACAATGCAATCTGCTGTAACGCGGGGCATTTCGACTGCGAGGTGGACGTTGCGGGGTTGAAGAAAATCGCTGTTGAATCGAAATTAGCGCGTGAGAACATTATGGGCTACAAACTTCAAAACGGCAATTGGATTTACATTATTGCAGAGGGCCGCTTGGTAAATCTCGCGGCGGGCGACGGCCACCCCGCCGAAATAATGGATATGTCGTTCGCGATTCAAGCACTGTCGGCGTTGCACCTTGTGAAGAATAAGGGGAAATTGGACGGCGTAATTATCGACGTCCCGCGTGAGGTGGATTTGGACGTGGCACGGCGGCAGTTGGTGAATTGGGGACTGGAGATTGATAGACTTACGGCGGAGCAGGAAAAATACTTAAACAATTGACAATGGATAATTGACAATTGACAATTGTGGTGTCGCTACGCGACGGTTTTATGAATTGAAAAATCCAAAACTCGCAATCCGTTTCTTCACGGTTATTAGAGTCTAAAACCGTCGCCAACGGCGACACATCAATTGTCCATTGTCCATTGTCAATTGTCAATTAACGAAACGGAGTGTAGTTATGTCAATTGTAGTAAAATTCGGCGGCAGCTCGCTTGCCGATGCGAGACAATTCAAGAAAGCCGCGGAGATTGTTCTTGCCGATAAGTCGCGGCGGTATGTCATTCCGTCCGCGCCGGGTAAGCGGTTCGGGGCCGATGCGAAAGTCACCGATATGCTTTATGCCTGCTATGACGCGGTGTCCGAGGGCGGCAATGCCGAGGAGGAATTCGCGGCAATTGCAGAGCGGTTTGATGGCATTGTCAAAGGCTTGAAATTGAAATTAGACCTTGCAGAT
>WRMK01000024.1 GCA_009777155.1 Oscillospiraceae bacterium
GAAGAAGTGCTTTGTTGGCTACGTTCATTGTTCTTCACCTCTCACACCGGACGTTCCGGCAACAATTCTCCCGTCCTCAATTCGCACGGTTTTTTCAGCCATTTGCGCGATTTCAGGGTTGTGCGTAATTAACACAATCGTCTGCCCGAATTTCTCACCGCTGACTTTAAGCAAGCCCATCACGTCCATGCTCGACTTGCTGTCCAAGTTGCCTGTAGGCTCGTCTGCAAGCACGATTGCGGGTTTGCTTGCCATTGCACGGGCGATTGCCACCCGCTGTTGCTGACCGCCCGAAAGTTGGTTCGGCATGCTCCTGATTTTCTCGGAAATTCCGAGCGTTTCAATCACGCGATTGACATAATCCATGTCGGGCGTGTTGCCGTCAAGTTGAATCGGGAGCAGTATGTTTTCCTCGACATTCAGCACGGGGACAAGGTTGTAACTTTGGAAAATAAAGCCGATATTGCGGCGGCGAAAAATTGTCAACTCGTCGTCTTTCATGGAATAAATTTCTTTACCGCCGATTTCAACGCTCCCCGAAGTCGGGCGGTCGAGTCCGCCGAGCAGGTGCAAAAGTGTACTTTTCCCGCTCCCCGAGCTACCGACAATTGACACAAATTCGCCCTGCTCCACGGCAAAGTCGATGCCGTCAACCGCCTTCACCTCTGCGTTTGCGCCGTAGTGTTTTTTTAAGTTGGTAGTTTTTAGTACGTTCATGTTGCTCTCCTTTTTAATAATAAAATCGCAGTTGGAATTAGCCAACTGCATTTATTATAAACTATAAATCTTTCGTGCATCTTTCGAGTTTCTTACAGTTTTGTAAGAAACAGTGAAAATACCGCACCTTTTCCAACGCCCGAACTTACTTTAATATACCCGCCGCAAGCGGTGATAATCTGCCTTGCCAAATACAGCCCGATGCCCACGCCTTGCGAATCCGCAGACTCCGCCGCTCGCCAAAATCGCGTGAAAACTTTCGGCAAATCTTCCTCACGTATTCCGCGCCCTGTATCACTTATGTCAATTCGCACGAACATCTCGTATTCGGTGACAGACACGCTCACACTGCCGTTTTCGGGCGTGTATTTGACGGCGTTTTCGATAATATTAAATAGTGTCTCGCCGCACCATTTAGTGTCAAATAATGCCGTAAGCGGGGGTTGATTTTCGGGGAAATTTAGACTAATTCTCTTGTCGGCGGCAAGATTTTCACACTCCGAAACTGCGGAATTAATCAAGTCAAAAACATTCCCCGGCAAGGCTTCAATTTTGATGATTCCGCTTTCAAGCCGCGATACTTTTACGAGCGAACCAATGAGAAATTCCAACTTGTCCGCACTCGCGGAAATCTGCGCTGTGAGCCGTTTTTGGCTATCACTCAAGTCCTCCTCCGACAATAATCCTGTATACAGTGAGATGTTTGCGAGTGGGGTTTTTGTCTGGTGTGAAATGTCACTAATCAGCGCGCGGACACGCTCCCTTTCGCCGTCAATTTGCTCACGTTTCAGTCGCGATAATTCAAGAAATCGCGCCGTCTTTGCCTCAATTTTAGACAACTGACTCTCGTCATAAGACTGCGCCTCAAAAGCCCCGGAAATGGCTTCATCAAGCATTTTGTCAAGCTTCTTTAGTAGCGTTTTTCTTCTCATAATTCCACCGTCCATTTGTAGCCAATTCCGTGAATGGTCTTAATAAATTGCGGGTTTGACGGCTCGTCTTCTAATTTAGCGCGCAGTCTGCGGATTGAGACTGAGAGCGCGTTTTCGTCAACATATTCTGTTCCATCTTGCCAAATTCGCTCCGATAATCGTTCGCGGGTGAGGGTCTGCCCCTTGTTGGAATATAGCAGTTGCAATAGCTTTGCTTCGGTTTTTGACAACTCGACAATCTTACCGTTTTTCTCGAAGTGTAACTTCTCAAAATCGAACAAAAACACACCGTCAATTTTGCAATCGGAAGTGACAGTAGCCAACCCGCCGCGCCGCAACAACGCATCTATTCTCGCACGAAGCACAGCAAGTGAAAACGGCTTTGTGACATAATCGTCCGCACCGCTTTGCAAGCCCGTCACCATGTCAAGTTCGGTGTCGTTTGCGGTCAACATGAGAACAGGCGCGGTGTACCCTGCCGCACGAAGCTCCTTGCAAAAATCTACACCTGAACCATCAGGCAGATTTAGGTCAAGAACAAACAAGCAGAAGTAATCGGGCGCGGATTCTTTTATGGTAGCTTTTGCACTGCTGATGTTATGGCAAAGCGTGAACTGCCTGTTCGGGTCGGCGAGGGCAAGTTCAATTCCTTTGCATAAAGCAATGTCGTCTTCAAGGATTAAAATGTTCATAGTTTTATTATAGCACACCTTTTGAGGAATTGCAATGTTTTTTTGATGTTAGCGTTAAAAACAACACTATAGATAATAAAGACAAAGCGTAACAGATATATGTGAAGGTATTGCTTGCGATAAATTCTAAAATGAAATCGGAATTATACCAATTTAAGCCATCAAAAAAAGCAAAGAGATTATTCGCCATGTGCATAATAATCGGGTATATTATGTTTTTGGTTTTGTAATAAAGCAAAACATATATAACGCCTGCAAAAAATGCGACAAATAAATAAACGATATTTGTTAAACTATGCGACATTGCAAAAGGTAAAGCCGATAATATAAAATATATTGGTAATGGTAGGTTATTCGCTTGTGCAACATCGACTATGAATTTACGATACACAAGTTCTTCGGTAATTGGAGCAATTATAACGGTCGATAAAAATGTCAAAAAAACTATCCCCGTTACATCTATATGACCGGGACACGGAACGGAAGGGAATAAAAATATTGCGATATTTGTCAATGAAACACCGGTGGAAAATCCAATTATAGCACTGCAAAAAATTATTTTAATATTTACAGATGATTTATGTATTGCTTCGGGTTTTGTTTTTCCGCGAATACATTTTTTAGTCCACAAAAATGCGAGGCACATTGCGGATAAGTAACTAAATATCATCGTTATTGTATAAAAATCAGTGAGAATAAAATCATCAAAAGATAAGCCGGATATGCCCTCTACTATAAGCATTATAATCGCCGTTATTAATGTTAAACCGGCAAAAAATATTATCGGAATAAATACTAATGAAGAAAATACTTTAATTTTTTTCATATAAAATCACCTTTTCCCAATATAAATTTCCGTACCGATGCCCTGCGTAATCGCAGATAATGAATATGTTTTATTATAACATATGAAATCCGCTTTGTCAATACTTTTTTGATTGCATTGAAAAACTAAATTTTGAAATAAACTCACGACTGCTCTTGACACTTTCAAAATAATAAGCCACAATATGCGGTTTTGCGCTCGGATTTCGGTGTCAATTTCAAGCGGAATTTCTACTATACTCGGCGGCACGAAAAGCGAGAATTGACCCTCGTTTCGCTTGAGGATTTGTTGTTGGAATGACAGCGTGTTTTGACATAATTTTAATTTTTGAAAAATTTTTTCAAAAAAGACTTGACATTGACGTAACGTAAAGGTGTATAATAAGAATATCAGGGGGGCTGATTATGGAATACACAATCAACAAACTCGCTAAAATAGCGGGAATAACCACAAGGACGTTGCGGCATTATGACAAAATCGGGTTGCTGAAGCCCAGCAGAATTAACTCGTCTGGCTACCGAATTTACGGACAACGTGAAATAGATTTGTTGCAACAAATTTTATTTTACAGGGAGCTCGGAGTTAGTTTGGAGAATATTAAGTCGATAATATCCGCGCCGAATTTTGACAGCACAGCCGCACTCGAAAGCCATCTGACAGCCCTACTTGACAAAAAGAAACAGCTAAACAAGCTAATCGCCAACGTGAGAAAATCCATTTTGGCGGCGAAAGGAGAGGTTACAATGAGCGATAATCAAAAGTTTGAGGGCTTCAAAGAGAAGCTGATTGATGACAACGAAGTGCAGTACGGCGCGGAAATTCGCGGGAAGTACGGCGACGATGCCATTGATTTTTCCAACGCAAAAGTCAAGAGCATGAGCGAGGAGCAATGGCGGCAAGCCGAAAGCCTGCGCGAGGAAATTAACGCGACTTTGAAAGTGGCGATGGAATCCGGCGAGCCGTCAAGTGAGTTGGCGCAGAAAGCCTGTGACTTGCATAGGCAATGGTTGTGTATGTTCTGGAAAGACGGTACTTACTCGAAAGAAGCGCACAGGGGGCTTGGCGAGATGTATGTCGCCGATGAGCGATTCAAGGCGCATTACGAGAAAGTCGCGGAGGGTTGCGCGGAGTTTTTGAGGGAGGCGATTAATATTTATTGCAAATGAAAAACAAGTGTGCCTCAGCGAATTTATGAGTAGGGTGGTGTAGTCGAGAAAATCTTCAAGAAATTTGAAGAAAACTACTAATCAACACGTTGTTTGAATGACAGCGTGTTTTTTTATTACGCAACTCACAAAATCGGCGAGGGTCACAAGGCATCTATCGCAGAGAAAAACACCGATAACGACTTCTATCTTCTCACTTTAATGGCAATCGCGCAGGAGTTAAATCAGCACGGAATCACCGCCGCAGATGTTCACATTGCCGCCGGACTTCCGTTGACTTGGGTGAAAAATCAACGCGAAGAATTCCGTAGTTGTTTGATGAAAAACAAGTTTGTGAAATTCAATTTCAATGTCAGAGAACGGAAATTCCGGTGCAAAAATCAGAAGAAGCATTAAGCGCGGAGATTGACTTTGACTTTCTCGGAGGGTGATATTAAAAGCCGACGTTTTTAATATCATTATTAACTCGCAAAAGTAGTAATCCAAAAAGCTGGTATTAATTTCCCACGATTTTAATATCAGTCTATCATAAAAATTCAACTTTGTCAAGTGAATTTTTGAAAGTGATATTAAAAGTCGCATCTTTAATATCACTTTTTCCAAATCCGCAGCAGCTCATATGTTTAAGCATTATGAGCGCGCGCAAAATGAGCAGGGCGAATATATCAAGTTTGCAAATCAAAGCATCGATTTGTCAAGAACCCATTTGAATTATAACCTCGCTCCCGAAAGAAAAATATCGCAGGGCGAATTTGTTAAAAAGCGTTGCACCGAAGATGGTGTCCGCTGTATGAATCGTAAAGATGTCAACGTCATGTGTTCGTGGATTGTCACCGCACCGCGAAATTTATCCGAAGAAAATCATGAGCGATTTTTTGAGGAAGTATACAAATTTCTGTCAAGTAGATACAGCGTGGAATTGAAAAAAGAGCTTAATAATGAAATCGAACCTCTCACCCAACAGCCGAGTTCTCAGCAGGTCATGTAGAATATCTCGACAAAGAAATAGACGAGAAATCCGCTGAGGTTGAGCAGTTAGAAGACAAGAGCGCAACTCTTGAAAGCGCGATTGATAATAACACTCCTGTTATAAATCAGCAGTCGCAAAAAATTCAATCCGACAAGGCAGAACTTGACAAATTCGCAAGAAAAAAGCTGACGTTAGGGCTGTGGAAAACATTGAAGTCAAGCGGGCTGTTTTTGGTGACAAGGTGACGGTTTCAACTGACGATTTTAACAACTTGCAGACTTTGGCGAAGAAGCAGATTGCTTAGGTTAAAACAACCAATAAACCACGAGATGAGAACTCGAAGTTGAAACAGGACGTACAGACTTTATCCGCTGATAATACAAGTTAAAAGCACAGTGCAGCAAAACGATTCATCTCACAATGGAAAATGAAAAATTGAAAAACGAGGTAGGTTTTCTCAAAAACAGCCTCGCAAAAATAATTGAATTTATCGAGCGGTTTAATTTGAAGAAACGGCTCGATTTGTTTTTGAATTCGCCGGAAAGGTGGCAGGTAAAAAGTAAAAGTAACGAGTTGGAATAATTGAAAAATAATTCAAAATTGTCGGCGTTTCTTATTGACAAGTATAAAAATATGCTATACTATGTAATAATACTAATTCCATTTTGAATGGAGTTAGTACCGGGAACGCCATGATGGTTAAGTGAACACTTCGCCGTTCGTCAATATCGCAAACATAAGCTTGCTCCGGCATACACAAGGAAAAATATTACCCACCAATGTGCTTTGGAGTTTTCACCATTCCGGGGCCGTTACCTTTACCGCCATGAGAGATTCCGCCTGTTCTAAAAAACGCCTAAAATACCAATAAGACGCAGTGAGGTGGATTTTTTTGTTGCGTACATTAGGGAAAAACCAGTTGTCCGGCGATGATTCCTTGTGGATTGCTGATAGCAACCCTCTACACCGCATCGTCATCTCAGGCAACATTGGAACATAGCGATGCTTTTTGTGCTTTGCCTTTTTGATGTTAAAACACCATTTACAAAATCTATATCGCTGATACGAAGATTTATCGTAAGGCAAAAACCGTTCTACAGACAAAAAGGAACGATGCCGTGCCGTTAGCAAATTACCCGATGTACGGTTATAAATGACACCACAACGATAAAAAGAAGTGGGCGATATTCGAGGATACCCACCCTGCAATCATCGACGAGAGCGTGTTTTCAATAGTGCAAACCCCCGACCCCCACACCCCGCCCATTCTCCGCGACAAGCTGTGCGAGGACGTCTTCTACCTCAAAATCACCCCGCAAATCCACCCCGACATAGCGGATTTCCTGCTCGAAAAAGGCTACAAAGGCGTAATCTGCGAGTGCTACGGCCTCGGCGGCATACCCTCCGCGCTCCTCGAAAAACTCGGCGCACTTGTGACCGGTGGCGTGCGTGTAATCGCAGTCTCACAGTGCCTGCAAGGCGGCGCGAACCTGCAAATCTACGCCGCCCACAAAAGAGCGGCCGATTTGGGCATAGAAGCGTGGAACATGACCGGCGCGGGGGCGTTGGCGCGGCTGATGCTTGAATTGGGGGAGATGATGTAGGGGCGAACGTGTGTCGGCTTGGGGGTGGCGCAGACATAGACCCCCTACCCCCGCCGACACCCCCCCAAAAAAACCGGTCGCCCAATGGTAGTTGTTTTTGCGATATTAACGGCGTTTTTCAAGTCGTCATATGAAACATTCATGTTCCGCACCAACTCCGAAATCGCAACAGTTTTTGCCTGCTGTTCTTTTTCCTTCTCCATCGGCGCGGCGGCAGTAGTCCTGCTCGTCGGGGGTATTGTTGTGGTTTCTAAGAGGAAGTAATAAATACAAACGAAAAGCAACCAACAACACACACAAAAAACCCACGGGCAATTAACCCGCGGGTTTTCCAATTTATGAAATATTAAAAACCTACCCCATAACCCCCAAAAACCCCCCAACAACATCCCACATAAACTCAATCATATCCGGCTCATAAACCTGAATCTTACGCGCCATCGCCTCGCCCACAGGCGGGATATTAAACTCGCTCGGCACCGTAATCTCCTGCAAAACCGGCAGTGTTCCGTTGCTTGCAATTATTTCTTGCGCCCGCGCGCTCACGAGATAATCGACAAATTTTTTCGCGGCATCTGTATTACCGGCGTCCTTGAAAATCGCAACAGGGCTGGGTATTACCAGCATTTCTTCGGGGTACGCCAACGCAATCGGTGAGCCGGTTTTTGCCTTGTCGAAAGTGATGTAATCCACTGCAAGACACGCGGCAATCTCGCCCTCGGCAACCGCCTCGATTACTGCCGTTGCGCCGCCGCCGATAAATGCGCCGTTCGCTTTGAGACTGCTGAAAAAGTCCATGCCGAACGCCTCGTTCAGCTTAATCACCGCCATAAGCGCGGTCCCCGACGACTGCGGATTCGCAATCGCGAAACTGTCGGTGTATTCTGGTTTTGTGAGGTCGCTCCACGATTCGGGCGGCGTGTCAATCAAGTCGGTATTGTAGGCAATGCCCATAGTGCCGAGGCGGGCGGGCAGGAAATAATCGTCGCTGTCGTCAAGCGTATTCAAGACATTTTCCGCGCCCACAGGCCTGTATTGCAAGAGCAAATCTCGGTCTTTCATGTCGTAAAAATCGGGGATTTCGCTCGTCCAAATTACATCGGCGAGAATCTGCCCTGATTCCACCTGCTCCTCAATCCGCGCCATGAGATTGCCCGCGCCGTCAATACGAACTCGCACAACGGTGTCGGGGTGCAACTCCATAAAATCGGCGGCCAATTCGTCAATCAGCGAATCTTTCATGGAAGTGTACAAAATAACCTCATGCTCATAGTCGCCCAAATATTCATCGGGGACTTCGTAGGCATAAACCGTCAACTCGGTCGGATAGCCGTCGCCGATTTCGCTCGTATACTCATAGTACACAGTCATTTCCTCGTCTTCAAAGAACCAGTAAGCCTTTATCGGGGACAACTGCAACCCTGCATCAATCGGCACAACTTCCACGAAAGTCTCGCCGCCCGGCATAATGAAAGTGACGGTTCGGGTCTCACTCATGTCCTTGCCCCGCAGTACATACTCGGGTTCGGGGTAGTCGTCATGCTGCCCATAGGTCACTGTGCGGGTGGATAGCAACACAGGCCTTTCGTCGCCGACGATTACGTGATACTTCTCACTCAGCAAAAACCCGCTATCGGCTTCAAACACAAGCGTAGTCTCCAAAACCCCCTCGTAATACCCATAAGGCCGAACATTCTCGGTGTCCTCAACGTCAATGCGCCAAACAACGGTTTGAGTATTGTAATCGTTATCGTTATCACGCACGACCGTACTCGAAACGAGCGTACCTGCAAACCACGACATCAAGATAACCGTGTCGGTAATATTCGGCAAATAATACTCCTCAAATGCGCCGTCATTGAAAAAGACGTACTTACCAAAAGAGCCGTCAGCCCCGTAGTAATACATGCCGTCGGGCGAAATCATGTAACCCTGTTCGCCCCCGCCGATGTCGAATTTCGTGTAGGCGGTAATCCCGTCGTCCCGCTTGACATGCACCGTCGTCTGGGTAAAGTCTTCGCCGTCCATGCCGTAAAACTCCGACTCGACCTCCACGCTCGAATAGACCGCGAAAATCCCGTCAATAGTATTCTTCGCCTGCAATTCCTCCCACGTGAACCCCGCGTTTTCTTCAACGGTGATACCGGGCGTGTCTTGCGCGGTGTCACTCGGATTATCCGTCACAATCGGCTCATTATCTTGCACGGTATCACCCGCGTTGTCCCCGCAAGCAGTTGTCAAAATCACGCAAAACAGCGTAATTATCGCAATAGTTCTTTTGAATCTACTCATTTCAACACCTCGTTATACTTCCTTTTAGAAATCACCAAAACAGCCATCGCCGTTATACCCAAACCGCCGAAAACCGCCGCGTCTTCGACCCCCGCATTGACATTCTCCTTGTTGTCGTCCGCGCCGAACACTTCCGACTTGCCCACATCGCCGAGACCTTCGGTGTCGTGGTCGGGCGCGAGCAGGTTCGCAAGCTCAACCGCCGTAAGCGAGTCGGTGTCAGCACCGCCATTTGAATCATCATCAGTCGCAATAGTATTAGGAAGTCCGCCGCCGCCCGGCGAATCGGGCGTATTAGGCGTATCAGGCGTGTCGGGAGTATCGGGCAAGTCGGGCGAATCAGGCGAGAAAGGCTCTTCGGCCGCAAACCGCACAACTTTCATTGTAGCACCATCAATCTTAACAGTCGCCCCAATCGGGATTGTGAGCGGGTTGGTGTCATGCCCTGCCCGCACATTGTACAGAATCGGCACGGTCACGTCCTTGAGCGCCTCCAAAATTGTCGCCAAGTGACTTTCCGGGGGTGTCGGGAGAATGTCGCCGATTACAATCGCGGCGGCTTGGTCCAACTTGCCCGACAGTTTCAGCTGCCATATATACGAGTGCAAGCGATACGGCCACTCGTCCAACTCCTCAATGAACAGGATTTTATCCTTGACATCAAGCTCATACGGCGTGCCCATCAATGCACTGATAAGTGTCATGTTCCCGCCGACAATTACCCCCTCGGCAACCCCCGAATTGACGACCTCAAAACTCGTGCCGTTTATATTCTCAAGCGCGAATTCCAACTCAGGCTCTGCCAATTTATTCATCAGCATGTCAAACAAAACATCGAAAGATGCCTCCTGCCCGAAGTTCGAGGAAAGCATTGGCCCGTGGAAAGTCACCAAGCCCGAATTTTGCAGTATCGCCGTCTGCATAGCGGTAATATCGCTGTACCCGACTATGATAGGTCGGTTCTGCCGTATCGCGTCATAGTCGAGATTTTGCAACAAGTGATACGAGCCGTACCCCCCGCGAATACAAAACAGTGCCTTAATATCGGGGTCACGCACCAAGGCGTTAAACGCATCGGCGCGGAGTTGCTCGGTGCCGTCGCCGACATTCAGCGGCGTAACAGGCTCAAACATATCGTCCGAAATGACGACTTCAAAGCCCTTGTCCTCCAAAAACTCGACAATCTCGGCAAACCGCGAATCGGAAATAGTCGCGGCATTCCGTGCAGGGCAAGCGATAGCGACCTTGTCGCCGACTTTGAGCGGCTCGGGTACAACTATGCTTGGAAAGTCGCTATGTAGATTTGCGTGTGAAGTGACAGCGAGTGTGCTTGAAAGTGCAGTAAAAATAACCACAACTATCAACACCGGCACCACGCCGAATTTCCTAAGACCTTTCATCTTATAAATACCTCCAAAAATTATTCTGTGTCGTACAACGGCTCATCAGTCAGTGTCTCCATTGAAAAATGCCAGCACCTGTGGCAGGACAGCCCTTCCGGGCCGTACTCGCAGGCCTCGTCTCGGTCAAGGCTGTTGTGGAAAACAGAATCGCCTACCTCGGCGTGGTCACAGAGATACCGATACTTGACCCCGCGCCGCTCGCCGACATAGCTCGACTTGCCCGTAACTTCCGGCTCCGTTCTCGTGATTGTGTAACTGTTCATGTTCATTCTCCTTACTTGTTTTATCTACAGACGATTGCGAAATACACGGGCGAACCGTGGTGAATCGCCCCTACATACTGCGCCTACATATTATAGGCAGAGGGTTTTCATGAGACTTGAGAGTGGGGGCAGAGGGGGGTAGTAGGGGTCTATGTCTGCGCCGCCGCAAAGTAGCCGCCAGCCCGCCACACAAGCTGTTCAGACTCCACTTTCTCGACATGAAACTTATCTCCTCACGACTTGACAGGTTTCATCTACTTGAAAAGTCTGCACTCGCGTAAGGCTTGTGCTACTTACTAACGGTTCGGCTCGAGAAGGTTAAATTTTATCAAACGTAGAACGCGGGCGTGCGGCTACTTTGCGGCGGCGCAGACATAGACCCCTACTACCCCCCTCTGCCCCTCATACTCGCAAAAATTTTGCTGTATATAGCGAGTTTCGCTTAATCTACTCTACTCCATCCCCGCAAGTATCTTCACCGCGAGCATGGTTATATCGTCGGCTTGCTCTGCGCCGTCCGCAAATGCGTCAATCTCGGCTTTGAGCTTTACGAGCAGCTCCTTGACGGTTGCGCCGCCGCACTTATTTGCAGTTTCAATCAGCCGCTGCTCCCCGAACAGCTTTTTCTCATGGTTCATGGCCTCGGTAACGCCGTCGGTGTAGAGATACAGCAGGTCGTCTATGTCAAGGCGGGTCTCTATTTCGGTGTACCGTGTATCCTCCATGCCCGCGAGTATAAAGCAGGTGTCGGTCTTCAAAAACTCGAACTCGCCGCCCGCTTTCCTCAACAACGGCGGGTTATGCCCGGCGTTGACGTAGGTGAAACTGCCGCTTTGCAGGTCAATATACCCCATGAACGCCGTCACAAACATGTATTCATCGTTATTCTCGCAAAGTATGTTGTTCACAGTCTCGAAGACCTCTCGCGGGGTCTTGCCCGACTGTGCGTTATTCTTAATCAGCGTCTTCGCGATTACCATGAACAGCGCGGCGGGTACGCCCTTACCCGACACGTCCGCCATGACCAACGCGAGGGTCTTCTCGTCCACCAAGAAAAAGTCGTAGAAGTCGCCGCCGACTTCCTTTGCAGGGAGCATCGACGCGAAAATTTCAAACTCGTTGCAATTCGGGAACGGCGGGAAAATACACGGCAACATTGACGCCTGTATCTTCGTGGCAACATCCAACTCCGCGCTGATACGCTCCTTTTCGGCGGTAACGCTCTGTAGATTTGCAATATACTCGACCAAGTCGTCGGTCATTTTGTTAAAGCAGGTCGCCAATACGCCGATTTCGTCCCTTGTGTTTATGTCGATTTTGTTTTCAAGGTTGCCCTTGCCGACCTCGATTACCCCTTCGGTAAGCTTAATCATCGGCTTCGTGACCGAGCCGGAAATCAGTATCGAGAGAATCAGCACCGCGATAATTATCACGCCGGTGAGCGCGATGAAACGGAACATAACGCTGTTCAGTGTTGCGCGAATCTGCTCTTTCACTTCCAACGCCTGATTGTCAATATCGGCTTTCATCGACAACGCGCCCGCGATAATTTCGTCGTGTTCAACCGTAATCCCGAGCGACCAACCCGTAGTCGGGAGCGGGGCGTAGGCGATGTAATGCTCAACCCCGTTAATCTCGGCAAAGCTAATCCCCGACTGCCCCGCCGTCATCTTCTCCAACACTTCCTTGTAGTCGCCGCCCGCCGAACCGAGCGCGTCTGGGTCAAGCTCGTCGTAATAGGGGTGCGCCAAATAATGCCCGCGTTCGTCAATCAAAAAGGCATAGCCGGTCTCGCCAATCCGCATACTCAGTATATTCTCGACTATTGTCGAGAGGTGAATATCCGCCGCCGCAACCCCGATTACTTCACCGGTTGGGCCTGTGTAACTTTTTGCACAAGTCGTAAGTATGAACCCGAACGCATCAACATGCGCCTCAAGCCATACAGGCTTATCCGCAGTGGATTCCAACGCAGTCACATACCACGGCCGAGTGCGCGGGTCATAGTCGGGGTCGTAGGCATTGCTCACCGACCATCTGAAATTGATACCGGTGACACTGCCGAGATAGGCGTTGCTCAAATTCTGGTTGCCCGCATGGACACTGCCGAAAAGATACTCGGCGTTGCTGATTAAGAGCATTTCCGATTCAATTTCGGGGGTAATTGAGATATTGGGCGCGGTCATAATTTTCGCAGTCGGAATATCGGGCGGGACTTCATCGGGCAGGGGTAGAGCCCTACCACCAAAATTATCGGGGCTGCCGTACAGCTCACTCATAAACTCCGCCATCAGCGTAACGTCACTGCTGATTTTGGCAAGCTCGGCGTCACACTCGGCGGCCTGCGAGCTTGACAACTGCGCCATGTAGGCCTCGGCCTGCTCGATTAACGCGCTCTTGCTGTTGTCGGATGCGTAAAAGCCCAGACGTATATTGACGTCCTGCGAGTATTCCGACAGGTTCAGCAACTCGGTATAAGATATAGTCGATACCGTGATTACCGAAGCTAACGATATGCTCAGTATCACCAATAAAAGCTTAGTTGCAAACTTCAAATTTTTCATAATTTCGTTACCATGCCGCCCCCACTCGCGCAAAATCAATAGCGTTTTGCGGCATGGGACACACCTTCTTCTATTTATTATCAAGTTAATTATTTTGCTGTAGAGATAACGGCCTCAATAAACTCATCGTACTTATACCCCGCCGCCTCGATACAGGCGGTCATACTGCTGTACCCCGGCACCAACCCCGGAAACGCGTTGATTTCGAGCAGGTACAACTTGTCGCAACAGAGGTGATAATCCAACCGCGCAAATCCCGCGGCCCCGGTCAGTGACACGGCTTGCAGGGATATGCCGCCGATTTCGGACAGCCGCTGAACCGTGAAATCATGTGCAACTACTTCACTACCGCCCGCGTAAATCTTGAACCGCGAACTTGAGGAACTATTGTCGAGAATTTCAACAGGCGGCAATGTCGTCATCTTGCCGTCCTTTTCAAAGACACCCTGCGCGAAGAACCGCCCCTCGACGTATTTTTCAACCAACAAAGTTTCGTCGTACTTAAAAGACTTCTCCAACTCGTCAAACGAGCGGACGTCTTCCACAAAGACCATGCCGAAGCGGTTGCCCTGTGTGGGCGGCTTGACGACTACAGGCATTTCAAGCCCATTGTCGCGGAGCTTCTGCACGAACCCCGAATACCCCTCGTTCTCGTATTCGTCACGGCTGTACTCAAAAAAGTCGGGCGTGAGAATATCGGAAGCCCTCCAGATTCTTTTGCAAGCCGTCTTGTGGTTAATTATGGCGGCGTATTGCGGCCGCGAGCCTATGTACTTAATACCGGCAAGCTCCAACAACGCCTGCACCGTTCCGTCGCCGTGGTGCTTGCCCTGCACGAACGGAAAGGCTATGTCGGGGGCGAAATTCCTGATACCGTCGAAAAAGTTTTTGTCGTATTCGAGTATTTTCACGTCATGTTCAAGGTTTGTGAGGGCGTCCGCAATCAGTCTTCCCGACTCTCTCGAGGCATACTGTTCCTCCGAGAACCCCCCGCTAATCACTGCGATTTTCAAATTGTTTTGCTCCTTTATTTACCTTATTTAATAGCGTAATGGAAATAACTGCCGTCACTCCGCAGATTACAAACACCGCCGCCATAGCCCCGAGCCCGCTGAATCCGTTCAGCAAAAATAATCCGAACGCGAACGGCGCAATCATGGCGCAGAGTTTTTTGAACAGGCTGAACAAAGTCAGCATGCGGGTAATCCCGATTTTCTCGGACAAGCGCATATCCAAGATGTGCGAATTTTGCAACGAGAACCCGAACCCGTCCACCGCGCCGAGCATTGCGCCCGCAATCAGCACGGCGGTGAACCCGCCGAAGTAGGCGATAATAAACAGGGCGCCGGAGATGATTGCAAGGTGGAGCGCGTTCTGGAACAGCGGCTTTTTTATGTACCTGCAAACCACGCTGAGTAGCAGGGTCGAGCTGAGGTAGACCAAACAAAGGTTGTAGACCAAGGATACCCGCCCGACGTATGCGGTCGGCAGTCCCAAGTCGTTGACGTATATCGGCAGCAGAAAGCCGTTGAAGGCGTCCGCTATGCTTGTCGGGATTACGATTAGTACCAAAAATAATGTGAAGACTGCAATATCCCGCCAAGTCAGGTTGATTTTGCCGCCGCCGGAGACATTGAACGCCCCGCTTTTTGCATTACCTAACACTAACGGGAACAGCGCGGACAATGCCGCCATCAGCCCCGAAATCAAAAGCACAGCCTTAAAGCCGACAATGTCCGCCAAAACCGCCCCGAACGCCACCCCGCACATTATCCCCGCGTATATGCCCGAATTTAAGCCCGCGAAACTGCGGGTGCGGTCAGCGGCAAGGGTAGTGATATTACGCAAGGTCATCCAACACAGCCCGTAGCCCATGCCGACCATGCCGCGTGAGAGTATAAACGCCGCGAGATTCGGCGACAGTGCCGAGGCGGCAAGCCCGACTATGAAAATCACCGCGCCCATTATGTAAGGCGGCTTCCAGCCCTTTTTGCCGAATATCCGCGTGGTAATCAGTATGGCGGCGATACCCGCCAAGGCTTCCACCGAGTACGGCAGGCCCGCAATGAAGTCGGCGTTGGAACTTGAACCCGCCAAATCCCGCGCCATTATCGGGATAAACGACGCGCCGAGGAAGCCGGTGAAGTAAAACAGGAACGCAATTTGCCGCAGATACCCTGTAACTAAAGGTACAGGCGTTGAAGTTTCCGGTTCGGGAATTTTCTGCCGCCCGATAAATTTTGTCGCAAGCAAAACCAATTCCGCCATCAGCAAAACCGACACCACGAGCGACATCAGCAAAGACACCGCAAAGTCTTGCAGGTTTTTTGTAAAATACGCGCGGGACTTTTGCATTACCACGCCGCCGCCGTCCACGGGGAATCGGTAGTACTGTTTTGTGCTGTATTCGGCATTGTCGGAGTAATTTTCGGCGACAAAGACCGCCTCGATATGTTCGGGCATACTCGCCTGTAGGTCAATTGCGCGGTAATCCGCCAAGGAATTGCCGTCGGCTTGCTGTTGTAACCCCACAAAAAGCTCGTAAGCCTTGTCTATGCCTGTGTTTTGCAACTCGGTTTGGTTGACCGCGTAGAGCGAGAACCCAAAGCTGAACTGCAAAATCATCTGGAAGCAGATGATTGCGAACAGCACTTCGCGTTCCGCAAGCCGCCCGTCGAACTCAAAGATTTGCCCTTTCAGTGCGTAGATAATCTGCGCGGCGACCGTGACCCCCACAAACAGGATTAACCCCACCAAAAGCACCGACGAACTCGCGCCCTTGCCCGCACCGAGCATTATCCAGACGAAAACCCCCAACCCGACAGTCAAAACCGAGCTGAACGCCGCCATTTGCAGTCGTACACTGCGTTTACTGCTTTTATCCATCGTTCCAACTCTTTTTAATAGTTAAAATATTCTGCCCGTTGCGATACTCGTAACTCATCTCGTCCATGAGGTTTTTCACCATAAAAATGCCCAAGCCGCCGATTTCGCGTTGCTCGGCGGGCAGGCTGACATCGGGGTCGGCTTTTGCCAAGGGGTTGTAGGGGATTCCGTTGTCCTTGAACTCTATTGTGATGCTGTTGCTTTCGGCAAAAAGGCAGACAGAGACCTTGCCGTCACAATCCGGGTAGGCGTAGCTTGAAATATTCACAAATATTTCTTCAACGGCAATATCTATGTTGGTTTGGGTTTTTGGGTCAACATTCGTCTTCGACAACGCGTTCTTCACCAACCCGAAAACCTCACCCAAACTGCCTACATTTGCAGGAACTGTAATCTCCGCCATCATCATATTTTCAATACCACGCCGCCCACGCTTGCACAAACTCCAATGAATATTGCGACGTGGGTTACGCCTTCCTTAAATATTCTCACTAAAACTCCACTATCACAATCATCTCGGCCTTGCTGTTCCGCACGCCGATGATTACGTCTTTGGCTAAGTTTGCTATGATGGATTTTTCGAGGCCGTCCCACTGGATTTCCTGTTCTTCCTTGGTATACTGCGAGATTTGGTCGCGGTATGCCGATAGTGAGAAGTAGGCGTTCATGCCGAGCCCGTCGTAGTACGGCGCGTGAATCGCTTCGTAGCCGCAGTCGTTCGTCAGCAAGCCCTCGAAAATCCCGCTGATTCTCCCGAACAAGCCTTGATTGGCTTTGTTCTTGCCGCTTGTCGAGAGTGAGAGCATTTTGTCTTTCTTGGTTTGCGACACGTTTGTTTCCGCGACAAGATTCAGCGTGTACCGCTTGCCTTGCCCCTCGACAAAGAACTCGTACCGCAAATCCTCAAACAGTCGGACGGTCAGCCCGAGCATTTCCTCGGTGAGCAGGCGCAATTTACCGGAAGCCGACGGCGAAAGCTTACAGAGCTTGCCGATGTTCTCAACCTCGGTAAGGATTTCGGATATTCCGTGTTTCTCGGTGTAAATATCAGATTTCATAATTTTTAATGCCGTGCCGCCAACACTCGCCTTACTTAAAAGTTTTTTTGCGGCACGGGACACCCCTTTCTGGCATTATTATCGGTTGTTGTTTTCGCTGTTTCAAATAATTGCTAAATAATTGTTAGTATGTTTGAAAAGCCGGTCATGTTGAAGACATCCATTACGTCGGGCGTGACGTTTTTCAGCGCGAAAGTCTTCCCGGTTGCTTTGGCGTTCTTCTCGCCCAACAGCAGTACCCGCAAGCCCGCCGACGATATATACGCAATCTCGGCAAGGTCTAATTCAATCGCAGAGACCAACGGCGCGGTCTCCGTCAAGGCGTCCTGTAACTGCTTTGAGGTAACGGTGTCCAATCTGCCGCTGAGGGCAAGGATGCAGGTGTCGGCGTACTGTACTTTTGTAATTTCCATGGGTATCGTTTCTCCTTAGTTTTATTTTATGTAGGGATAACCGCGGTGGGTCGGCAGTCGGGGTAGAGGGGGGTAGTAGGGGTCTATGTCTGCGCCGCCGCACGAACCTGCACGACCCGCTTTTGCGCTTGTTTAAGCTTAAACTTCTCGTGCCAAAGACTTTGTAGATAGAAGAACCCCCTACGAGGATAGACTTTTAATGTATTGCGAACCCATAAGCCGCCAAGGGGAAAGGTTCATGTCGAGGTAGCGGGAGATGATAGGTTTGTGTGGCGGGCATACGATTCACTGCGTTGTCGCAGACATAGACCCCTACTACCCCCCTCTACCCCCACTCAAGTCCATGAAACTTTCCCGCTAAACGGCGAACTTCGCAATCATCTATTTACTGTACCGGAAACTCAAAGAAAGTATCGGGATAAGGCTCGTCAATCAGCGTGTAGTGCCACCATTCCTCGTCATACGCCTTGAACCCTGCCCTTTCCATTGCCGCCTTCAGAATCAAGCGGTTGCTTGCTTGTTGCTCGGTGACGAGCGGGCTGCCGTGGTGCGATGCCTCGCCGAAGAAGTCGAACGCCGTCCCCATATCAAGCTCGACACCGGTCAGCATGTCAATAATTGTCAAGTCGATTGTACTCCCGCGTGAATGGCCCGAACGCTCCATAATATATCCGTCGGGGATAATGCGGTCTTTGGGAATATCGGGGTAGAAAGTTTCTTTCATGGAAACATCGTCTATATCCGCCGCCCACCGCACGAAATGGTCAACTGCGCCTTGCGGACGGTAGGCATCGAAAACTTTCAGGACGTAGCCCGCCCCGCGCAACTCCTCATTGACCTGCTTCAAAGCCTCGACCGCGGGTTCGGATATGACTGCGACGGGTGCCAAGTAGTCGTCAACCCGCGCTCCGACGAAGTTGTATGTACTGTAGTAACGGATTTCGAGAATTATATCGGGAATGACGTCGGTAATATAGACAAAGCCGTTCGGGAGGGCGTGTTCTTCAAGCTCGGCGATGTCCGCGAGTTGGACGGTCGAAACGCTTTCGGGTTCACCTATTTGCGCCTGTGTCACGCACCCCGCCGATACTGCAATTGCAACCATAAAAATTACCGCCATGTATAATTTATTTCTGTTGTGCATAATGTGTTCCCCCTGTAAATTCACCACTACAGATACAGTATATCACAGAATTTTACAATTGTGTAGCAACCATGGGGGAGTAGTTGAAATTTTTGTTGCTTTGTCGAAAATAATGTGTTATAATTGTAAGTACTACGAATAATTTGTGAGGGTTAAAGCTTATGGAACAAGGTACAGCACGGGCGCAAGCGCCGAGGACTACGCTGATGAAGTTATTGGATGGGCTGTTGGGGAGCAGGGTGATTTACGTCCACGCGCCCGCCGGCTACGGTAAAACCGCATCGTCTTTCCTGTGGTTGGAGCATCGGGCGAGTATCGCCGACACCCGCCACTCGTGGACCTGCCTTGACGAGCATGATAATAAAGTTGCGGAGTTTTGCAAGAGGTGCGTCTGCGCCCTTGCGAGTATTCAGCCCGAGAACGGCTTTCTGCGTGAGCTTGCGACACACCGCGCGTTCAGCACCGCGCCGGTCGAGTTCGCGTTGCAGGCGTTGAACGCCTTCGACGATGTCGATGAACACTGTATCTTAGTCATTGACGACCTGCACCTGGTTACCAACCCGGAAATCTTGAAACTGCTGCCCGACTTTATAAAGAGACTGCCCAAAAGTTGCACGATATTGCTACTCAGCCGCTTTGCTCCGCCCGACAGCTTCTCGGAAATGGTGTCGTATGGTGAGCTTGCGGTTGTCGATGCGGCGTATTTGCAATTCACGAGTGATGAAATTAAAATATATTTCAACAAAAACAAACGGTATGTCACGAGCGCGCAAGCCGACGAAATTCTCGCGTCCACGGGCGGCTGGGCAATCGGGATTCGTGCGTTGCTTTTGGCAGGCGAAAAGTCCTACAGTACTGATTTGACGGGCAAGTACCTTGAAAATTTCCTCAAGACCCACGTCTGGGAGCGGTGGGACGAGCAGCTCAAATGTTTCATGACCTGCGTGTCGGTCATGAAGGAGCTTACGCCGGGGCTGTGCAATCGGCTTATCGCGGGGCAGCCACTGTTGAAGAAGGCGTCGGCGGCGGAAATTTTGGCGAAGCTTGCGCGTGAGAACGCCTTTTTGCGGCAGACCGACAGCAACACCTACCGCTTCCACGACCTTTTCCGCGACTTTCTGCTTAGTATTCTTGAAGAAAGCGGCGAGGACGCGGCTTTGATACAGTGGAATAAAGCCGGCGATTATTTTTACGACAAGCAGGATTATTTCCGCTCGGTCAAGTATTATCTCAACGGTAAAAATGACGGCGGGGTGGCGAAGTCGCTCTATAACATGTACGACTACAAGTCAACTTATGCCTCGGTCGAGGATACTTTGTATACCGTGCGTATCGCCGTGACCGATGCCATGGTGGAAAAGCACTTGTTCTTGTTGGAGGTGCAGACCTGGGCGGCGTTCGTGGAGGGGCGCGCCGACGATATGGAGCGGTATATGGACCGCTACTATAAATTATTCCCGAAAATCGTGCTCCAAAACCCGCGGTCTGCGATTATCATGATATTTATCCGCAGTATCGACCACCGCACAAATATAATCAAGACCTTCAAGACCCTGCGATTAGTGCCGTTCAAAGGCACGATACGGGCCTACACCCCGAGCGTGACCCACAGTATGCCGCTGTTTCACCGCTCCAGTAGGGATTACTCGGAGGTTGCCGTAGATGTCGAGCGGAATATTGAGTTGCTTGAAAAGACGGTGGGGGTTGTGTTCGGTGCGGAGTTCCCTGTGATACGGGATTCTTTGGTTGCGGGGTTCAATTACGAGCGGGGCAATCTCGACCAAGCCTGCGAGTATGCTTTGGGGGCGTGTGCGAGTATACCCGAGGGGTGTTCGGCGGAGATGAAATTTTGCGCCATGATGATTTTGTCGGCGGCGTTGTACGCGAATAATCAAAAGGCGGAGTCTGAGCGGATTATCGCCGCTGTAAAAGAGATGATTGACACCGACAAGGCGTTTTATTTGAAGCCGAACCTGCGCGCCTACATGTTTAGACTCAGGCTCACCAACGGCGATACCGAGGCGGCGCGAGATTGGTTAAAAGACAGCAACGGCAACTTGTATGAGGCTTTGACCTTCTTCAAAGTCTATCAGCATTTCACGACCGCACGGGCGTATATTTCACTCGGCGATTATAACCATGCAATTCTCCTCTTGAAAAAACTACTTCAACTTGCCGAGCGTTACAGGCGCACTCTTGATATAATCGAGATACATATTCTGCTTGCCGTCTGCTATTGGAAAAAGGGCAAGAGCGGGAATTTCACTGCTCTTGATTACTTGGAAAAGGCGGTTGCGTCGGCCTACGAATACGGGTTTACGCAGGTCTTTGCGAACGAGGGCGCAGAGCTTGTGAACATGTTGCACCGACTGCAAAAGCGGGCAATCCAGAAGGACTACGCGGGTGTTTCGGGCGAGTTTGTGAAGCGGCTGTATATTTCGGCGGTCTCGGAGTCAAAGCGGACGAAAGGGCTTACAGGCGGCTCCGTCCCCGCGAACCTCACATTAACCGACAAGCAGAAGACGGTCATGCGGCTGATGTGCGAGGGGTGCAGCAGGAACAAAATCGCGGAGCAGATGGGCCTAAAGCCGAACAGTGTCAAGACCCACACCGAGCTGATTTACAGGAAACTTGACGTGTCGAGCAGTGTCGAGGCTATACTGAAAATTAAGGAGTTGGGGGTTTTGAGCGAGAGCGCGAAGCCCGAAGGTAATGCGGTTGCCGGGGAGGATTATGATGCCTCGGAGTCCTCCCCCCCCCCCCCCCCCCCCCCCCGCGCGCCACAGCACGCGGCGGTCGAGCTTGGCGTGACGGATAGAATATTTTATTTTTTTTAAGCATGTTTGGTTTTTTTTTTTTCTGTTTTCCTTTA
>WRMK01000025.1 GCA_009777155.1 Oscillospiraceae bacterium
ATAATGCAGAATGCAGAATGCAAAATGCAGAAATAATTTAATTTTCAAGTGGATTTCCGACGGAAATAAGCGTTGTAATTTTAGTTATTTCTGCATTCTGCATTCTGCATTATCCATTAATTTAGAGAGAGCCGTAGTTTTTGTCATCGTCATTTTGCGGGGGGTTGGTTTGCGGGAAGGGGTAGTCGTTTTCCTCGATAAACTCGAACTCCTCAAAGACGTTTGCGGTGTCGTAGAATGGTTCATAGGCAGTGTAAATCTCGCTTGATTCGGCGGATTCTTCGGGTACATTTTCTGCGACTTCTTCCACGACTTTTTCGGGTACATCTTCCGCAACTTCTGCGGGTAATTGATAAGTTTCTTCTTCGGGCAACTGATAGACTTCTTCCTCGGGCAATTGATAAACTTCTTCGGGCGGGATTTCTACGGTGGTCTCAAAAATATCGTCGTCGTAGAATTTCTCGGGTTCGGGGGCGTTGAGAAAATTAGTCGCGGCGGTTATGTCGAGAACACCGGAGTCGTATGAGGGGCTGCCTATGCCTATAATCGTCTCGTCGGACGAGTCGAAATTGCCGAATTCTGCCGCGAGTGCTTTTTTGCGTTGTGCGAAAATGTCGGGTTCGGGGTCGGGTTCAATTTCGGGTGTAGCTTCAGCTACGGGGTTCATGGGGTCTTGATTTATTTCGTAGATTTCGTCGGCTATGCTTTCTATACTTTCGGTGATTTCATCACGGACTTCGTTACTGATTTCGGCGACTTCCTCACTGTCTTCGGTAACTTCCTCGGTGACTTCGGTGACTTCGTCACGGACTTCATCAGCAACTTCCTCGCCGGCTTCCTCAAAACTTTCATCGCGGGGAAATTCTGCAAGTAACTCATCGAAAATATTTGCTTCTTCGACCGGTTCGGGTTCTTCGACTTGCTCGACTTCTTCTACTGTTTCAACTTCCTCGACTTCCTCGACTTCCTCAACTTCCGCAACGTCCTCAACTTGCTCGACTTCCGCGACTTCTGCGGGTTCTTGCGGCTCGGGAAATTCTATTACAAAATCTTCGCCGTCTTCGGAAAATTCTTCATCATTACTGTCGTTATCTGTGTCGGAAATGTCGGCGGATTTAAGTCTCTCGGATTGCCTGTCGCGTTCCCGCTTGACCTTTGAGTAGAGCAGGCAGAGCAACAGGAAAATTATCAAGCCGCCGCCCGAAAGAATCAGCGCGATTAAATACCCATCGGGTGCAAAATTGAACACAACCGTGACCTCGCCCGCGGGTACAACTACGCCCATTAAACCGCTCGGCAACTTGATTATGTCGGCTTCCCTGCCATTGACCGTGACGGCCCAGCCCGGTTCGGCGGGTATGGTTGTGAACAGGAGCATTTCCGAATCTGCGCGGGTTTGCACGGTGAGTTTTGTAGGGGAGTTTTGGGTGACAATTGTCGCGGCGTTAATCTCGTGCAACTCGTCACGGGCGGGGAGGTACTGCTCCCAATTCATGTAGGCGAAAAGTGCATTTGTGTAGTACATTTCGTAGCGGTTCAAGGTCAGCGTCACGCTGATTTCGTCGCCCTCGTTGAAATTGCCGAGCGGCATGATAATCTTGTTGTCGTCCTCGAAGTAATACCCCGCCCAGTCGCCGTTAACCCGCACTGCGACTTGCCTTTCGTAGTCGGTCGGCAGGTACATAAAGACTTGGCCGTCGGCCTCGGCGGTCATGGTGTAGCGAATATTCGCGGGCGTGCCGATGTCGATTGTTTTGTACGAAATGTGCCCGTCGGCGGTTGCGTCTTCGATAATGTTTTCGGTCTCTTTTAGGATTTCGGCGGGGTTGAAAAGTTTCAAGTAATCGCTTAATGCAGTGTTACCGAGCATTGCGGACACCATGCGATTTTGCCTGTTGAAGATATTATCGGTGGGGTAATTCTCGAAGTCGAACCCCGCAAATGACCTGTCCACGAGATAGGCAATCGGCATTGCGCCCTCGTTGACGGTCGTTGTAATACGTGAAGTTTCAAGCTTGTCGCCGTAGTTGTAACCGGGGTATGAAAGAATATATTTTATGCCGAAAATGTCGTTCACGAGCGGGGTCGCGCCTGTGTAGCGGGTGTAATGCCCGTTTTCGGGGGCGACCATGCCGAGGCGGTTCATAAGGGTAATCGCGCTTTTGTTGAGCATGCTTGAGCTGTGTGACAAGCCGTAGTAGCCCGCGGTCATGGGGTCGTTCACGGTACGGTGGAAGTCTTTCTCGATGCGGTAAAAGCCGCTGTCCTCTCGGTGGATTTGCTCAACTTTTTCACGGAGCGGTGTCGCGAAATCGGTGTAACTTGCGCGGGTTGAGTAGATAATATCGGCGTCCTGCGATTGCAGTGAGTGGTAGGAATTGAACAGCAGTTCCGCCGCGACGATTACGCCGATTGTGACGTAGACGAGATTAGTTTTAGGCTTTTTGGTTTTAATGCGGAGCAGTGCAATTGTGAGCAGTGTGACGACTAAAATTGTCGGGATAATTACCTTGTAATCGAGACTGCCGCCGCTCTCGAACAAGACCAAAAGCCCAACGAGTAACCCCGCCGAAATCCCGACCGCACGCCGCGAAAATTCGTGCAATTTATCAAATACTTGCGCGCCGAATACGACCAACAAAAACGAGACGATGAAACTGTATCGGAACGGCAGCCAGTTGGGTTCTTGCCCGCCGTGCATGAGTGTGTCTAATGGCGTGATGTACATGCAGAGGATTACGCCACTGAGCAATATTGCTGAAGCGACGCGCTTTTTGACCGAGATGATTTTGTCACTGCCGCCGAATAAAAACACCGGCAGCATTAGCACCGCCAAAATGCCGCAGTAAATCATCGGCAAGCCTTCCCATTGAACCGTGTCGTAGCTGTTCGGGAACAGCTTTACGCCGAGGTCGATGAGGTTAAAATTAGTACGCAGGGACATGTCGGGGTCGGTAAAGCCGAATTTGCCGAGCTGTAGCGAATTGTAGACCGGAATGAGCAGAAAACTCGACATGAGGATTGCAGTCGCCGACGAAATCCCGAACAGGCCGACACGCGCCGCAATTGAACCCCCGCTATCCCAAGTATCGCTCTTTTTGCACCATATTAGATACAGCAGGAAATACGCCAAGGTGAAAATGCCGAGCATGTAACCGATGTAAAAACAGGTGATGAAACTGTAGAATAATGCGAGCGTGAACAGGCGAAATCGCCCGTGTTTTACGAGGGATTCGACGCCGTAAATAATCAGCGGCAGGGCCAAGACGCCGTCAAGCCACATCGGGTTCATGGTCTGCACCAAGACGTAGGACGAGAGGGCGTACATCATCGAAAATATGATTACAGTGCCGCTTGCGAGGCCGCGCCCGCGCCTTAAATATACCGCCATGGTAACGCCGATGACGCCGACTTTCACGAGCAACATTGCTAATATGCCCTCGGTTATGTACTCACGCGGAAAGAGCCAGACTATGAAATTAAAAGGGCTTGCCAAGTAATAGGCGAACGTCCCGAGGAACTCGCCCGAAAGACTCCTGCTCCATGAATACAACAGGCTTTCGCCGCCGCCGAGAACACTCTTGAAATACTCGTGGTAATAGACATACTGCCCGTTGAGGTCAAGGGCAAGCACCGACTTTTCGCCGTTCCCGATAAGCGGCAACCAAACCCCGAAAAGCCAATACGAGACGAACAAAATCAGCGCGGGTATAAAGAACGCGGCGAAATAAATCCCGCTGTCGGCGCGAGTTTTTCCGACTGCTTTTTTAGCGGGGTTCGGGGGTTTTTGCTTGGTTTTTTTGACGTCTTTGTCCTTTTTCATAATTAGAGAATGTCCTTTCTCGTTAAACAGATAGGTTTTTTTGTTGTTGTTATTTTTCATTGGGTTCACCTGTTGGGGGTTGCTGTTGTTGGAAATTTGTAATGTTGTGCAGATTTTCGGCGGAGCACAGCTCCGCATAACGGGGGACGTTCATTTCTTTGCACGGGCAAAGAAACGAACCAAAGAAAACCGCGCCATGCGGCGGGCACGATACTCGTGCGTGTCTTAACACGAAAATACGCCGATTAAGTCGTGCTGTGTATAAGGTAGGCGGGCGTATTTTCGTATTGCGTACATCTGGGGGAAAGGTTGTGCGGTTTTGGGTTGTTTGGGATTTTTCAATGTTTCCTATTTTCCTGTTGTTTGTAGTTTTTTTCAGTGTAGGGGCGAACTGCGTTCGCCCGCGGGTTTACACCCGCGAAAACCGTCGCGGAGCGACACCACAATTGTCCATTGTCCATTATCAATTGTCAATTGCGTTGCCGATTTCCTCGGCAACAATAAACCTCGGTCTGCACTTTATTTCCTCGTAAATTTTGCTTAGGTAGTAGCCGATTATTCCCATGCCGAGCATTAGGAATGAGCCTGTGATGAGGATTAGTAGAATCACTGTTGAAAAGCCTTCGACCGCCTCGCCTTTGAAGTATTGCACCAAGGTATTCACCCCCAAAATGCAGGCGAAGATGAAGAAGATTACGCCGCTGAAAGTCATCATCTGCATGGGGAAATTTGTGAAACTGGTGATGCTCGAGAGTGCAAATGCCGAGAGCTTTTTGAAGCTCCATTTGGTCTTGCCGTTTTCGCGGGGGAGCGGCTCAAACTCGAGCTTTGCCCGCTTGAATCCGACCCAGCTTGACAACGCCCTGAAAAAGGTCAGCCGTTCGGGCATTTCGAGTAGCGCGTCGATTACTTTGCGGTCTAATAATTTGAAGTCGGAGGCGTGGTCCAAGTCCATTGCCGAGGCCTTCATGGCTTTGTAGAACAGGGCGGCGAACAGCTTGTAGAGCGGGCCGGCATGCCCTTTGCCGCGTTTGACACCCTCGACGACTTCAAAGCCCTGTTGCCATTTTGCGTACATTTCGGGGATAAGGGCGGGCGGGTGTTGCAGGTCGCAGTCGAGGATTACTGCGGCGTCACCTGCGGCTTTGTGCAGGCCCGCGAAAATCGCGCTCTCCTTGCCGAAATTGCGGGAAAATTTCACGCCTTTTATGGTTACAGCGGGCGTGATTTGGGCGTTTGCGGCTTGCGAAATTTTCTGCCACGTCGTGTCGGTCGAGCCGTCGTCAACGAAAATCAACTCGCAGGGGATTTCCCGCGCGGTCATAAGCGCGGTTAAGGCGGCGGCGATTTTTTCGATGTTTTCTTCCTCGTTGAGGGCGGGGATTATTATTGAAAGCACGATTCCTCCGGCTAATGCAGAAATAATAATGCAGAATGCAGAAATAATTTAATTTTAAGGTCGTTTTCCGACGGATATATGGGTTGTAATCTTAGTTATTTCTGCATTCTGCATTCTGCATTCTCATTTGTTTTGCATTCTGCATTATTATTTATTTCGCTATCTTACATAGACAACTCTCTCTAAAAACGAGAGGTTTCCGCTAATTGTGCGGGCTGTAAACCTTGTTTGGTTTGCGCCTTTTGTGAGGTATAGGTCGCCTTGCCAGCCGTTTAGTTCGGGGCGGAAGATGTCCGAGGTGAAGCGGCCTGTGTCGGTGAAATAATTCAGGCGCAGGTCGTTTTCGGGGGGCATGAGGACGGCGATGTCGCCTGTGTCGCTCTCGACGGCACATGGCTCATCGAACCTGCCGAAGGTCAGCGCGATGTCGCCTGTGCGGCTGTTAATCGAGACGATTCCGTCGGGTTCGTGCAGTTTTATGCCGCCCGAACGGGTGGAAATATTTATGAAGTCGGCGGTAATATTCTCGGCGTAAATATCGCCCGAGACCGCTGATAGCCGCAGTTCCGCATATGTTATTTGGGGCAGGTAAATTTTCATGCAGTAACTCAGCTGCCCTAAACTGAACAGCGAGAATTTGAAGCCGTCGGCTGTGCCGATTCGCAGAAACTCGGGGGTCTCGTCTATCCACAAAGGGTTCTCGCCGGTGTATTCTATGAGGATTGTGTCGGAGTTGTGGGTGTAAACCTCGATGGGTGTATTCGCTGTGCTGATGCTGATTTGCAGGTGTGAACCTAATTCGATTGACAGGTGTTCGCGATAGACCGTAGACCCGCGGTTGAACAAATGCACTGCCGCGAATTGCAGTAGTATTGCCACTGTTCCCGAGATGATTGTAAGTATGACGAAAAGCCGCAAAAGCCGCTCGGGGCTTTCAAAAAGTGCCGCTCTGTGAAGCCTGTTAATCCGCATTATAAGCAGGATTTTCGCGATATAATTCTTCATCGGCGACCTCACAAAAACAACCGCTCCACAGCAACGCCGAACCGCCTGACCGCTTTCGGGCAGTGAATGAAAAGCGCGAGTGCGAGTGAGGCCGCCCCGAAAAGGCAGAAAAAGCCCGTGAAAAGCAGTGCCGACGGCGATAAGTCGGACGCCAAGTAGCTGATTGGCAAGATGAGCGCGCCGAGTGCGACAAAAATTGACAAAAGGCCCGTCGAGAGCAACACAATCGCGGCAAATGCGGCGAGCATTGTCAAAAGCGGGATTAAAACCGAGGCGGCTATGATTTTCAGGGCGATTTTGGCTTTGATTTTGTTCATAATTATGAGTTTTTCTTGGCTTCCGAAATAACTTCGGCGATTACCCGCTTGGCTTCTTCGATTTTATTGCTCTCAAGCAAGGCTTGTATTGACAGCAAAACCGTCAGTAATTCGAGTCTCGTCATGATTTTTACCCCTTCCGATTTCTTATATTTCAATTATACTATAGGGCGGGGCGGTTTGTCAACAGTTAATTATTCGTCAGTGCTTCAATCGGGTTCATGTTGGCGGCTTTTAGGGCGGGGTAGACGCCGAATAACGCCCCGAAGCCTATTGAAAACAGCACCGGCGAGAGGAATCGCGCGAGGTCGAAACTGAAATTTACCCCCAGAAAATGCCCGCCCACGTAGGATGCCGCCAAAGCCAGCCCCGAACCCGCCGCACTGCCCATTAACGCCAAAAGCAGACTCTCAATTAAAAACTCCCGCATTATATCAAAATCGCTCGCCCCGACCGACTTCTTTATGCCAATTTCGCGGGTTCGCTCTTTCACGCTCACGAGCATTGTCGTCATGACCGTCAGGCTTGCCACGAACAGCGAAATCCCCGCAATCACAGACAGGGCGAGGGTTACGGTGTCCATGATGCGCTGTAACTGGTTCTTTTGGTGGAGCAGATTTGAGGCGATTAGGTCGCGGTTTTCTCCGTCAACCCCGATGAGTTTACGCTCGATTCGCTCGGAAATACCGCCGTCCGCGCTCTCATTTTCGTTCAAGAGCACGGCGATTTTGTCGAAAGTTTTTTGGCCGGTGAGGCTTTGCATTGTCGAAAAAGGGACGTATACGAAGTCCGGGATTATGCCCGCCAACGCCGACTGCATCACGCTTAGGCCCGATGTCGCCACTCCGACTACCTCAAATTCGCGGTACTCGCCGCCGATTAGCAGGCGGATTTTTTTGCCGACGATGTTGCTTCTGCCGTAGGTTTTGCGGGCGACTTCCTCGTCGATAACGCAGACTAAGTCGGCGTTTGCGGAGTCTTGCGGGGTGATAAGGCGGCCGTGTAGGGCGGTCAGCGAGATGATTTCGCGGGCCTCGGAGTCGATACCCCAGACGACGCAGGGCAGGGTTCGCTCGAGCATTTCGGCGCGTGAATTTGCCGACATCAGCGGCATTGCCTTCTCGACACCGCTGATTGCGCCGACCGACACCAAGTCGTCCTCGGATAGGCGGGCGGTCGCATTCGCCTGTTTTGACTGGACTAACACGGTGTTAATGCCCATGTTTTCTAAGATTGCGGAGACTTCGCCCGCGCCCGCCGCGCTGATTTGCGAAATCAGCGCGACCGCGAACGCCCCGACTGCAATCCCAGTCATGGTGAGGATTGAGCGGGTTTTGCTGCGGAAAATGTTTGTGGCGGCTTTTTTGATGTTCATAGTTTTGGGGGCCTTTCGGGTGTAAATCTGATGTGGTTGGCGGGGGCGGTTGTGGGTTTGTGGGGTTGCGGGGGGTGTAAATCACAATGGGTTGTCGGGGGTATTGGATGTAAATCTGTGTGGGTTTACGGTGGTTGTGGGGGGTGCGGGCGAACGGAGTTCGCCCCTACAATGCAAAACCTTTCAAGAGGGCGGGGAATTTTGCAATTCGCACCCAATTGTCCATTGTCCATTATCAATTGTCAATTGTCCATTGTGCGTACTAAGCTATTCTCATCAATCCGCTCGGGGCGCAGGATTAGCTCGTCTTCTGCTCGTACGCCCGATAGGATTTCCGCGCCGTTTGGAAGCTCTTTGCCTGTGGTGATGTCGCGCCTTACCGCGGTGTTTCCGCGCAGAATCAGGACGTATTCGCCGCGGTCGTCTTGGTTGATTGCTTCGTAGGGAATCAGCAGGATTTCACGGGGCAGGTCAACCTCGATTACCGCTTCGGCGGTGTAGCCGGGGCGTATAAACTCGTTCGGGTTGACAATGTCCAAAACCACGTCCACAACCGTTTCGACTATGCCGCCGACCTCGATTCTGCGGGCTTCCTCTGCAAGTTTCACGACAACCGCCTTAAACTCGCCTTTGCCGATTGCCGCGCCGTAAAGCTCGGCGGGTTGACGGGGTGAAACGGCGTTGATGTCCTGCTCGCGGATTGCCGCCACGATGAAAAATCCGGTCTCATGACTGCCTTGAATTACCCCTGCGCCCCTCACAACCTCGCGATAGACCTCCTTTTGCGGGGCTACCGTGAGGACTTCGGGGAGTAGGCTTTCCACCGCTTGCGGCGCGATTACCGCCGCCCAAACCCCCGCCGAAATAAACATGCCGAGCAAAACCCATTTGATTCTTCTCATATTTTCCCCCTTGTCCTTCTTGCACGAAAGCGAACTTGAAAGTTTCGTTTCCCCTCGCAGGGATTGTTTTCCCCGATTAGTGCCGGGTATTTCAAAGTTTCGCCTCCTTTGTGTATCATAATATTACTAATTATTTTACCTTTTTTTCCCCAAAATATTAGAGGGATAATAAAATTTTTACGGTAAATAATAACCATAATTTGAAAAATTATGAAGGGGTAAATCCTATGAACCTTATTATATGCAACGAGTCTTGCCGCCATCAAAAAGAGGGATACTGCGGGTTGGAGGGCAGTTCGCAGATTACAAATGCCTTGGCGTCGCCCTGCTGTTATTACGAGAGCGCGGGTAAATCTAAAGAGGTTAAAAATAAATCGAAAACGAAATGAATTACGTAGGGACGACCGCCACGGTCGTCCGAAATAAACACTGCGCTTTGGTAATTAACGGACGACCGGGGGCGGTCGTCCCTACATTGATGAGGAGTTGTAAGCATGATAAAAATCCGCGGACTGTGCAAAAATTATCAAATAGGGGAAAAGCCGGTCGTTGCGCTTGCCGACATTAACCTTGACATTTGTGCGGGCGAAATGGTCTCTGTGACCGGCGCGAGCGGGTCGGGGAAGACTACCCTCATGAACATTTTGGGGTGCTTGGATTCGCCGAGCGAGGGCGAGTATATCTTGGACAGCGAGGTCGTTTCGCGCATGTCTAAGCGCAAGCTTGCGAGTGTTCGCAATTGCAAAATCGGGTTCATTTTTCAAGGGTTCAACCTCATTCCCACCTTGACGGCGCGGGAAAATGTCCTGCTGCCTTTGGTCTACAGAAAAACCCCCGTCCGTGAGCGTGAGCGGCTTGCGGGCGAGGCGTTGGAGTTAGTGGGACTCAGTCACCGCGCCGAGCATAAGCCGTTTCAGCTTTCGGGCGGGCAACAACAGCGGGTAGCGATTGCGCGGGCGATTGCCGCAAAGCCGCCGCTGATTCTGGCGGACGAGCCGTGCGGGAGCCTCGACAGCAAGGCGGGCGCGGATATTATGCGGACTTTAATCGAGATGAACCGTTCGGGGCGGACGGTGATTTTGATTACACACGACGAAAAAGCCGCCCGAAATGCTGATACGGTTATCAGGATTTCGGACGGGCGAATCTTAATGCAGAAATAACAATGCAGAATGCAGAAATAATTTAATTTTCAAGCTGTTTCCCGACGGAAATGAGCCTTGTAATTTATTTATTTCTGCATTCTGCATTCTGCATTTCTGCATTAAATTGTTTCTGCATTAATTTATTTCAACGATGACTATGTTCTCCGACGCCACGCTGACTTCCGACAGCAGGGTGTTCTTGATTTTCGCCGCGCCTGCCGAGTCTAAGCCGGGGGTTCGCACTATGATGTTCACGCCTTTGTCGGAAATGTATACGAGTGCGTCCTCAAAGCCTTGTGCCTTTAGGAGGTTCTCGACCTTTGTTTCGCTCTCGATGTGGCTCTGCATGCGGCCTGCGCTGACCGCCATTACCTCAAGCTCGTCGCCTCGCGCATCGCCGCCGTGGAAAATCGCCTGCATCATTTCCTTGGCTTCATCGCGGCTTTCTTGCAGGTCAATGCGGGCTTGTGCAAAAAAGACGTCGGTCTCGTCGGTGATACTTCCGCCTGATACAAATGTCGCGTCGCCGTAGTAGGCCTCGGTTGCGGGAGTTTCGGGGTTTTGCAGTTCGTCCGGGTTGGTTCGATTTGCCGAGGCGTAGACGTAATTGACGTAGACCGCCGCGCCGAGCAACAGTGTCAACCCTGTGACAATAATCTGCTTTTTCCCGATAATCATGTTGATTCGCGGGACTTTTAATTTCCTTAAAAATTTGGGTTTTTTCATAAGTGATTCTCCTTTTTATGTTAGTTTTTTTAGCCGTTTATATGTTAATTTAATAAGTAACGCTGACCCTTGCCGTGGTGATGCCGAGCACTTTTGATGCGGTCTCCAAGACCCGTTGTTTGATGAAAATATCATCGCTCCCTTCGCAGACAATCGCCGCGCCGCGCACCCGCGGGACCGACGTATCGAGACTTTCGAGGGTGAGCATTACGCTGACTTTGCCGACGCCTTGTATCTCGGAAATCAGCACTGCAAGCCGTTCTTCAAGCTCGGCGGAGTATGCCGCGGGGTCAATTTCCGTGGTTGCGGTGTTCCTGCTGCCGACATTGCTGCTGCTGAAACTGAAAAGCTCGGACAGTAAAATCAGCATGATAATTCCGAAGCCGGCCGCGAGGGATATCTTGATAAATTTCTCGTTTTTGAATATATCTGTGGCTTTTTTCATGTCCCACCATTCCCTTAGCTGTGCTATTTTGCGGGCGAACACAGTTCGCCCCTACGTTCAAAAATACTTTTATGTGGTTGAAAATTTTTGCTGTTGTTTGTGGGGTTTTTCAGTGTAGGGGCGAACTGTGTTCGCCCGTAAAAAAATCATGCAATTGACAATTATTCAACATCGATTGTCACCTTAATCCCGTCCCCAACCTCGCCCTCGACTAACGCCGAGGCGCGGAGCATATCGCTCCCCGGGGGCAGAACAAGCCTTATTTCATTAATAGATATGCTGTACGAGCCGGAAATATTAACAACAACGCGAATTTCCGACGGGTAAATTTCATTTTCCTCCAAAACCCCGCGTACGCGGGCGGCGACTTCTTCGCCGATTGCGCGTTTTCGTTGGGCGGTGGTCTGGGTTGTGAAGTCGCTGATTCGTTCTGCGCCGTCGAATACTACTGCGAACTCGTCGGGGAGATTCGCGAGGTCGGGCGTTGCGCCCGTGATGAACGCGACGACGGCGGTGATGAAAAAACAGGAGATTAGAAAGCCGATTTGCTTCTTGAAATTATTTTCGGGGACTAACATGCGGAATAGGGCGGTGGCAACTGCGACGAGGCAGATGTTTAGGATTATTTCTTTGATGTTTGTGGCCTCCTTTGTTTTAAGTTTCATGATGTTTCGGTAGGGGCGGGTTTCCATGGGGCGCGCCCGTGGGTTTTCCGCGTTTGCGTGGGGTGCGGACGCGCAATGCGCGCCCCTACATACCGTGGTGTTTTTATGTGGTTGAAAATTTTTATTGTAGGGAATGGTTCTTAACCGTTCCGTTATAAGCAGTGCGAATTTGCGGAACGGTTATGAACCGTTCCCTACATAACACCGCGTTGTGTTTCGGGGGATTTGCGGGTGCGGGGATTTTTTCAATGTTTCCGAATTTTACTGTTGTTTGTATTCTTTTTCAGCGTAGGGGCGAACTGCGTTCGCCCGTGGGTTTCACGCCCATTGTCCATTGTCCATTATCAATTGTCCATTGTTCATTATTCCTTATTCCTTATTCCATATAATCAGCATCAACGCCACCGAAACTACCAATATCAGCGCGAAACAAAACAGCATTGCGAAGATTATGCTCATTACGTTTTCGCCGCTTTTGAGTAGGCCGGAGAGGCGTTTTACGCCGAAGATTTCGCAGACGGCGGCGGCGATTTGCAGTGCGAATTTGTGGCAGATTACCGACATCATCGCGGGCAGAATTACCATGAGACCTGCGATTATGCCGAATGTGCCTACGCTCCCGCGCAGTAGGCCCAGACTGCCTCGCACGGTCGCCAAGGCATCGCTGACCGCGCTCCCGACAATCGGCACGGAATTTGACACCGTGAACTTCATGGCGCGGAGGGCAACCGTGTCGGCGGCGGTGCTGACAAAACTTTGCAGGGACATTAGCCCTATGAAAATTGTGATTAAAATGCCCAGTAGCCATATGACGATTTTTTTTACAACCTCCGATAATCGTTCTATGTTTAGGTCCGGATTCACCGCGCCCGCCGTCGATATGCCGAGTATACAACTGACGAGCGGGGCAAGGAACATTGTCGAAATGTAGATGAAAACCTGCCCTGCGATAATCAAACTGCCGCTGAATACCGATGCGGTCGTCAACTGCCCGCAAACCGCCATTATGCCCGCAAAAACAGGGACAAAGGTGAGCAGAAACACCGAGCCACTCCGCAAAGTTTCAAGCGAGCGGGCGACTATATCGCTTATGTAAACCAGCATCATGCCTGCCCCCGCGAGTATTCCTATGATACCGAAAGTGTCCGAGACGGTCTTGCTTGTGCCACTTCCCGAAGCGTTCATGTCCGCACCGAGGGATTCCGCAATTGCCGACAGCAGAATTACCCCCGTCAAGGCCGCCAGCATTTTCAGCGGCCGCGTGACTTCCGCCGCGAACAGCTCCCACAGGCCTTGAAGCACCGATAGCGGTGATATGCCGAGCGAGCCGCCGTTGTCGGGGGTAATTTCATGCTCTTGCAACATGTCGCGAACATCGTCGGGCAGGGCCTCGACGAGTTGGTTTTGCCCGAAGTCGTCGGGGGCCTCTTGCAGGTTTTCACTTTCGGCGGTTGCGGGTATGGTGAGGGTTGTGAGGGTTAGGAGGAGGGCGGCGAGGGTTAGGATTCTTTTCATTTTAATTGTCCTTATTTCGGTGTTGTTTGCGGTTTGGGCGGAGCGCGGGCGGGCATGGAAACCCGCCCCTACGGTTGATGTTGTTTGTGGGCGTGTGGGGGTTTGCGGGCGGGCATTGCGCGCCCCTACGGTCGATGTTCTATGCGGGCGAACGCAGTTCGCCCCTACGTTCAAAAATGCTTTTATGTCGTTGAAAATTTTGTGGAGTTGTAAATTATTCAGTCGGAAAACCGTCGCGTAGCGACTCCAAAATTATTCATTATTCATTATTCCCTATTCATTGAATCAACCGCGTAATCATCTCCACCAAACTCGCGAACAGCGGCAGTGACAGCAGGACGATTGCGATTTTTCCTGCGAGTTCTACTTTGCCGGCGATTGCAGTTTCACCTGCGTCTTTGCAGGCATCGGCGGCTAATTGCGTGAGGTAGCAGACGGCTAAACCTTTCAGGAGGGTTTGTCCGTAGATGTTGTTCATGTGAACCGCTTCCATGAGGTTTTGGATTACATCGAGGACGGGGCGCACGGCGATTAGCACCGCGCCGAGGATTGCCACACCGGTGACAAGTGGTATATACAGCCCGTACTCTTGCTTGTGTTGCCGCAAAATAATCGACAGCACCGCCGCAACCAAGCCTAAAGCTACTATGGCAGTGATATTCAACTCGCAACACCCCCGGGTTGACAATTGACAATGGACAATTGACAATGGACAATTAATGTGGTCGCTCCGCGACGGATTTTTCAATTGAAAAATCCACAACTCGTGTTCCGTCTTTTCACACTTTCAAAGTCTAAAACAATTGTCCATTGTCCATTATCAATTGTCAATTGTTCGTCAATTGTCCATTGTCCATTATCAATTGTCAATTGTCCGTCACCATAGTCCGAAAACATTCTTAATGGTATCAAAAAGCACTGCTATTTCATTTATAATTATCATCAAAACGACAATCAGCCCTGCGATATTGGTCATCATGGCTTGTTCTTTTTTGCCGGCGTGTTCCAATAACTGGCTCAACACCGCAACAATCAAACCGATTGCGGCTATCTTAAAAACTAAATCAATTTCCAACACAACACCTCATTAATGAATAGTGAATAAGGAATAATGAACAATGATTTTAAGTTAACAATCGCGGTAACACGGAACGCGAGTTAATAAGCTATTCAATCGAAAAACCGCCGCAAAGCGGCTCCACAATTATTCATTATTCATTATTAATTATTCATTACAGAACCATGATACCTATTGCCAGCCCCGACAACAGCCCTACCGAGCGGTACATTGCGGCTTTTTTTGCGGAGTCGGCTGTGGCTTCTTTTAGGCGGGCGGTGAGCAGTTCTTTGTTGAGTTCCAGCATCGAAATCTGCCCTGCCGCGTCGCTGCCGCCGAGACAGCTGCCGACTTCGGCGAGGATTTCGCGGTCACCGTCGTCGAGCTCGGCGAAGTCGCAGACCGCTTCGCTCCATGCGCCGCGCCAATTGACGCCGCTGTTTATGTGGGCAGTTATCCTCTCGGTAAATCTGCCGTTACTTGAAACTGAACCCGCGAAAAACTCGCCGAGCGGCAAGGCGCGGTATCGAATCTGCACTGCCAAATTCTCAAGTAATCGTATAACTTCCGACAGCAATTGCTCCCGCCGTTTCAGTTTTGCACCTTGCGCCAATCCTGCCGCGGTTCCCGCTATTACAAAAAATACTGCTAAAAACACTCTCATTTTTCAGTATGTCCTCCTCGCACCAACGAGAAATGAAACGTATCGTTTTCCCCGATTTGCACCAGTTTTTTAGAAGTCCCATTATCCCTTTGCCACAAATTTTGCAACACGCCGATGTTTCTGCCCGTGCCGAGCAGTGCAATATGGCTCACATGCTTGATTATATCGCTGAGTGCCGTTCCGCGAATCGCTTCCTCAACACTCCCGCAATGCGCGGTCATAATCAGCGATACGCCGCTGTTGAGGCACTCGGCGACGCTCTCGCCATCGCCCGCTATTTCATCGCAAATTATAAAATCGGGCGACAATGCCCGCAAAGCCGTCATGAAGCCGCCTCGTTTCGGAAAGCCGTCTAAGACGTCGGTGTTCGCCCCCAAATCGGCCGTGATTACGCCTCTGCTTTTCGCCGCCAATTCGCCCCGCTCGTCAATCACGGTGACTTTATGAGTTCGGGAAATGTTCCGTGCAAGGTCGCGCAGTACCGTGGTTTTCGCACTGAGCGGCTTGCCGATAATCAGCAGGCATTTCAGGCTTTCGAGCGGCAGTAATTCAAACAGCCTGTCCGAGCAACCGGGAAATTCGCGCGCAATCCGCAGATTAATTGACGAAATATCGCGGACGGTCTCGACCTTGTTTTTATCACTGCTATTCATGACCGCCGTACCGCAAAAACCCGCTCTGTGGCCGCCTTCGAGGGTGATGAAGCCCTCGGAAATTTGCCGCGCATAGCTGTGTATCGAGTAGTCGCAGAAGATTTGAATGAGGTCTCGGAGGTGCTCGGCGGTGACGGGGATTGTGGTTTGGTGGCGGGGGTTTTGCGGGTTTTCGACCCGCGCAATCCCGCCGTAATCGCCGACTTCGCGACTGCCGCTTTGTGCGTTTCCGAACCGCGCAATGCCGCTGTAATTGGCGATTTCACGACTGCCGTTTTGTGCGTTTCCGAACCGCGCAATCCCGCTGTAATTGGCGACTTCGCGACTGCCGCTTTGTGCGTTTCCGACCCGCGCAATGCCGCCACCCTCGCCCGTTTCAAGCACTATACACTGCCCTGCGCGTAGGCGAATCTCGCGGGTTTTTTCGGCAAATGCGGGTGTGCGCGCCGCGTGTCGCATAAGCTCGTCCCTGAACATGGGCAGGAAGTTGACGGCTTGCTCAAACGCGGTGCTGTGCCGCGTGTTGCCCGAGGGTAGGGGTCTTGTCTTGGCTGTTATCATGGTTTATTTTATGCGGGGGGTGGGGAAAAAAGAACCGAACCGGATTACCCCTTGACAATTCCCAAATAATAAGGCATAATTAGTTATAGTATCTCGCACGGAAAGGTATGGTAGTATAGTATGGACTTCATAAAACTCGATATATACACAGCAAGCCACGACCTCGAACCGCTTGCCGACAGGCTTACGGCGTTGGGGGTCAGCGGCTTTGAATTTCACGATGCGGCGGATTTCGAGGAGTTTTTGCACAGCGGTCTCGGTGCTTGGGACTACATCGGCGAGGAGTTAGAGCCGTTGAAAACTCAGGAGACCCGACTGAGCCTGTACGTCACCACCGACAAGCAGGGTGAGCAGTTGCTTGCGAAGATTTATAAAGCCTGTGCCGACTTGCGGATTGAGAAAAGCCTTGTCCGCGAGACCGACTGGGCGGACGCTTGGAAGGAGCATTTCAAGCCGTTTGAGGTCGGCCGGAAGTTTTTGATTAAGCCGACGTGGGAGGAAACCCCGGGCGATGTCGCCGACAAAATTGTCCTCGAAATTGACCCTGCATCGGCGTTCGGGACGGGCCAGCACGAGTCTACAAAGCTGTGCCTTGAGGCTTTGGAGGAGGTAATTTCAGCCGATTGCAACTTCTTAGACATCGGCTGTGGGAGCGGGATTTTGAGCATTGCGGCGTTACTGCTCGGGGCGGCAAAGGCAACCATGACCGACGTCTCGGAGACTGCGGTTCGTACTGCTTGCGAAAATATTCTGCAAAACGGCTTCACGAGCGAGAAATTCGCCGCTCACTGCGGCGATATAATCGGCGACGGTGAGTTGCTGAAGCGGGTTGCGGGCGACTACAAAACTTATGACGTGATTACCGCGAATATTGTCGCCGATGTTATTATAAAAATGAGCGAAATTTTCCCGCTGTTGCTTAGCTCAAACGGCGTGCTGATTGCTTCGGGGATAATCGGCATACGGCTTGATGAGGTTTTGACTGCGCTGAAAAATGCGGGGTTGAAAGTAACGCAGATTAGGAATAATAATGATTGGTGGGCGGTGATGGCAATTGACAATTGAGAATGGACAATTGACAATTGGGTGTAGTCGGCGGTTGAGCAGGCATATTGGGGAAGGTTCTCAACTGTTGACAAATTGTCAACAGTTGAAAATGAAAATAAATTACGGGAGGGCAAATTGTAATGGGTGAGAATAATAAAATTCAATTGTTTGAGGACAAGCGTATTCGTATGGCGTGGGACGAGGAGCGGGAAGTGTGGCTTTTTTCCATTGTTGACGTGGTGGCCGTGCTTACGGAGCAAGATACGCAACGTGGTGCAACCTTTTATTGGGGCAAGCTGAAACAACGGCTAAACGAGGAGGGTTCTCAGTTGTTGACAAATTGTCAACAACTGAAATTGCTGGCGGCTGACGGCAAGCGTTACAACACTGATGTAGCCAACACCGAACAGCTTTTGCGTATAATCCAGTCCATACCCTCGCCAAAAGCCGAGCCGTTCAAAATGTGGCTTGCTCGTGTTGGAAGTGAGCGAATTGACGAAACGATTGACCCCGAATTGGCGATTGAACGCGCGTTGGTTACATACCTTAAAAAAGGTTACACTCGTGAATGGATTAACCAACGACTGCAAGCCATTCAAGTGCGAAAAGAACTCACGGACGAATGGGACGACAGGGGCGTTAAGCAGGGTTTGGAATATGCCATTTTGACCGATGAAATTTCAAAAGCGTGGTCGGGCATGACTACGCGCCAGTATAAAAATTTCAAGGGTTTGAAAAAGGAAAATCTCCGCGATAATATGTCAACTCTCGAACTCGTTCTGAATATGCTTGCCGAAGCCACGACAACCGAAATATCAAAAACGGTGAAGCCGAAAAACTTAAAAGAAAATAAAGAAGTTGCCAAAAGCGGCGGCGGGGTCGCGGGGAACGCCCGAAAGGAAATTGAATCAAAGACGGGAAAGCCTGTTATTACCGCGGATAATGCCGTTGATTTTTCACGGCTTATTTCTGATATTATTGAGAGTGATGTGGGTGACGGCAATTGACAATTGAGAATGGACAATTGACAATTGGGGGAGCAGTCGGCGGGGGTGGGGGTCTATGTCTGCGCCACTGCAAAGGAATCGCCAGCCCGCCACACAAGCCTATCAGACTCTACTTCCTCGACATGAAACTTATCTCCTCACGACTTAATAAGTTTCATCTGCATAAAAAGTCTACACTCGCATTTAGGCACGTGCTACGTGATAACGGTTCGGCTCGAGAAGGTTAGACTTTATCAATCGCAAAAGCGGGCGTGCGATTCCTTTGCAGTGGCGCAGACATAGACCCCCACCCCCGCCGACTGCTCCCGCGCCGAATAGCAGATTGCGCCTTTTTTGCATATACTGCAAAAAAGGAGGCTGAATTTATGTACTATTTAATGTTTTTTATGCTGACGTTTTTCGCGCTTTATGGCGCGGTGAGTTTTTTCAAGTTTGTCTACATTTCTTTGCTTGCAAGGATTTCGTTTAAGAAAACGGGAGTAAAAATTTACGGTGAAACTCCAAAGTTTCGACCGTATTAATCCGCAACTTTCGTTGCGGATTAAGGCGAGGGCTTGACCCTCGCCCGCCGCCTTCGGCGGCGAGCGTAATCATGGAACTTGTTTCCATGATTACAAGATTTTTAATAACGAAAGGTAAGTGAATTAAATTTTGGAGTTACTGAGTTTGAGCGGTGTGGTCGAGGGGGTCATTTACAAGAACCCCGCGAACGGCTATATTGTGTTGGAATTGACACTTTCGGACAGCGATAATTTGTGTATTGTTGTGGGGAATTTGGGGGACGTTGCGGTCGGCGAAAAGCTCTCGCTGACCGGCAGTTACATAGAGTCGCCAAAGTACGGAAAGCAGTTCAAGGCCGAGACTTGTGAGCGCATGCCGCCCGTGACAAGGGACGAAATTCGCCGCTATCTCGGCTCGGGAATTATCCGCGGCGTGGGGCCTTCGCTTGCAAAAAAAATCACCGATAAATTCGGTGAACAGACACTTATTTTAATATCGGAAAACCCGCAAAAACTTTCCGAAGTCACGGGAATTACCGCCGACCGAGCGGTGTATATCGGCGCGGAATACCGCAAAATTTGCAGTGTCAAATCCATCATTTCGTTCTTGTCGGAATACGGATTCGCGCCGCAAACGGCGATTTTAACCTGGCAGAAATTCGACAATTCATCGGTCTCGCTAATCAAGGAAAACCCGTATCTGCTCTGCGGTGACGGCATCGAGGCCGACTTTGAAACGGTGGACAAGATGGCGTTTTCACTCGGAATTGACAGCTGTGATTTCAATCGAGTTAGAGCGGCGATTTGGTTCGTTTTGCACAGCAACACCGACGGCGGCCACACCTGTTTACCCGAAGAAATTCTGCGAAAACAGGTCTGCGAAATTTACGACGTGAGCTTGGATTCGTTCGATATTGCCTTGGAAAACGGCGTGCATAACGGCGAGTTTACACTGCTTTCAGGCGGTAATTCTTCGCGTGTTTTTCTCACCGCTTATTACAACGCCGAGCGTTATATTGCGGACAAGCTTTGCGACATGTTGAAACTTAACGCAAAGGCCCAAAAAGATTTTTCCGACGAGATAAACGGCATTGAATTTACCGAAAATATCAAGTATGAAACATTGCAAAAACAAGCAATTAACGGCTGCCTCGCGAACAGCCTTTTTATACTCACCGGAGGCCCCGGAACCGGCAAGACGACTGCGCTGAACGCGGTTATAAAAATCTGCAAAACTTTGAAAAAAAGCATCGCGCTTGCCGCGCCCACCGGCCGCGCCGCAAAGCGCATGAGCGAGATTACGGGCGAGAACGCAAAGACGATTCATCGCCTGCTTGAGGTTGATATTACGGGCGAAAATCTGCTGACTTTTAAGCGTAATGAGATGAATCCTTTGAAGGTCGATTTTGTTATAATTGACGAGATGTCGATGGTTGACGCACTGCTTTTTGAGGCACTTTTGCGGGCTGTAAAAATCGACACCGCGCTTGTAATGGTGGGGGATTCAAACCAGTTGCCGTCGGTCGGCGCGGGAAATATTTTGGGCGATTTAATTTACTCGGGACAAGTCCCGATGATTGAATTGAAAGAGATTTTTCGACAGGCCGCAGAGAGTTTAATTATTACTAATGCCCACAAAATTATCGGCGGTGAATTGCCGGAATTGAATATTCGCGACAAGGATTTTTTCTTCATGGAGAGCCGCTCGGATTACGACATAGCGCGGCTTACGGTCGAGTTGGTGAAGACCCGATTACCGAAAAAATACAACTATTCGCCGATTGAAGACATACAGGTTTTGACCCCGACAAAGCTCGGTGCGGCGGGTACAAAAGAGCTGAATCGCGCCTTGCAATCCGCGCTCAATCCGCCCTCAAAAGAACGCCGCGAACTGCGGGTTTTTGAAGCGGTTTTCCGCGAGGGCGACAAGGTAATGCAGACCAAAAATGACTACGACGTTGCGTGGCAAAAGGGCGCGGAGAAAGGTAAGGGCGTCTTCAACGGCGACATCGGCGTCATCACCGAAATCGACCCGCACAACGGCAGCATGCGGGTGAATTTTGACGGGCGGGCGGCGTTTTACACCGGCAACATGACCACGAAACTTGAGCACGCCTACGCCGTGACGATTCACAAGAGCCAAGGCAGCGAGTACTCGGCGGTGATTATCGCGCTCACCGAGCGGTCTCCGCGGCTTCTCTACCGCAATCTGCTTTACACCGGGGTCACACGCGCGAAGTCGATTTTGATTGTCGCCGGAAATAGGCGCGCGATTGAAATCATGACTGAAAATGCGGGGAAAACGGCGCGGTATACTTGTTTGAAATCGCTTTTGATTAAACGAAATGAGACTGAAAATAAATCATGAATTGTAGGGGCGGGCAATGCCCGCCCGTCTGCACAAGTCCTGCGTGCCTTGCGGACGAGTGCAAATAATTAGAAGCACCTGTAGGCGGGGGTGGGGGTACGGCGGGGGGTAGGGGTGCGGCGGCGCAAGAACCGCCAGCCCGCCACACAAACCGCTTAAATCCCACTTCCTCGATTGCGACCTTATACGCTCACGACTTAATAGGCTTCATCTACTTGAATAGTCTGTACTCGGCATAAGGTTTGTGCTACTTATGAAGTCTTGAGGACGAGAAGTTTAAGTTTATGCAAACGCAAAAAGCGGGGCGTGCGGTTCTTGCGCCGCCGCACCCCCACCCCCCCCCCGACCCCCCCCCCCCCCTGCCCCCTTGATAAAACTTTACCCCCCCTCTCACCAACCCCCAAACACCCTTCA
>WRMK01000026.1 GCA_009777155.1 Oscillospiraceae bacterium
GGGGGGGGGGGGAAGGGGCGCCCCGGCGGGCGCAAATACCCGCCAGCCCGCCACACAAACTCATCAAACTCCACTTTCTCGATTGCGACCTTACAAGTTCACGACTTGACAGGTTTGATGTGCTTTGATAGTCTGCACTCGCAAATAGGTACGTGCTATCTGATAACGGTTCGGCTCGAGAAGGTTAAGTTTTATCAAGCGTAGAACGCGGGCGTGCGGTTATTTGCGCCCGCCGTACCCCTACTACCCCCCTCTGCCCCCCACTAAGTCCACAAAATAAAACGCCGCGAAAACTCACGCGGCGCAATCACTGAAAAGGCACAAAGGATTCACACAGGCTCTACTCCTTTATATTCTCTCTCCAATCCAAATCGCCGCGCTCGAGGGCGTGGATAAGGGCCTCGCCCGTTGCAATGTTCGTCGCCACGGGGATATTCCGCACATCGCAGACCCTAAGTACGTTGACGTCATTAGGTTCGTTCGACTTTGCATTTATGGGGTCACGGAAGAAAAACAAGATGTCGATTTCGTTACAGGAAATGCGCGCAATAATCTGCTCTGCGCCGCCGTTGCCGCCGCTCAGGTAACTCTTGACCTGCAAGCCGGTAGTCTCCTTTATAAGCTTACCCGTGGTCCCGGTCGCGCAAAGATTATGCCGCGACAAAACGCCGCTGTAGGCTATGCAGAATTGTATCATCAACTCTTTTTTAGAATCGTGAGCAATCAAAGCTATGTTCATATTTTCAACACCATGCCCCCCACACTCGCATAACCCTCAACAAAGATTGCGGCATGGGACACGCCTCCCTATAATTATTTTCAGACTTATCTTACATTCTCTCGATAATTACTCTCATTATACCACATATTTTTTCACTTTTACAAGAGTTAAACAAAAATATTATCCCAAATCTCGATATTTTGTTTAGTTTGCCGAAATTTAGCCGTTGCATTTATGAAATATGACGAAATATTTCTAAGCCCCGCCGGTCAATCTCTGCGCCTTCGCATCGTCCCACCGCTTCCACGGCGAGGCGATTAAACCATCCTCGTTTATGTCCGGCTCGTAGGCGTCGTAGAAGTAGGCGTCGATGATATTTCGCAGGATATACCGCGAGAATTCGCTGTTCTCAAGCACCACGCCGAACGCGATTATGGGGTCGTCGGCGGGGTAATACCCCATGAACACCGAGTTGTACTTATCCTCGCCGATTTGCGCTGTACCTGTTTTGCATGCCGCTGTGTTCCCGTCCAAGAATGCAAAGTGCGAGAACCGCGAGTCGGACGGCGGCCAGTAGATATTACTGCTGACGGCAATCATGCCTTCTTTTACGACACTGTAGACGTCGGGGCGGTCGGTTGCGTACTCGGCGACTACTTGCGGCTCGGTGCGGTAAATCAGCTCCGACAAGTCGTAATTCCAGACCGAATCGACCAAATACGGCCTGTAGCGATAGCCGCTGTTGCCGAAAGTCGCGGCGGCAACCGCAAGGTGCAACGGCGTCATAAGCGTCTCGGATTGCCCGATTGCCGCCTGCACGGTAATACCTTGCGTGAATCCGCTCCCCAAAAGCTCCTCGTAGATTTCGGGGGTCGTCATTCTGCCGGTCGCGCTTGCAATTTCAAGGCCCAAATTAGTCCCCACGCCGAAGGCCTCGGCCGCCTCCGCCAAGGCGTCTATGCCTGTTCTCCTGCCGACATCGTAGTAGAAAATGTTGCAGGAAAGCCGCAAGCCGTTGACAACATTCAGAGTGCCGCAACCGCCGCGATTGTGGCAGTAGGGCCGAAAATCGTCAAAAAAAGTGTAAACTCCTCGGCAAGTCACGGTCGAGTTGCGGTCGATTACGTTGTTGTTAAGCCCGGCGGCCGAGGTAATGGTCTTGAAGCTTGACCCGGGGCGGTACCGCCCTGCTGTTGCGCGGTTGACTAAGGGGCTGAGTTCGGCGTTCAGGAGCGAGTCGTAGTCGGTGAGATAGTCGTTGATGTCGTAGGTCGGCGAAGTCGCCAAGCCGATTACCCGCCCCGTCTTAACTTCAATTACGGCGACCGCGCCGCCCTCGGTGTCAATCCCGCGGCGGTTGAGCCGCTCGTTGCTGTAGGTCTGGTCAAGGGTGCGGAGCCAGCTGATGTGATTGTCCAAAATATCCTGCAAATCCTTTTGGAATCGGCTGTCAATCGTCAGCATGACGGAATTCCCCGGGCGTGCGGCGGTCGTCACCTCGTCCGACACTGCAACACCGCGCATGTTCCGCTCAATGGTGCGTGTGCCGTTCTCGCCCCGCAAAATGCTCTCCATTGCAGACTCCACCCCGAATTTCCCGATTGTATCATTAAGGCTGTACCCTTGATTACGCAGTTCCGCAAATTCCTCCGCCGAGATAGGCCCAATCGTCCCGCGAATATGCGCGGCGACAATGCCGTCAAGGTAGATTCGCATTGGCTCCTCGATGATGTCAATCCCGCGCAGAACGTCACTGCGCTCCATTAAATTCACCAAGGTATCAAAAGAAATATCCTCGGACAAAGTGAACCTATTAATTTGTGAAAAGTCCCGCAACTCCATTTCGTACCGCACTCCTGCGATTGCGCGGGCGGTCTCGGGGGTATACTCGCGGCTGATTTTGTAATTCTCGTGCAAGGCCTGCACGCAGTTTTCAACAGTTGCCTCAAGATTCACCCCGATACGCTCCTTGAAATTGTCGAGTGCAGATTCCCCGACGTCCAAAAACTCGAAAGGCTCACTGTGGCTAATCGGCAGGCTGTCAAACCAGCTCTCACCGTGACTTCGCAACACCGCAAGCGTCTGCTCAATCACCTCGTTCTCCTCCCCGAACGGGAAGAACGCCCGCTGTACGATGACTTTGTAGACGATTTTGTTGGTATTCAGCGGATTGCCCGCCGAGTCAAAAATCTGCCCGCGTGAGGCCTGAATAGTCTGCACGGCGGTCGAATTGCTCTGGGTGAGGTCGGCGTAATAGGCACCGTCAACGATTTGGATTTTCATAAGCTCGGCGACCCCTAAAAACCCAAACACCAACAAAAGCCCTATCAAGACCGTAAATCGGATAAGGAAATTGAGCTTATCAAGCTTCCCGTCACCGGGGAGCAGGGAGTTTTTTTGGAAGGTTGGGAGTTTCAAACTATCACCTCCGTGATAATGCAGAAATAATAATGCAGAATGCAGAAATAATTAAATTTTTTGAGACCGTGGGGGGCGGCGGGGGGTATGGGGGTCTATGTCTGCGCCACCGCCGATAATCGCATGCCCGCCACACAAACCTATCATCTCCCGCTACATCGTCATGAACCTTTCCCCTTGGCGACTTATGGGTTCGCTATACATTAAAAGTCTGTACTCGTAAAGGGTTCTTCTATCTACAAAATCTTTTGGACGCGAGAGTTATGTTTATGCAACTGCAACCGCGGGTCGTGCGATTCTCGGCGGTGGCGCAGACATAGACCCCCATACCCCCCGCCGCCCATCAATCCTCAGTCGGTTCATGCAAAGTATTCTCAGCCCTGCCGACCTCGCCCTCGCGGAATTTCACCGAAATCGTCTTCACCAAGAAATAGACCGGCGGCGACAGCAAAAACGCCCACAGGTAGGACGGGATAATGTAGCCCGTGAGGATTACCTTCGCGTCGGGATTATCCCAGATTGCGTACCGAAAAAAGTAATCCATGAACGCCATTAAGAGGCACGCCACTGCGGACATCCAGAAGTGGTTGATGACGTTCGGGCGCATTAAATTCGTCACGAGCAGGGAGGTGCCGAGGGCGCAGGGCATCAGCCAAACGCTCGACATGCCGAACAAATTCCAACATGCAAGGTCGAGCATAAGCCCGCAAGCTGCCCCGAATATCGCGCTCGAAAACTCGCGCTCGTGCATGGCGACTGCGATTGCGAGGGGTATGATGAAAATCGGCTGTGCACTTCTGAAAAAGCCGCCGCTCATCAGCATGTAAAAAAGTAACAAAACCAAACAATAAAACAGCCAGCGTAACAGCGACTGCTTCCTTAGTTGCCGCCTTTTTCGGGGTTTTAGAGACAACACTACGGCAACACCCCCTGCCCCTCAAACGAGGTGATTACGAAGACGTCGGTGATTTTGAACAGGTCTTCGGACGGCTCTACGACTGCGTTGAGCAGCAGGCCGCTATCGGCGGGGAAGACGTCGGTTACAGTGCCGACGAACAGACCGGGCGGGAAAATGCCGGTGCCGCCGAGTGTCACAATCGCGTCACCTACGCCTATTTCGCTGCCGATTTCGATGTAATCCATCAGGCAAAGCCCGTTGTCGGAGTATAAAATATCGTTGTTAATAATCCCCGCCGTCCCGTTTGACGCGGTTCTGACCGCCACGTGAATCTCGGCCGACAAGATTGTCGTGACTTTTGAATAAGTAGGCGCGACTTCGATTATTCGCCCGACCAAGCCGATTTCGGTGATGACGGGGTCGCCCGCTTTAATGCCGCTGTTTGAGCCTTTGTTGATGATGAAATTGGCAGAAGTGCCGAGTGCCTCCCGCGCAATCACCGCGCATGGCGGCGAGAGTGTGAAGTCCTCATTCTGCTCGATAATGCCGAGGATTTCGCGCAGTCGCTCGTTTTCCTGCTTCAACTCGTCGCGCTCCATTATGTCGTCGTACATCTCGGCAAGGCGGCGGCGCAACTGCTCATTCTCGTTCTTGTAACGGTCGGCGTTGACGAGGCGGTCCAATCGGTCTTCAACCCAGTCGGAAATGGACGTCGCCGCTCTTGCGAACGGTTGTGTTACCGTTCGTAGGGCGGCTTCGGGGAAATTCGCCGTGTCAACCGCGAGGGCGGCGTTCAGCATAAGCCCGAAAAGCAATGCGAAAACGCAAAGCAGAACTTTGAACTTCATGCTTTTGAGAAAGTCTTTCATTTATCAATACCGTGAGTCGTCTTCGTTCAATACGTCAATTAACTTGTCTATGTTTTCGAGTACCTTTCCTGTGCCGTCGGCTACGCAATCTATGGGGCTTTCGGCGATTTTCACCGGCATGCCTGTTTCGGCGTGGAGCAGGAGGTCTAAGCCTTTGAGCAGGGCACCGCCGCCCGCCAGCATTATCCCCGAGTCGATAATGTCCGACGCCAATTCGGGCGGGGTCTTCTCGAGGGTGACTTTGACGGCCTCAATCACGTGATTGAGCGGCTCGCTCAACGCCTCGCGGATTTCCTCGCTCGTTACAGTCACGTTTTCGGGCAAGCCATTGAGCAGATTGCGCCCTTTTATATCCATTACAGGCTCGTTGTCCGAATACGGAAAGGCAGAGCCAATGCCGATTTTCAAGTTTTCGGCGGTACGTTCGCCTATCAGAAGATTGTACTTTTTCTTGATATAGTTAATAATCGACGAGTCGAATTCGTCCCCTGCAACTCTGACCGATTTTGAGGTGACAATGCCGCCTAAGGAAATCACAGCGACTTCTGTAGTACCGCCGCCGATGTCTACTATCATGCTGCCTGTAGGTTCGGCTACAGGCAAACCCGCGCCGATTGCCGCCGCCATAGGTTCTTCTATTATGGAAACTCGCTTTGCACCTGCGTTTTGCGTGGCCTCTTTAACCGCCCTGCGCTCAACCGCCGTAACCCCGGACGGTATGCAGATAATTACACGAGGCCGCGCAAACGAACGCCCGCGCATGGCCTTTCTGATGAAGGCTTGGAGCATACTCGTGGTCATGTCAAAATCGGCGATAACGCCGTCTTTGAGCGGTCTGACGGCTACTATAGAACCGGGCGTTCTGCCGATGACGTCCTTGGCCTCCTGCCCGACGTAGCGTACTCGGTCGTGCCGTACATCTACAGCAACCACGCTCGGTTCGCGGATAATTATGCCTTTCCCCCTCATGTACACAAGAGTGTTCGCCGTACCCAAATCAATTCCGATGTCCTTTGAAAACATTTTGTCGTCCTCTCTTTTCCTATTCTTGAAGTATTCTAAAATCTAATTAACTATAGTATAGCACATAATGGAAATTTTTACAACTAAATTTTACTAAATTTTTAATTTCCTGTCGGGGCGGCCCTAAAGACCCTTTTCGAGTGAATTTCGAGCGAAAATTTTGTCGGGCAAGGAAAGCCGCCGAAGTAAGGCTTTGTGCCTTGCGAGGTGGGTTGACGCAGTCCGGCGGAATTTTAGCCGAAATTCGCCGGAAAGGGTCTTTAGAGCCGCCCCGTTGAACCAAAGCCGCCCGCGCCCCTCGAAGTCTCCGAAAGCCCGTCCTCAAGCGCGAATTCGGCGGCACAGACGGGCATGATTACGAGCTGGGCGAGTCTGTCGCCGTTTTTGATTACGAAGTCGGCCGTGCCGTGATTGATGAGCGAAACGCCGACCTCGCCGCGGTAATCCGAGTCGATAACTCCAACGCCGTTCGCGAGTGCAACCCCGCGCTTGCCCACCGAGCTGCGGATAAACACGAACCCGCCGTACCCCTGCGGGATTTCGACCGCTATTCCTGTGGGGATAATCAGTTGGGAGTTGCCTTTGAGGGTAATATCGCCGTCAAGGCAAGCGCGCAAGTCCGCGCCCGCGCTCCCCGTGGTTGCACGGAAGGGTAGTTGGGCATTTTCGCGTAGTATTTTAACTTTGATGTTCATGGATTTAACGGCACGGCATGGAAGCCGCGCCCTACCTCACTCTCTTGTAATATAATCCGCGTGTAAATTTTTTTCCAGCGGGCGTTGCCCGCCTGTATTTATCAAGTATATCTGCAATATTCTCGCCCGGTGCGAATTTCAAGACCGCAAAATCGACATTGGCAACATCGCCGAGTTTGTCGCTCAACACAAGCGGCACAGGGTTCAAAACCTCGGTCTCGCCCCACCTGCACAGGGTTTGCAGATTATTGCCGAGCCTGTCGGTGAGAGAATCACATCCCGCCTTGCCACAATGCGGTGAGTCTTGCACAGCGCACCGCCGCAACAGCATTAGCGGCAGTTGTCCGTAGGCGATGATGCCGGTTTGGCAATTGCAATTGCTTGCAGTAATGCTCCTAAGCGGCATTTCCACCGAATAAATCAGGTCGCACACGCCCATTTCGCGGTAGATTTCAAGGGCGCGGGCATTGACTATGTTCAGCCGAAAGCCGCCGTGCGGCTTTAGTCCCGCGCTTTTGATAAGTTCGATATGCCCTAAAGTGTGCGCTAACCCGCTTGTGAAGCCTAATTCGCGGAGTTCGCGCAGTTTTGCCGCTATGAGCGGTTCGTTGCCGCCGATGAAAATCGGCGGGACGGCGATTATGCGGGATAGGTTGTTGGGGGTTATGGGCGGGTTGGCGGGGGCGGTCGAGGTTATGGTCGGGCGGTCAGCGACGGTCGGGGTTATGGTCGGGCGGTCAGGGGCGGGGGGGGTTATGGGTGGGCGGTCAGCGGCGGTCGGGGTTATGGTCGGACGGTCAGCGACGGGCGGGGTTATAGTCGTGCGGTCGGGGTTGCGCGGGCCTATAGACGGACGACCGAGGGCGGTCGTCCCTACGTTCAGCAATTCCATAGGCGCGTAAATACGCTCAAACTCGCCGATTGCCAAAGCCGCCGAAAGTTGCTCTTTTGTGCAAATGTCTGCTCTGTAATTAAGTTCTGCCGCCATTAATGCCACCACTTTATAAACGCCGTCTTGTCGTTGCGATTAAAGCCTGCGTTCTCGTAAAAACGCAGTGTCGGCGCGTCTTTTCTGCCTGTCATGAGCGATATTTTGTAGCAATTCGCACTCCGCGCAATCTCCGCCGCGTAGTCCAAGACGGCCTTACCGTAGCCTTTTTTGCGCTCATCGGGCAGGGTTACGACGTTTTCAACTATAGCGTACGGCCGCGCACCTCTCGTCAGGTTCGGCACAAGCAGCAAAACGCAGGTAGCGACTGCTTTTCCGGCCACCTCAATCAGCAGAATCCTATGGTTCTTGTCGGCTAAGATGTCGTCCCAGAGTGCAGTAAGCGACTCGTCAACTTCGGGAATCGGGTCTACATTCAGGTGCTTGTACAGCTCTAAAACGGCTTCTAAATCGCCTTTAGTGGCTTGTCGTTTTGTCATTTTTTCGCTCCTTTGTGGGGTTTATGTGCCTGTGATTTTTACTGTTGTTTGAAAATTTTATTGTAGGGAACGGTTCTTAACCGTTCCGTTTATGAAGCCGCGCAAACTTTGCGGAACGGTTATGAACCGTTCCCTACATTTTTCATTTCTATGTGGGTTCGCGCGGTCGGGCATGGAAGCCCGACCCTACGGTTGTAGATATTGTTTATTGGCAGTATCGGTTAAAGCGACATAGACCAAAGCAAATTCAGCGTTGAAGCAATTACAGGGCCAAGCACTACCACCAGCAAACAAATCCCTCGCACCAAAACTTTTTGTCTTTGGTTTTCTTATACTCTACCAAAGATTTTATACCGATAACAAAAGCCGCGGCTATGATTACTAATAAAATCAAACAAAGAATCACAAGAATTAATACCCACATTTGTTGCTCCTTTTTAGGGTTTTCGGGTGGTGTTCATCAGAAACTGTCGGCAATAACCGCCAAACACAGAAAAACGGCAGTGAAATTTAAGATAAACCATATACAAAATTCAAAAAAATTTATCTTTCTAAGACAAGCAAAAACTATTCTTGAAACTAAACAAAGTAAAATAATTCCAATCGATATTTCTTGAATGTGCCCTGATGTATCCCATGCGTCAAGACCCTCAAGACCAAAGATGTTGGTTTTGCCCGCCCACCCTGTATTGTTTTGAAGGTAGTAACTAATACCTATTAAAATATAATTAATCAGCATAATTATAACAGGAATCAAGAAAAACAAATTATTTAAGCGTGGCAAAATCTTTTTATTCTTGGTTTTTTTATACTCTAATATAGCTCTTATTCCAATGAAAAAAGCCCCGCCTATTGAAAATATAGGTAAAAAAACAGTTAAAAGAGTAAATATCCACATTTGTTGCCCCCCTCAAATAATGCAGAAATAATAATGCAGAATGCAGAAACTATTTCTAATGCAGAAATAATAATGCAGAATGCAGAAATAGCTAAAATTACAACCCGTTGTCTGTTGGAAAATCGCTTGAAAACTAAATTATTTCTGCATTCTGCATTCTGCATTCTGCATTAATACGCCAACTTGTAAATAGCCTCAACATCCCCCAAATCCAACTTAACATACCCGCCGAAGTTCTTCTCGGTCTCGCTTACCGAGCCTATGTGCCGCGCTAATTTCGGTATGTCTTCTTCCTTTGCGCCGAATTCCTTGATTGAGGAGGGCATGCCGATTTTGCGGAGGAAATTCTCGAAGCGTTCGATGCCCTCGGCGGCGGTGAGTTCGGGATGCTCGAAATTCATGTCGCAATCCCAGACACGCACTGCGAATTGCACTACTTTGCCGGGGTTTTTGCGGCTGACGAATTTCAGCCACGCCGGGCAGATTACTGCAAGCCCTGCGCCGTGGGTTGCGCCGTAGAAGGCCGACAACTCATGCTCCATGCCGTGGCTGACCCAGTCCTGCTCGCGCCCCACGCCGCAAAGATTATTGTGCGCGACCATGCCCGCCCACATAATGTTAGCGCGAGCCTCGTAATTATCGGGGTTTTCGATGACACGCGGGGTCTCGGTGATTATGGTTTTCAGCACGGCTTCGCAGAGCCTGTCGGTGATTTCAACCTCTTTTGTGTTGGAGAAATACCGCTCGATTACATGCACCATTATATCGGTCGAGCCTGCCGCCGTTTGATACGGGGGCAAAGTCTGTGTCAGTGCGGGGTTGAGAATCGCGAACACAGGGCGCAAGACTTCGCCGCCGCAACCGCGCTTTTCGTTAGTCGATTCCTTGGTAATAACCGAGTTGACCGAACCTTCGCTGCCCGCCGCCGCAATCGTGAGGATTACACCCACGGGCAAAGCCTTTTCAACGCCTTTACCTTGGAAGAAGTCCCAAAAATCCCCGTCGTAGACCGCGCCCGCCGCAATCGCCTTAGCAGAGTCAATCGCAGAGCCGCCGCCCACCGCCAAGACAAAGTCCACCGCTTCTTTGCGGCAAAGCTCAATCCCCTCGTAGACTTTCGAGTCAACGGGGTTCGGCACTGCGCCGCCCAGCTCGACAAATTCCAAGCCGCTCTCACGCAGACTTGCCACTACAGTGTCCAAAAGCCCCGACTTCTTAACCGAGCCGCCGCCGTAGTGCAACAGGATTTTCGTCCCGCCAAAGCGTTTGACAAGCGGCCCTGCCTGTGCCTCAGTGCCTTTCCCAAATTCAAAGTAAGTAGGAGCGCAAAAGTTAAAATTTAACATAGTTTTCACCTCATAAAAGTTTTATTATTATCTATAATAACACAGTTTCCACCATTTGGCAATATTTTCCGTGAAATTTATTTGCACTATTGAAAAGAACCTTAATAAATGCTAAAATAAAATGAACCAAACTTGATTTCAGAGTATCTAATTATCAGAAACATGTTTCAATAACCATTTCTGCATTCTGCATTATTATTTCTGCATTAATCAAAGGAAGGGATGACTTATGAATAGTGAGGAATTTACCCGGCTTGTGCTTGATGCCGAGCCGACCTTGTACCATATTTCCAAGTCTATACTGAAAAACGACCACGACTGCGCCGATGCGGTTCAGGAAGCGATTATAAAGGCGTTCGGCAGTCTTACCACCTTGAAAAACCCGGAGTTCTTCAAGACATGGCTGTGCAGAATACTTATCAACGAGTGTTACCGAATTTGCAAGAAGTCCTCGCGGACGGTCTCGTATGAGGAGTATATGCAGGGGGAATCCGCGCCTGATGCCGTGGTTCAGAACACCGAGCTGTATGCGGCGTTGATGAAACTAACCGAGAAGGAACGCCTTGCGGTGGTGTTGCATTACATTGAGGGTTTTAAGGTTCATGAGGTGGCGCGGATTTTGAAAATCCCCGACGGCACGGTCAAAAGCCGCTTGTCAAAGGCGCGGGCAGAGCTTAGAATTTTTCTTAGCGAGGAGGAATATAACCTCGAAAGTAAACCCCATAAATGCGGGTAATAAACTTGAAACAGCACACTTGTGCAGAAAGGGCTTGGTGAAAAGATGAGCATGAAGTGGTGTAAAGTCTTTCCGGAAGTGCCGGGGGAATTTCATGAGAGAGTGGCTGATACTCTTGCGAATATCGAAACTCAAAACAACCAAATTAACACATCAAGAAAGAGGTATAATATGAAAAGAAAATCTATTTTTGCGGTTGCGGCGGCGGTGATTCTGCTCGGCGTGATTACGGCGGGGGCGTACTCGGTAATCAGCAATTGGAACCCCAAAATGGCGGAAATTTTCCGTGCCGATGAGCAAACCCAACAGAAAATTATCGACGACGGCATGTCGCAAGTGCTAAACCTGTCCACCGAGGACAACGGCGTGACAATGGAAGTTTTGCAGACCATTGCAGACGGGAACATGATTTATGTCCTGATGAAGTTTTCTTCCGAGAATGAAAAACTGCTCGAAGTTGAAAGTTTCAGCTACGAAACAAACAAAAGCGTTGTGCAGATTGAGGGTTATATCGGCGAATCTCTCGGAAGCAGTCAATATTGGGGCATGGTGCATGATTCAATGGAGACGGTGATTGACGAAAACGGCAATGAGATTCATCAGTTCTATTTCTTTTTGATGATTGACAATAACAATAACAACCATCAAGATTACAATGGCAGGGAAATCACCATCAATCTTCAAGATATGGGCGCGTTTACAAGCAAGTTTGATGGCATGTACACGGTGATTGAGGGGAATTGGGAAGTTTCATGGGTGCTTGAGTACCAAGACCATACCGTGTTGCTTGAAGTCAATCAGCCTGTGCAGTTCGGCGAATATGTGACTTATCTTGAGAGCATTAAAATCTCGCCTGTGTCGATGACTGTGGTTTTGAGTGGCGGCGAATTGGATAGGATTACAGAGGAGTTTCCTTTCTTGATGACTGCGCCGATTATAGACGGTGTGCAGTTGCCTTATGAAGCAATCGGTTCGGGTTCAAGCGGCTGGGCAGGCGAGAATTTCGGCGAATCGGTCTACGCAAGCTGCACTTTCACCCGCATAATTGACGTCGAAAAGCTTACGGGGGTTTTCCTCAGGTTCCCCGATGGTGAGTTTGAGGGGGTTGTGGTGGCTATTAATTAGGTCGTGAAAAAGTTAGAACCCGCGCCTTGACGGCGCGGGTTCCTATGTTAAGCGGCAGACAAGCGGAGGAAAACCGTTTCTCGCCGCATGTTTAGTTTATGCGTTATTTGTGATAAAGGTGCATTTACACTTGCAATTTGTGCAAGAATGTGTTATAATAATAATCAGACGATTACGGAACACACGGACGCGCAATGCGCGCCCCTACATATAGCGCACTATTAAAAACAAGTCAACATATTGTAGGGGCGGGCATTGCCCGTCCGCAAAATAGCAGGGTTCGCGAATGTCTAATATTACTTGAAAGGTTAGGGTGACGATTATGAAATTGATTAAAATTTTAACGGTTGCGCTTGCGGTAATTTTGATTACAGCTTGCGGGGTTGAGGAAGTTGCTTACACCGCGCCTGTTGAGGAAATTGCGGAGACTGCGGAGACCGAAACAGTGGAAGAAGTTATTGTTGAGGAAGAAACTACCATTGTGTTTCAAGCGGGCGAGAATGCGGGGCAAGAGCCGCTTGAACCTCATTCCGACCAAACACCGTGGCGGCCAATCGCCGAGCATGAACGCTATGCGGAACTTGCAGTGGAGATAATCGATGCGTTTCTTGAAAAGGACACGGCGTTTTTGAGCCTGAAATTTGCCGATGATAGCGAGGTTGCTTTTGAGTTTATAAAGGAACTCGAGTTTGCGGAATTTACGCTGACGGGCGTGGAGGATTATGTGGACGATTGGTATTTTGTCTACTACCTTGACATAGTCGTCGAGGACGGCGCCGGTGCGGAAAATATTTTCACGCAAGGCGGGCGGGAGTGGGAGCTTCATCTTGGCTCGGAAGAACGCTCAAATGTTTTGCAGTTTTCGCCGCGTGGTAGGAAAATCAACAAGGAGCGGTGGCTGTGGGACGGCTATGCGGCGGTGTCCTACGGGTTCTCAAACGACTTGGGAATCTTCGAGAGCATGACGGATTTCAACACGGCGATTGACCTAAGCATTTATGACGAAATGCGCGGCTTTACCCACATACAAAGCAAGCAGCACAGTTTCTATTATTTGCTGTTGCATTGTCTGCGGGGCGCGGAAATAGCCTTGACCGGGGACGCCGAAATAGGGTACACGGTCGATGAGTTTATTCAGCGGGCCGAAAATCTTTTCGGGATTACCAACATTGATGAGGATTATTTGCGCGGTATACTCGAAGATGATTATTTTTACTCGGTCGGGCATGGTTGGTGGTGGCATTATCCGGAGCTTGTCTCGGAGGAAATCACCGACAACGGCGCAACGGTTGTGATTAGTTACTACGCGGATAGCGGGTACTTGTTCGTCGGGAAGACTTTGCAATATAACTATGAGTTTACCGACACAGGGGCTAAATTAATCTCGGTGGAATTGCTGTATTCAAATGATGATTTAGTTTTGGCGAAGGGTGCAATTTAGCAACAGTTGACATTATCGGAATTATAGGGTATAATATTTTTAAGGGGGGATTATTGTGGAAGCGTACAGATTCAAAGGAGTAGCGGAAAACGGCGTTATTGCATTACCGCGGGAGTTTAGAAATAAGTTTGTTGAGATAACCGTGTGCGAAATAGTTGACAAGCCTGTGAGCAAGAGGGCTTTGTTGTCGCCTGTTCAGATTGATACAAGCCGTTGGAAATGGAACAGGGAGGAAGCGAATGAACGCAGATAGGGTTTTCTTTGACACGAACATTTTCATTTATATGTATGCGGTCTCCGAGCCGCACAAGAAAGAAACTTGTTTGTCCTTGCTCGATAGCGGAGTATGCGTTACGAGTACACAAGCCATAAACGAGATATGCAATGTGCTGACGAGAAAAATTCAAACGCCTTTTGAAGATATAAAGAAAATCGTAAATGATATTTATAATATTTGCGAAGTTCGGATTATTCAAAAGCAGACGGCATTAAACGCGCTCGACCTGAAAGAGCGGTACGGCTTTTCATTCTTCGATTGCCTTATGCTTTCATCGGCGTTGGAAAGTGATTGCGCTATTCTGTATTCAGAAGATATGGCAGACGGGCAAGTGATTGAGGGGAAGATAAAGATTGTGAACCCGTTTAATAAATAAACACCAAAAAATCGGCCTTTCGGCCGATTTTTTGCCGCCGCATCCGCGACGGTGGTATATTAGCAATTCTGAATTGTCACACTGCCGGTCGTAGGGTTCGGCGGCTTTACCGAGGTTCAGCGCGGGTTTTGCGGGTGAGATTGCGAATATCGTTCAGGCGAATTTGTGTATACCTTCGCGCCTTTCCGAGTTATGTCGTTTAATGAGAATTTGCGTGTCCCGCGACCCCCACTTAGCCGGCAGAAGCGGTTGCCTCCGCTACGGTGTAGTCGTTGCCAACTACGACAATGCTGTCATCATAAGTTGCCGATAACCCGATTTAGCGGGCGAACCCGCATCGTCAGGCTATTTACTTTTACCGATTGCAATACCGTTTTGCGGACGGGCAATGCCCCGTCCCTACAATATGTAGATGAGCGTTAAAACCAAGTCGCCATATGTAGGGGCGCGCAGTGCGCGTCCGTGAGTTTCGCAATCGTCTGTATTTGCGCTAATAGGCGGCGATTAATTCCACCACATACCCCGCCCTTTCAAGCAACCCCAAAACGCTGTCCTCGCCGATTAAATGCGCCAGCCCGACCACGTAAAAGACCGCCATCTCGGCCGCCATGTACTCTTTGGCGACCTCTGCCATGTTAATATCGCGGTTGGTGAGCAGCGCGGTTGTGTATTCGAGGTCGAGTTCCTCGGGAATATCTTCGTCTTCGGAATCTATTGCCGCCAAAATAGTCTCGTAATCGCCGCTTTTCCACGCTTCATAGAGCATTGCGAGATTTTCCGCGCCCTTTTCAACATCTAAATGCGCCTCCAAGCTTGCAATTTGAAGCGGCACGGAAAAGCCGAGAAATACTTCAAGTTGCAATTCCATTGACTCGATATCCAAGATTTCCATGCCCCTATCCCTTGCCTCATCGGTGAAAAAACTGTCCACGCCATAGTCATAGGAAAGCTCGGTGTGTTCAAGCACTTTTCCCGAAAGGAGCGTCTCCCATGCGAACGGCCGGAGATTTGCAAGCCCGATATATTCGAGAAATCCTTCCACCATGTCAACCTCGAGCGTAATCCCCAAAGCCGCGTCAAGCACGGCTACCATGAGTTCCGCGCTGACGTAATCAAATATGCTTTCGCCCTCCGGATAGGTTAATGCGGTGTCAATCTGCGCGGTTCTTTCGGGGTCTTCGTCAACCGCCGCCGAATCAAACTCCACCGCCAAGTAGGTACTGCTCCCGAAAGCGTCCATAATGTAGTCGGGGAGCGGGTAAATCGATTCGTCGGCGGCGTGGATTGACCCGAAGACGTAGATGCTGTTGCCGTCGGGCGATGTCACCTGCCACAACAGCGGGGTGATGTCGGAGGGCGGGCGGGTCTCCGTTGGGATTACCGCAGTTTCCGAGGTCTCCGAGGTCTCCGAAGTTTCCGACTCGTCGGGCTCGGGTTCAGGTTCAAATAAATAACCCGAAAAAACAGGCTCGTCGGGGTTTTCCGTAACGTCCGTCTCGCCGAATATATCCGGTCTGACCGAATCGGTACTGTTCCCGCCGTTCTCGTTACTGCAACCGACTGCAACGGTAAACAGCATTAAAACCGCTAATAGCAGTGAAAGTGTCTTCTTCATGGTATCTCCTTTGAATTAATGCAGAAATAATAATGCAGAATGCAGAAATTAATAAACCTTTGTAGGGTGGCAGTCGGGGCAGAGGGGGGTAGTAGGGGTCTATGTCTACGCCGCCGCTTTGAACCTGCACGACCCGCTTTTACATTTGCTCAAGCTTAACTTTCTCGTCCCTAAGATTTTGTAGATAGAAGAACCCTTTATGGGGGTAAACTTTTAATGTATAGCGAACCCGTAAGTCGCCAAGGGGAAAGGTTGTTGTCGATGTTGCGGGGATTGAAAGGTTTGTGTGGCGGGCGTGCGTTTCTTGCGGCGGCGCAGACATAGACCCCTACTACCCCCCTCTGCCCCTAATACTCGCAAAAATTTTACTGTATATAGCGAGTTTCGCAATCATAAATTATGCGAAACAACCGCAAAATTCGGCTTATCGCCGAAGCCGATAATAACTTCAAACTCCATATCCATCACCGACAGCGGAAGCGCGTAGATAGTGTTGTCGGCGGCGATTGTGACGTATTTGAACATGTTCGCGTTATCGACTAACAGGACGTTTTTCTCAGGCTGAATGTGACACTGAAACACCTGCGAAATGCAGTCCAAGAACGCGAAAAGCGCGTAATACCTCGAATTGTTCATCGTCGAAAGCGACACGGGAAAATTCCTGACAAGGCAGTCGTTAATGTTCTGCAAAATTTCCTTCTCGCCGCAAATTCCGAGGAAATACCGCCGCGGGTCGGTCACGACTTTCTGGATTGCCGCCCGCTTCGCAAAGTAGCTCCGCGCGCAGGTTTTGCAGGCGTGAAACTTAATGTTCGTGCCGATAAATCGCAGTATGTATTTCACCGCAATGGTCATATACTCGGCAGAAAAACTCTCGCCCGTGTTGATTAATTTGCCGAGAATTATGTCAAAGTCGTGCTTCAAATTATGGGAGATACCGGGCAGATTCAGCGCGTAATACCCCCGCATTTTTTCCAGTAACGGCGCGACTTTGTCGGGAGTAATAATCCCCTCGACTATCAGCTGGTCGAAGAACGCCGTGTTCAAAATATCCTGTTTCCGGACGGTAGATTTGAAGCGTTCTTCCTCCACCCCGCCGTACTCAAACGCCAAATCGCCGAGCTTTTCGTTGATGGTATTCTGCAAAAGCTTAATCAGCGCGACATGCTTATCGTCAAGAAAACTCCCCTGCTCCTTGTCAAGATTCCGGAAATTTTCATGCACCACTTCCTGCCGCGTCATGATTTCGTTAAGTTTTTCAAGCGGCATTAACCCCTCTTGAACAAAATACTTACCTGTGAAATAATCTATCATAATTTCAATTCCATGCCGCCCATGCTTGCGTAATTCGTAGAATTACCCGGCATAGGGTCACACCTTTCTAAAATATTTTCAAAGTTCACCGCGCGTTCTTGCTATTATTTCACCACTATTTCCCAAATTACATCAGCGATATTATAATGCGCCGTCAAATTCCCCGCGATACTGCTCATATCAAGGGCAGGGCTGAAAATAAAGTACATCTGCCTTTGATACACAGGCACGCAGACCGCCGCGTCCCTCACGGCCTCAAGTGCACTCAAGTACAAATCGCGGCTGAACGCCGCCCCCGCCAAAGCAATCCGCAAGTCAATCCTCTCGTCCTGCAATTTGAAAAGATTCCCCGCACCACTACTCGAAAACCGCCTGTCAAGCTCGGGCAACACAGAGCCGGTGAACGCCGCGCACCACATATCCGCCCTGTCGTTGATGACCGCGTCGAACATCTCACCCTGCGACGAAACGTCAACAATCGCAATCCGCACGCCCATAGCGCGCAGTGTCTCGGTCGCCATATTCAGCAGCAGAAACGACGGGTGCTTGCCCTCGCCGCCGCCCGTAATATAGATTTCGTAATCGGTTTTTATCCCATCGGGAAACTCCGCAATCGCAGTCCTCGCGAGGTTCAGCTCGCACCCCGCCGCCTCAAAATACGCCAACGCCGCCCGCCTTGCCGCGTCATGCCGCACGGCCTCGCTCATCGTGTCGGTGTAGATTTCAGTGCCGTCAATCGCGGTTGAATAAGCCGCCGAAAAGCCCGCCGTGTCCGGATTCGGCGCAACCCACGAGACCCCCGAAACAGGGTACTCCGCAATTGTCGCCGCAGTTCCAAAAGCATCCTCAATCGTAATATCGCGATACGCCGCAAAAATCACCGCGATTCCCTTGCGAAAATAGACACTTTCCTCGCTCAATATTTCCGAAACTTCCTCGTCCTCATCACTTTCCGAATCTTCATCAAAATCGCCGTCCCGCACATTGACAAGCCGCGTATTAAAGCCGATGTACCCCAAACTGCCGAACGCCGCGCTCTGAATCTGCATGTCAATCCCGCTCGACAAATAGGCGTTAATCTCGTCCGAAACTTCATGGTTCGCCGCCACCGTGACAATATCAAGGGTCTCCCTTGCCGCCCCGAAAACCAAGTCCTCATGGGCGGTCTCCCTGAAAATGACGTCAAGGGTATACGGCACGCCCTTGTAATAGTAGGCGTTGGCCTCCATGAATACGGTGATACCCGCCGTTTCGTCAAGTTCAATCAGCTTATACGGCCCTGCGCCGAGCGGTGCGTGGTTCTTCGCGCGAACCGCCGAAAGCTCCCCGCGAGTGAACCCAAAGCTGTTGTTATCGTAGTCGTAGAACGACAAATCCCCGTAATAATGCAAAGGCGCAATCGGAAACGTGAACGAAAAAATCGCCGACGGAATCTGCCCTTGCAAAACAACTTCCACCTCATAATCGCCAAGCTTACGTATGCCGCTAATGTAGTCCCTGCCTGTATTTGTGGGCAATTCAGGTTCGTCTTCCAATTCAGATTCAAAGTCAATTTCCGATTCGTCTTCAAGTTCAATTTCAAGTTCAGTTTCGGCATCAGATTCACGCGCCATTTCGGCATAATGAGCGATGAAAAGCCGCACTGCATCTGCGACGGGGTCGTCATGCTCGGTAATCCGCTCGGCGTTGATATACGCCGCCAAATCGCCGTTGTAAATATTGAAAAACTCCCTGTAAAAATCGTCAACGGTGGGGAATTCGTCGCGCATATTCCACTGCCTGCCCGACACCGAGATGAAATTCCCGTAAATGGCGTCCAACTCGTCAATCGCGGGTGTCAGCTCCTCAAACCCCGCAATCTTCCAAATCAGCATCGCCAGCGCAACCTGCAACCCCTCATGGCTTTGCAACTCGTGCAAATTATCCGAATCGGGGGAATTATTCGCAATTACCAAATGGGCAAATTCGGCGTAATTTTCGGTGCAATACGCCACAATTCGATTGACATGCGAGAACCACGCCGCGTTGTAAAACCCGTAGAAATCGGCGTGCTGTTCGCGGGTAATCAGGTCGTTCTCGTCGTAAATAAACCCGAATTCAAGGGCGTTTGCGGCGATTTCGGCGTAGGTCGCGTAGGCGTCGGGGTCGGCGTTCGCCCTGTAGTATTCGAGGCCCTCAATCGGCAAATGCCCGACCGCCGCCAACTCGTTGAACGCGGCAAAATCCACGTCACAAAGGGCATACAGCGTGAAAATCAAGTCGTCCGCCGTCAGCCCTGTGCCATCGCTGAAAAACAGGTCGTCTCGCAGCTTAAAGTTGAAAATCGTTGATTCGTCTGTATTACTTACCACAATATCGGCAGCACCTGTGTAATTATATTCGTTACTGTCATAAAACCTTGTTTCCCCTGTAATACCGTTCATTACAGGCTCGCCCTGCCTGTCAAGGCTCACGAGCGGCAGGTTAATCACCCTCATCACGTCAATATCGCCCGCACTTTCGGCGAAGAACGGCGAGAAAACGCCCGCGATTCCCGTAGCGCCGATGATTATCTCGGTTTTCGGGGGCAACTCGTCCGCAAGTTGTTCCTGCTCCTCAGGGGTATCCGCCTCGTCAATTACGCTGATACTGCCGCACGAGGTGAGCAGGAGCGCGAATATTACGCAGAGTATAATTCTATATTTCATACAAAAAACCCTTTAGATTGAAGTTATTATTTATAGTATAACACAGTTTTGCGGATTAGTCAACGCTAACAAATCTATCCATCAACTCATGCCCGAAAGGCAGGTAGAGACTGCTTTCAGTGGTGGTTCGCTCGGTGAAAGTTGTCGCACCCGCCCCCGAAAAATCCGCCCTGCTATCGTAAATCAGGAACGGCACAGGCTCGTTCGTGTGGGTGCGGAGTTCGAGCGGGGTGGGGTGGTCGGGGCAGATTAATATTTTTATTGGTTCGTGTTCAAATGCGTCTAATACAAGCTTCAAAATTCGCTCGTCAATCAGCTCAATCGCCTTGACTTTCCCCGCGACTTCTGCCCTATGGCCGCACTCGTCGGGCGCTTCAACGTGCAGATAAACCAAGTCTGCGCCTGCCTTCAAAGCCGCAATCGCGGCATTGGCTTTGCCCTCAAAATTAGTATCGAGATAGCCGGTCGCGCCGGGTACGTTAATCACGTCCATGCCGACCGATTTACCGATGCCCTTGAGTAAATCCACCGCCGAAATCATTGCGCCTGTAAGCCCGAATTTCTCCCGAAACGACGGAAACGCGCGACTTTTGCCCTCGCCCCAAAGCCAAATCGAATTCGCGGGGCGTTTGCCGTTTTTGACCCGCTCCAAGTTTACGGGGTGGTTTTTCAGCAGTTCAGCAGACTTTTCCATGAGGGCGTAAAGCTCGTGGCTGTGCGGGTTTGGGTTGATATAGTCGGCGATTTTCTTGTCCAAAATATCATGCGGCGGGGTCAACGCGCCGACCTCCAAAGTCCCGTTGTCACGTATCAAAAGATGGCGATAACTCACGCCGCTGTGGAATTTGAAGGGCGGCTTGCTGAGATTCTCGTCGATAAATTTAATCAAAACATCGGCTTCCTCGCTCGAAATATCGCCCGCACAGTAATCGAGCATGGTCTTGCCGCGAAAATCCGGCTCGTCGGACAACGTCACCAAATTGCACCTGAACGAAACGTCGCTCGGCTTCATGGTAACACCCGCTCCCGCCGCTTCCAGCGGGCTTCTGCCGCTGTAATAGACCCCGGGGTCGTACCCGAGAACCGACAAGTTCGCGACGTCGCTCCCCGGCGGCATATCGTCTTGCACCGTCTTCACCATGCCAAGCTCGGCAGTCGCGCAAAGCCTGTCCATATGCGGTTTTTTCGCCGCCTCCATCGGGGTCAACCCGCCGAGTTCTCGAACAGGGCGGTCGGACATGCCGTCGCATAAAAGTACTAAGTGTTTCATTTGTTTGTTTCCTTTGTGTTTTATTGGTTGTGGTTGGTTGTTGGCGGCTCGCTCGCAAGCGAGCCGGGCGTCTCGCGAGCGAGCCGCGCGGCGCGGCGCAGCCGCGCTTTGCGGGGGCTCCGCCCCC
>WRMK01000027.1 GCA_009777155.1 Oscillospiraceae bacterium
TTATTTATTTTTGGTGTGCTACCTGAGATTGAACCCAAAAGTCTTCAGCTACATTCAAGAAAGCCTCGACGATTTTCGGGTCAAAGTGGATTCCGCTGTCGCCCTTGATGATTTCAACGGCGCGGTCATGGGTGAACGCTTGCTTATACGGTCGCTCCGAAACCAACGCATCATAAACGTCCGCAATTGCCATAATCCTCCCCTCAAGCGGAATTTCCTCACCGGAAAGCCCTATCGGGTAGCCTTTGCCGTTCCACTTCTCATGGTGATACCCCGCGAATCTCTTGGCGTGTGTGAGGAAGCTGTTGTTCTTGGTTTTGGCGATAATCTCGTCGATTATCGATTCGCCCTCGCCGCAATGCTGTTTGATTTTGCCGAATTCTTCGTCGGTAAGCTTTGCGGGTTTGTTCAGAATTAAGTCGCTGATTGCGATTTTGCCTATGTCGTGCAACTGCGCCGACGGTAATAGCATGCCCATGTCCCAGCCGGATATTTCGTCGGCGTAGGTACCGGTGCGGAGCAGTTCGTTGATGAGTATTTCGAGGTACTTTTGAGTGCGGGCAATGTGCCCGCCTGTAATTTCGTCGCGCCGTTCAACCATGTTCGCCATTACTTCAATAGTTGCATTATGGGTCTGTTCCAAGTCCCGTCGGCTTTCTTTGATAAGCTCGTCGGTCTCGATGTGCAACTTAATTCGCCGAAGCAGAACCAATGTGGCGAACGGCTTGTTAATAAAGTCCACCGCGCCAAGCTCAAACCCGCGCAGTTCCGAGGCGGAGTCGTGCTTGCCCGTGAGAAAAATTACGGGAATGGAGCGATATCTCTCGTCTTCTTTCAAGATTTTCAAAGCTTCAAACCCGTCCATCTCGGGCATTTCAATGTCTAAAAGTATCAAGTCGGGCGTGATTTTTTCGAGCAGTTTGAACATTCGCTCGGCCGATTGCGCGGCGAATATCTCGTATGTATCGTCAAGTGCTGTTCTCGCCGAGAACAGATTGGCTTCATTGTCGTCAATTATAAATATTCTTTTCACGTGAGCTACCTCCTTTAGCCAAGTTATTATACCACACTTTATGTTGAATAACAAGAGGTAAGCGCGTTGGAACTTGTAAATTCGGCATTTTGCCTATATATATATATATATATATATAGGGTTTTTTGTGTATATCGACGAATGTAAATTTTAACTTGACAAGTTACCTTGAGTGGTGTATAATAAAATCGGCGTTTATTCTTGTATTTAGGGGGAAAATATGGTTACTGTACTTCTTCATGCTGTGGCGGCGTTGACAGTTTCGCTCGTCATCATTTATTTTTACGGGGTTCTGCGTGCGGGCGGCTTGGCAGACCGCCGAATGAAAGGCTTTTTCGCGCCGTGTTTGGCTCTGCCGTTTTGGATAATGTCCATCGTGGCTATTACCATTGGCAGTGACGAGTTTTTTGTCTACTTTTATTACGCAAAGGTGGCTTTGAACGCCGTTATGGCGTTTGCCGGGTTCTGGTTTTACATTCACTTTATCGGCTCGAAATTGTCGTATTCACGCATAGTGAAGTATCTGATAATTATTATTCCCGCGGTTGACGTATTGCTCCTTTTGACCAATCCACTGCACTACATGTTCTTTGCGGAAATCTCTTACCCCGCGCCGCCCGCCGACGATTGGCGAATACTGTTTTACATTCATATCTTGATAATCGCCGCAATGGTTATATACGCGTTGGTGTTAGTTATTTCCTTTGCCGTGCGAAACAGAACCGTCAAGAATATATGGTTGTTGGCAATGACGGGTTTGGTGCCGTTTGCGCTGAATATGCTGTTCATGTTCAAGGTGTTGCCGACCGATATTGACCTGACTCCTATGGGGTATTTTGTCACCTTTTTCTTTATATCTTACTTTGCTTATATCCACGGAATGTGCCGTTCTAAAGCCGAATTGCTCAATGGTGCGTTCGTGAAAATTTCTAATTCGCCGCAAGCTTTTTCGACCGATTTCAGCGACACTGCGCGGTTCATTGCCGAGGAAAGTTGCCGCGCTTTAGATTGCAGTCGTTTTGGTATATGGACGCTGAATGAGGGGGACGATGTTTTTGAAAATAACGCGCTGTACTGCTGTAACGAGCAGACTTTTGTAACCCCGAAAACGCTCAATCCAACTTCCCGACACAAGCTTATAGAATTTCTCGAGACCGAGCGGATTATTGCTATAAGAGAAGTCCGCAAATTCCCCGGCGCAAGCGAATTGCTCAAAGAATATTCTGCGGAAATTTGCTCGGTTATTATTGTCCCGTTCCGCATAAACGGCAAACTGCGCGGTGTGGTAATTGCCGAGCAGGATAAGTCGAATGATTATCCCGAAAAACGCTCGTGGGCAAGTGAGGAAAAGGGTTTTGTGTCCTCCGTTGCCGATATAATTACTTTCTCGATAATTAATATTGAGAAGCAAGCTTTGGTTGCCGCCGAGCAAGCCAATCGTACTAAATCAGACTTTTTGGCGACGATGTCGCACGAAATTCGCACGCCGATGAACGCGATTATCGGCATATCGCAAATCGAGTTGCAGAAGGGCGATATACCCGATGTGTACTCTACCGCCTTCAATAAAATTTACAACTCCGGCACTACGCTGCTCGGTATAATTAACGATATGTTAGACTTTTCTAAAATCGAAAGCGGACGAATGGAAATTAACCCGATTGAGTACGATTTGCCGAGTTTAATTCATGATACGGTGCAGATGAATATACTGCGAATGGGTTCAAAAAATATTAATCTTATAGTTAATGTGGACGAAAATCTACCGTCGCATTTTATCGGCGACGAACTGCGCCTAAAGCAGATTTTGAACAACCTGCTTTCAAACGCAATGAAGTATACAAAAGAGGGAACTATAGAATTTGCGGTAACTTTTTCGGATAAAAGTAATCCCGAATCTGACTGCATAAACTTGCGCTTTGTGGTAAAAGACACGGGGCAAGGCATGAAAGAGGAAGACTTAGAGCAACTTTTCACGGTCTATTCCCGCTTCAACTCCGAGACTAATCAGTTTGTGGAGGGGACGGGGTTGGGTCTAAATATCACGAAAAGGCTCGTTGAATTAATGGACGGAAGTATTTCTGCCGAGAGCGAATTCGGCAAGGGCAGTACCTTCACGGTGGTGGTTAAGCAAAAAACTACACCTTGTGAAAAAATCGGCAGTGAACTTTCGACAAGCCTAAAAAACTTTAACTTCACGGCAAGAAAGGGTTTTACCGGCATAACTTTGACGCCGATGCCTTATGGAAAAGTCTTGGTGGTTGACGATGTTGAGACTAATTTATATGTGGCGCGGGGGTTGTTGGAGCCTTATAAGATTCAGATACAGACGGCAATCAGCGGGTTTGAAGCAATCGCGAAAATCCAAAACGGCGAGACCTACGATATAATTTTTATGGACCACATGATGCCCGGAATGAACGGGATTGAAGCGACTCAAAAAATCCGCACACTCGGTTACAACGAAAAAATTATCGCACTGACCGCAAACGCGATTGTCGGCAACGCGGAAATGTTTAAGCGGAACGGTTTTGACGACTTTTTATCGAAGCCAATTGACCTGAGAAAATTAAACAATCTTTTAGACAAATATATCTGCAAAGCCCGCCCCGATGAAGCAAAAAAATACGTCGCTTTGAAAATAGAAACTCCAACTGCCGATTATTCACCATCTTTGAATTTCCAAAAAATCGAGCCGAAACTCATAAAAGTTTTCCGCCGTGACGCCGAAAAAGCAACGGTAACACTCAAAGAAACTTTACAAAATAACGACTTGAAACTTTACACAACCACTGTTCACGCGATGAAATCGGCTCTCGCGAATGTCGGCGAAAAAGCCGCATCCGAAATGGCGGCGGCTCTTGAACAGGCGGGAATCAATGCCGATAAAGATTACATTTTAGAAAACCACCCGAAATTTATAGAAAAACTCGAAGCCCTAATTGAAAAGTCCGAAAAAATAATTTCCGCCGCCGCCCCCGAGTATAAAGCAGAGGAAACGCCGGAGGATTTGAGTTTTTTGAAGGAGCAACTTGAGCTCGTGGAAAACGCCTGCAAAAGTTATAATAACAAAGCGGCACTTTCTGCATTAAACTTGCTCCAAAGCAAGCAATGGACGGCGAAAACCGCTGAAAGTATCGAGAGAATTCATCACTTGCTGTTCTTTGAGAGTGATTTTGAGGGGGCAGTTGAGGTTGTTGGGGGGTTGAGGGGTTGAGCGTGGTGTTTTGTTGGGTTGTTTGGTTTTGGGATGCTTTCTAAGTTTTATAAAAACCCTCGACTATATAAACAATACAAAGAGAGCGACAATAAAAACTATCGCCTTTTTGCAACACTAATAACGCTGAAACATCTTCTGCCTACTGATAGACACTTGCGCGAATTTGTTGAAACCATCGAACTTCTGTTTGAAAAATATTCAAACATTAAATTGCATTTTATTGACTTTTCGGAAGACCGGATGGCCTATTTGGAGTGGTAAATATCAACCCTTGCTCACTTGAAAACATCGGTGGGAGCGGGGGTTGATTTCTCTTTTTTAAGGCAAAGGGAGCAGACGGCCCTGAGCTGAAAAAACAAAAAAACACCTAACCTCTGCCTCTCCCAAAACAACGAAAAAGTGGAAGGCGTCAAGTCCCACCTCCCCCTAAAAATGCCCGCCTTTACTTCCTCAACTTGGGTGTATACTCCCGCCCAACCTCCGCAGACTTCTCCACCCTCTTTTAAACCAGCTCGACGACCCTCTCCGCAATCGCGCCAACCCGAATGTTCTCACTCATACTCACATCTGCCGACTTCAAACCGTTCCCGATTTTCGCCGCCTGCCGACAAAGTTGTCTCAAAATCGCCAATCAAAGACCATCTAACCTCTATGACATTTTTCAGCCGTCCGTAGTAGTCCATTGTGAGATTATGCTTTTGTAAAATCGCCAAATCCGCTTGATTTCTTGCCCTTTCACTATACCAGTTTACGGCTTTTTCATACAAGGCTTCATTAAATACTAAGTCCTCTTTTAACGAAGAAATGCGCTCTTCTTTTTGGGCGATTGAGTTTTCGAGCAACATAAAATCCTGCCGCAAACTTGACAAAGTCACACCCTCATTTATCTTCTTATTCAGATGTGCCAATTTATCAAGTTCCGCACAATTTGTCCATGTAAAAGTCTTCTTTTTATTAACCTTATTCATCGGCAAAACTCCGTAGACGAAAACATTCGTGAAGTGCAGAATATTTTTATCTATCATAGCTTCGAGAGAATCGGTATTTTTCTCCGAATTAATTTTAACATTAATGTCGCTTACAAACCGAAATTTGTTCACAAGTCCGTTGGGAATTGCCAACTCTGTGTAATGCTCACAAAGGGATTTTAAGCGAATAAATTGACTGCTCTCAGGTGGCTTAACAGCGATATATTTTCCGCGCTTAATCACATAATTTAACTCGTCTAACTTGCGTAAAACTTCATCAAAATCCCTGCTTTTCATTGCGATTTTGTCAATTCGATTCCGTAATTTGTCACGATAAGAAGTCGGCGGCGACTTATACTGCCTTTCAATTTTCCGAACATCATCAACATAGCATTGTTGCGCTTCAAAACCGTTTTCCGATTCTCTAAAAGGAATGTTCGTCTCGTCTAATCTCAACTGCACAAAAATCTGCTTGTCGGGGTCTGAATAATAGAACGACTTCCACGGTGAATTTCGCTCTGAAATTAACTTTTCATTCTCAACTTTTAGCAAGGAATTTTCCACTCGTGTAGCTTTCAAATCTTCGTGGTAGACTTCTAATGTTGACAAGTTCTTTTTTCGTTTAGGAAACTCCTTCCAATCCTGTGAAGCCTTGTATTCGGGGACGGATTTATGCGCGTGAGTTGCACCTTTGACATCACGTTCGATAAGATAACTATTCAAAATTTTTTCCATTGCTTTATGCTCCGAATCCTCCCACATGACAAGTTGATTTTGGTATCTGCCTTTAGGCTCAAAACCCTGCTCTATTAAAGCCGATTTCATAGACACACCTTTTGACATTCCGATTTTCTTTTCGGCTGTGTACAACGGAATGAAATTGACATGAAGATGATACGATGTTTCATCGCAATGTAATACGCTGTTTAATGCCTTCAAACGTGGATTCCGCGCCTCAAAAGAACGCATATATTCGTCTAACATTTTCTTTGCAAGTTCGCCATTTTCGCTCCCGATTGTCGCCGTTTCAGAATCGCCGAATTGTATAATTGCTTCGTAATAAGCCTCCTCTCGACCGCCCTCACTAATATGCGTAAAATAGTCGTGGATTTGCCTGTCTTTGCGAGTTTGTTTTGCGTTGTATTCCGCAAGTACCGCGCCAAATAATTCATCATAAGCTTCGTGAATGTCCTGTTTAATATAAGCTATGTTATCAACTGCACTCGCTTTTCCGAGCGTGAAACTTACACTTAATTTGCTCATGTATATACCTCTTTTCTCTGATTATTACTGCATTTATGACAATCATGAAGGTGTTTACCCAATAGCATGATTGACAATGCCCCTACGGGTATTATCAATCATGCGCGCTAATTCCATTAGCTTATCGGGCAAGGGCTGCCGCCCTTTGAACCCGCTTTTCCGCTCCGCAGAAGTGGAATTCCCACACCCTTTTTACTACACTGAACCTGCATTTTTATCTCTACGTTTTTTCAATTCTGGGAAATAATCTTTCGGCTCATTTTCCTCGCCGTGATTAATATAAATCGTCAACAATTTCATCATAACAGCAGGCTCAACACCGTAAAAATATATCGACACATTCTCATCACCCTCGTAGTCAAAAGCCCGCCCGTGAGCGAGGATTTTTGCTTTCAGACGAGTAGCCTGTTAGCTCGTGATTGTTTCCCCGATTTCATTCTTGCTTGAAATAGTCAAGAGCAGTGAGCATCGAATTGAACAGTTCGCGGGGTAAAAATAACTCGGCGTCGGGTTTATTCTTCATCATCTATTACCTCAACTTTCGTTAAATTATTTGCTTGCAGAACAGGCGGTGAGAGTGCCTTTTTTTATGTAGGTTTCAAACTCATAGTCTGTCATGTTTACAAGACTCGGCATTAACTTTTCAATGAAGATTCCACGGTTGCTAACTCGCTTCATTCTCACCTTTTCTGCCTCCGATTTTTCCTCACGGATTAGCTGTTTGCGCTGTTTTTCGAGAGCCTTAATTTGCTCCTCGATTGTGATTCTTTTTTAGCATGTTGTTTTAGACATAGTGTTTTCCTACCTTTCTAAAAATTTAATTTTTTGCATACGAAAAGGGCGATTATTCTATTGAATAATCGCCCCTGCATAATGTAATATTTATGCGGATCCCTCCGCTTGTGACTGTGCCTTTTCCGCTCTCTGCTTTGCATGATAGCGGCGGCTGTATTCGCGCTGTTTTTGCAGTCTGAGTCTTTCTCTTTCGACCGCTTCAATTTCCTCTGCTGTAAGTTCTTTCTCAGCTATCGGTAACTTGAAATTCCCGATAAAGTTAAAATGAATATCAATAACCTGAACACGTTCGCCCCATTCATTTTTCTCGGCTTTGTGGACGAAAATCTGATGAATAAATTCGTTTAACATTGCCGTTCATTTTTGGCGATTATTTTCTTGTGAGACTTCGCCGTTTCGCCCCTGTGTAAAACGGATTCCTCACGGATTTTTTCTATAAATTCCGCTTGACTTTCCCGAACATATCCACAGATATTACGAATTGAATCAAGTACCAACTCTCGAACAACATCGGTGCGAATAAAGTGTCCCGAACATTGCTCGACAAATTTATTTTTACCCAAAGTATACGTTGAACAATCATAGCTGTCTTTTGTTGCGCCGATTGTGTTTTTCCAACGCCGCGAGTTGTACATTTTTGCCTTGCAATCATGGCAGAAAAGTAGTCCTGTGAGCGGATTTGGAGGGGCGCTTTTATCTTGACGACGGGGCGTTCCGCGTAGTTTCTGCATCGTGTCAAAAACAGATTGTTCGATAATCGTTTCATGTCGATTTTCAAATATTTTCCAATCCTCTTTGGCGTTCGGCGTGGGGAAATTGTCCTTGTATGAATCCCTGCGAGTGCGAAAGTTGACAACGTGACCGAGATATTCGGGTCTGTCTAATATCCGCATAATTGTGACTGGTGCCGTCAACTGTCATTTGGAATATCCGCCGAACAACTGCCGCCTATTCATCATCAATAATCCAAATTTTCTTGTCATCGGGGTGGCGTTTATAACCGTACACAGGGTAGTTCGCCAACGGGACACCGCTGTTGTCTTTTGCGTTGCAACACATTAGGTATAGCGCATTTTGTCGAGTTTGTCAACTAATTTTTGAGGATTCTTAGAATTTTTTTCTCGACTGTTTCTTTGGCTTCGGGGTTAAAACATGCGTTTACTTCGTAGGTCGTAGAGCCGATTTTTTTCTCATAATAATCGGCTCGAAATGCAACGGTTATTGTTTCGCGATATATTATCGCTGTATACCCATAATATCGCACAAACTATTGACTTGTAAAGAGGTTTGTGCTATATTATATAGAACGGCGATATAGCTATAATATTATTCCTGTAATGTAAGTTCTTTTAGAGAGGTAAATTTAGAATCACCAACTATGATTTCAACAGTAACAAAACGGATTTAGAGGAAGTTGTATTTCTCTTAACGCTGAATCGACAAAAAAATGACAGAGCGAATAATTATCGGAAAAACTCCTGAGGTTCGCTTGCGTTTGGAGCGTGGCATGGGTGAGGTTTTGTATGATGAAACTTGTCGAATCGGCGAATTTCTAATCAACTTTGAATCCGACCCCGGCAAAAACTGGAACGTAAACGCGACATATCTTGCTGATAATTTCGCAGGGCTTCGCCCAACTAAAAACGTAAACTCTAATGGGGTCTGCTGTTCCAACAGTGTAAAGTCTGCGGAGCTTATTTTCTCACCACGAGTAAGCATTTCGAGTTGTGCAGTGATGAGTGCCGTAAGGTCACGGCATCACAGGCAAAACAGCAATTCAAAGAGCGCAACAAAGATGACAAATCGGAGCAATTTTACGAGGGGACTTATCAGTATTGGTACAACCGCCTACGGAAGCTGAAACGCAATAATAGCGATGGCAAGTTTGAAAAAGAAATAGCCGCACTTACGGCGGCTACTAAGAAATTCCGCACCGAGGCGGTTAAGAAAAAGGCTGATGTCAAAAGTAGAAAGATGAAGTTGATGGAGTTTAGAGCGTGGCTTTTAGAACAACAGAACCTTGTTGACGGTATGATGAAGTGGGGGAAATAAAAACTTGACATTTGCCGAAAATTATGATACATTTATATATAGGGCAGAGAAAAACGCCGATATAAAATCGACGTTTTCTTGCTTAATTAAACTGTTTCAATGCTGTGTTTATGCGGTTCTGTGCGGAATTAAAACCCGCTCGCGCATCACTAAGTCGTCTGTGTAGAACGCTCTCGTCTGCTCCCATGCTACAATTTCCTCAAATGTTTTTGGGCGCGGGTGAACTTCCATATACTGATTGTCAAGTAACTCGCGATAATTCCACGCATAATCGTCCACCGAACGCGCTACCGCTTCAAATGTGCCTTTCCGCAGCATTTCGCGAACTAATTTAGGATGCTGTTCTTCCATGAAGCGTATCCATTTTTGCCCGTAACTGCCTACAGGCTCGTCCAACAGATTTTCCTGTTGACATTCTTTTAGATTCATATCGACCTCTTTCTGCGGGTGAACCAGCTACGCAATAATCGCTGAAAGTGTCGCAAACAGCGGGATTGCGCCTTATTGTAGTAGTATTATATTTCAAATACCCTTTACAATATAACAGTCGATTCCCGAGGTCAAGTCCTTAATATTAGTCAAAATTACCTCGACTTAGATGACCCTGCGCTAATGGCTTCGATTAATAAATTTAAGGTGGCTGTTGAAGGAAATGGAAGATTGTTTTCCTATGCTCTCAAATAAAAAACAAACATTGTGCGTATTCTACAAAGATTAATTATTTTTTGGGGAGGGCATTGAAATTTAGTTTATTAACCCCCACCAAACTCCACCCCAACCTCAGTCCCCGCGCCGACCTTGCTTTTAAGCGACAATCTCCAATCATACAACGCGCAAATATGCTTGACAATTGACAGCCCCAGCCCCGTGCCGCCGTTCGCTTGTGAGCGGCTTTTTTCCACCCTGTAAAACCGCTCGAAAATGCGGGTTTGCTCGTCGGCGGGAATGCCGATTCCGTCGTCAACAACGGTAAATTTCGTCTTCTCAATTTTCACCGTGACATTATCATTTTGATTGCAATATCGCACCGCATTTTCCGCGAGATTTTTTACAACATCATAAATGTGATTGTATTCTGCTTGAATTTCCGCCTCGCCAAGTACCTCAAAAGTCAAGGATTTATCGGCGATTATGGCCGATAACACTTCACTTACTTCATTCACAACGCCCGCCAAAGATACGGTCGTGGGGTTAATATTTTCGGTGCTTTCAAGTTTAGAAAGTTTCAACATGTCGGTGATCAGCGACAACATGCGGTCGGTTTCTCTGCCGATTCCGGTGATAAATTTCGCAATATTTTCGTCTTTTGAGTTTGCAATTGTCAAGTCGTTGAACATTTTTATGGCGGTGAGCGGCGTTTTCAACTCGTGTGAGGCGTTTGCGAAAAATTCCTCGCGCCGTTTCGCGCTTTCGCGGTTCTCGGTGACATCGGAAAGTATAACTATTGTCAGTGGCGCCAAGGGTAAGTCACGTAAATTTTTCACGGTGACAAGGTAAATTTTACTAAACAAAACTACCTCAAACAGTGAACTTTTTTCAAGTTTTATTGAGTCAGTAACTGCATTGGAAATTGCTTTATCCGCTGATAAATAACTCAGACTTTTGCCGATTATATCGGGGTTTACGCTGAAAAGATTGAGCGCGGAATTGTTAATAAGTGCGATTTTTTGTGCCTCGTCAATTGCGAAAAGCCCGTCTCCGATATTACTGATAATGTAGTCTAATTTAGCTTTTTCGTCGCTCAAATTATTAATGTTTTTCTGCAACAAAAGTGCGACACTATCAATCTTTGAAAGTATCGAATTAACCTCATCAAAATTAGTGTTATATTCTGCCGCCGAACACTGTTCGTAGTCGCCTTCGGTGAGTTTCAAAAGCTTGCCTTGAACCGAATTAAACGGCTTTAGAATGCCGTTTGTCATGGTGCGAATCAGATAAAAACTTAACGTAAGCACGACGATTAACGCTAAAATTAACAGCGGTATTGATTGCAATAAATAGGTGTTAATTTTCCCGACGGGGACTGCCGCTCTGACGAAAATATAACTTTCTCCACTTTGGACTTTCAGCGCGTAGTAAATAAAATCGTTGCCCACGCTGTCGGAGTAGCGCACAAAAGCCTCCGGAGTGTCACTTAACGCTGCCCTAATTTCCGGGCGGTCTAAGTGATTGTCAGCTGCGTTAACATCAATCGGTCGGCTGTCCGCTAAAACCGCACCATCAGCGGATATAAGCGTTATTCGAGTTTCGTCGCCGACCTCTACAAAAGCCTTAAAATCTAATGTTTCACTATACAAATTCGCGCAGATTTTCGTAGTTTCAATGACTTTATCTTTGGCAATTTTCATGTTGTTTGCGGAGGTAATAAACACGGTCGCGCCAAAGAAAACCACGAGACCTGCAAGCACAATTAATGTAGTAAATAAAAATAATCGCTTTTTCATTCTAACATATACCCCACGCCTCTAATCGTTTTTATGACGGTTTCGCTGTCGGCTTCGGCGAGTTTTTTTCGGATTTCTTTTATGTGACAATCAAGTGTTCGTGATTCTACAACATAATTTCCCGTCCAAACTTCCTCGAAAATAGCCTCTCGTGACAAGGCTTTTTCGGGGTTTTTGCACAGCATACAAAACAGTTGAAATTCTTTGAGCGCGGTTTGCAACTTGACACCATTTGCTGTTATTTCGTATTTTGAAACGTCGATAAAAATGTCTTTGTAAACTATATTTTCAGTTTCGGAAATGGTGATTTTTCTTTGGGATTTACGCAGGTGTGCCTTGAGACGAGCGACAAGTTCCATGACGCCTAAAGGTTTTGCGAGATAGTCGTCCGCGCCCATGTTGAGCCCTTTTACCTTAGATATTTCCTCACCTTTTGCAGAAATCATAATCACCGGAATGTGTAAAGTTCTGCTGTTCGATTTTAGACGCATAAGTATTGCATAACCGTCATCGCCCGGCAACATTATGTCAAGTAGAATTATATCGGGAAGGGTTGTTGACTTGTTATTCAGGGTGTCAAATAAAGCTTTTCCGTCACTAAAACAAGTAAAAATAAACTCATTTTCAAGCGAATAACTATAGGCTTCTGCAATCGCCGCGTCGTCCTCAACTGCGAAAATAATCGGTTTAGTGTACATATTTTTACCCTCTTTTTGATTTACCGTGCTCGCCCGTAATGGCGTATTCAACCCACTCGCCGATGTTGACGGCGTGGTCGCCGATACGCTCCAAATACTTGTTAATCATCATTAATTTTATTGCCTGTTCCGCAATGTCGGGATTTTTTTTGATAAGTTCTGTCAAGTCGTTCATGACAATTACAAAAAGTTCGTCAACTTTGTCGTCGGCTCTGTCTAAATATCGCGCAAGTTCTAAATCCTTGTTAATGTAGGCCTGAACGCTGTCTTTAATCATTTGAATTACAATCGCGCCCATTTGCGGAATGTGCACTAACTCTTTAATGTATACTTCTTCCGAGTTGCGAAATTGCAATGTAATTTCGGCAATATCGCGCGCTTGGTCGCCAATTCTTTCGAGGTCGGTTATCATTTTCAGTGCCGCCGAAACTTCACGAAAATCGCTCGCCACCGGCGTCTCCATCATGAGCAGACGCAGGCAGTCGCCTTCTATTTTCCGCTCCAACTTGTCAATAGTTTTTTCCTCGTCGAAGACCTGCTCTGCAAGCTCGTAATCCCGCTCTACAAGTGCCTTCATGCACATCTCAATCGCTGTTTCTATGTGGCGGCACATCACCATTAAGTTGTCAAAAACATCATTTAAGTCCCGCTCGTATCTTGCTCGTATAGACATATTATACTCCTTTATAAATAGTTTGTCAAGCTAATTAATTACCCGAATCTGCCGGTGATATATTCCTCGGTTTTTTTGAATTTCGGCTTGTTGAAAATGTTCACGGTTGTGTCAAATTCAATCATCTCGCCTAATAAAAAGAATGCGGTTTTGTCGGAAATTCGTGTTGCTTGTTGCATGTTGTGTGTGACAATTACGACGGTGTAATTTTCCTTTAATTCAAAAATTAATTCCTCGATTTTCCCTGTAGAAATCGGGTCTAACGCCGATGTCGGTTCGTCCATTAATATAACTTCAGGCGAAACTGACAACGCCCGCGCAATGCACAATCGCTGTTGCTGGCCGCCGGACATTCCGAGTGCGGATTTTTTTAGACGGTCTTTGGATTCGTTCCAGATTGCGGCGTTTTTTAGTGACATTTCTACTATTTCGTCGAGTGCGGATTTTGAACGGATTCCGTGAGTTCGCGGGCCGTAGGCGATGTTGTCGTAGATGCTCATTGGGAACGGGTTAGGCTTCTGAAACACCATGCCTACGCGCTTTCGCAGTATGTCAACATTCATGTTTCCGTAGATATTTTCGCCGTCAAGTAACATTTCGCCTTTAATTCGGCAGTCGGCGATTAGGTCATTCATGCGGTTTAATGACTTCAAAAGTGTGGTTTTTCCGCAACCGCTCGGGCCGATAAATGCGGTCACTTCCTTCTCGGCGATTGGAATACTTACGTCTTTCAACGCTTGAAAATCGCCGTAAAAAAGGTTCACGTTTCTTATATCAATTTTATTAGTAATCATCATTTTTCCCCCTCGTCCTTCCGCAACAAATGCGCCGGAAGTGTTTCGTTTTCCCCTATTTTGTAGAGCTAATTTCAAACTTTACTTATTAATCTCCTTGCAATAAAACTTGACAAAGCGTTAATTCCGACGACTAAAACTAACAGCACTACTGCCGTTGCGTAGGCGGCGTTAAAGTAGCGGTCCGTCGGGGTTTGCGGGTTTTGCACTAACTCAAAAAGGTGTAAAGCAAGTGTCCGCCCGGAGCCTGTTACGTCAAGAACTGTATGGCCGAATCGGTTGACTGACGTTGGGACACCCGCGATTGTTCCTGCTGTGAAAATTAACGCCGCAGTTTCACCCACCATGCGCCCGATTGACAAGATTACACCTGCTAAAATTCCCGGCACTGCATAGGGCAAAACTATTCTCACAATCGTGCGTAATTTCCCTGCGCCGAGCCCGAAGCTGCCCTCGCGAAACAAGTCGGGGACGGACATCAGGGCTTCTTCGGTTGTGCGAATTATGATTGGCAAAACCATGATTGAAAGCGTCAATGCTCCGCCGATTATCGAGTAACCTTTGAAAATCATTGTCGTGAAAACTATTAATCCGAACAGCCCGAAAACGATTGACGGAATCCCCGAAAGTGTCTCGGTTGTGATGCGAATTATTGCTACTAATTTACTGCCTTTTTTTGCGTATTCGACTAAGTAAATAGCCGAGAAAATCCCGATGGGGACTGCGATTACGAGTGACAGTAAAGTTATAATTAAAGTGTTGATAATCGCGGGCATCATTGACAAGTTTGTGGTTGTGTATTTCCACTCGAAAAGTTCGGGTTTGATATGCGGTACGCCTTTTATCAGCAGGTGGCCTATTAGAATCGCGACAAGCCCGACTACTATCACCGCCGCGCCTATTACGAGCAGCAGTAAAACTAATGACAGCGGGTGTTTTATGTAGCCTCTTACTCGCGTTTTCAGTGGTATAAAGTTGATAGATTCTTTTTTACTAATTGTCATTTAGTACCTCTTTTTATTGCCGAAAAACACAAATTAATAATCAAAATAAACACGAATAACACAACCGCAGTACCGATTAGCGCGTCCCTGTGCAGGCCTGTTGCGTAGCCCATTTCGAGGACTACGTTAGATGTCATGGTTCGCACACTGCTCATTAGACCTTTCGGTACAATCGGCGCGTTACCCGCAACCCAGATTACCGCCATTGTTTCGCCGATTGCGCGGCCTACGCCGAGGATTACCGATGCCAAAATCCCCGACCTTGCCGCGGGTACAACCGTGAAAAAAACGCTTCTCTCGTGAGTTGCGCCGAGTGCAAGTGAGCCTTCGTAATAATTCTCGGGGACGGCGCGAATTGCCGACTCCGACACATTAATTATCGTCGGCAATATCATAATTCCGAGCATGATTGACGCCGCCAACAAGCCGCTCCCGCTCTTTTCTTCCGGGAAAAAACTATGTATCAGCGGCACCAAAATTCGTATGCCCAAAAAACCGTATACAACTGACGGAATCCCCGCGAGCAATTCCACGAACGGCTTGATTATTTTATAGATACTTTTCGGGCAAAACCGCGCCATGAAAATCGCCATTAGTATACCAATCGGCACGCCCACGACAATCGCGCCCGCAGTCGCGTAGAGACTGCCGATTATCATGGGAAAAATGCCGTAAATATCTGCGTTTGGCTTCCATGTTCTGCCGAAAAGAAACTTCGTGACACCGATTTCGGCGATTGCGGGGATACCGTTCGCGAAAATGAAGACGCAGATTAGTAACACCGCCAAGATTGAGACGCAAGCCGCTATGGTAAAAAGTATTTTCATAGCGGCTTCTCTCAATGCGCGGATTTTCAAAGTAGTTTCGTTAGTATTATACATAGACTTATCCGATTTCTTCCCATCTTGTAATTGAACCGCCGTCTTGATAAATTTCTTTGATGTCTGCTTTTGTGACGTCGCTTAAAGGATTGTCAACGTTGACTATGACTGCGATTCCGTCGATGCAGATTGCTGTTACGTCGAGGCCTTGTTCAACTTCTTCAGCCCGGACTTCGCGCGATACCATGCCGATGTCGCAACTGCCTTCGACTGTTGCGGTTACACCTCTACCGGAGTCGTTAGTTTGGATTTCGATTTTTATGTTGCTGTTAATTGCTTCGTAGGCTTCTTTAATCTTTTCCATGAGCGGGCTTATCGAGCTTGAACCCTCGACCTTAACCGTGCCTGATGCGCTGCTCATTGTGTAGGCGCCTGTGCTGCCTTGGCTGATGTATTTTTCGGCTTTGATAATCGCTTGGCCCTCGTCGCTCATGATAAAGTTCATGAAATCCTGTGCGGCTTCGCTTAACACGCTGTTTGAATTTGTGACGATGTTGAACGGGCGGGCGATTGAGTAGGTGCCGTTTAAGACATTCTCGGGGGTAGCGTCAACGCCCTCGATTTTCAAGGCTTTAACGGTGTTGTCGAGTGAACCGAGCGAGATGTAGCCTATCGCTTGCTTGTTGCCCTGTACTGCTGTTAATACCTGGCCTGTTGAGTTTTGAATGTCCGAATCTTGGCGGATGTCGTCTACTTTTCTACCCTCTGCATTTTCGATTCTCACGTCGAAAAGCTCAACGAACGCGCCGCGTGTTCCCGAACCGTCTTCGCGGGAGATTACGTTGATTGCGCCTGTAATCGGGGTAGTTTCGGCAGGTGTCACGGGTGTTTCGGCGGGTGTTGCGGGTGTTTCGTTTGTTGTGTTGTTACTTGGGGCGGGTGTGTCGTTGGTTGTTGGATTATTTGCGGCGGGCGGGTCGTTTGCCGGTGCGGGGTCGCAAGCCGCGAAAGTGAGTGTCAGTGCGAGGATAAGCAAGATTGATGTAAGTAACTTTCTCATTTTAGTTTTCTCCTAATTTGTTTTCAAAGTTTAGTCGATTGTTCGACAATATTATTTTAACACATGGTTTGGGGTTGTAAAAGCATAGTTATGTGAATTGTTTGTAAAATCTTCGTAAAGTTGGCTATGAGATTGAACATATTGACAAGCTGAAATTTGTATGATATACTTAGTTTAAGAAAGTGATGTGGTATGAGAAATATGAAAAGAAATCGAGCAGAAAAGATTGTAGTCGCCTTGTTTGAAGCGGGTAAACCTGTGAGTAACGGCGAGTTGGCGAAATTTGTCGGTGTGAAAAAGGCCACTGAGTTAAAGCCTGCATTGGCGGACTTGTCGCGCAGGGGGCTGATTACCGCCGCGAAAGGCGGGTGGAAGCCGACGGGCGAGGGCTTCTTCAAGGCAGAGATAATGCGGGTTTTCCGCGCACACGGATTCGTGAAAGACGCCAAAACCGACGAGGAATTTTTCGTGCCGGGGAAGAAACTTTTGGGCGGCGTACCGGGGGATTTCGCGATTGCAAGGGTCGTCAGCAGGGCGCGGGGCGAGAATTTGAGCCCGTCCGCCGAGGTAATCCTGATTACCGAGCAGACGAGCAATGCCCTCACCGGTAGTATCGTCCGTGAGGGCGGCGAGTTTTATGTGATACCGTCCGCGTTTTGCGCCGAGCCGCTGTTTATCAAGAGTTACGGCGGTTTTAAGTTACACGAGGGCGATAAGGTCGGCTTTGTGATAAATTCACGCGGGGCGCGCCATTCCGAGCATATCGCCGACATAACGGCGGTCTACGGGAGCGGGAGCAATGCGCGGGTTTGCGTGAGTGCCTACCTTGACGAAAAGCTTATCCCGCTTGAATTTTCAGAAGAAGCAAAGACAGAGGCGCGGAAAATTATTCAAAAAGGCATAAAATCAACCGAGTTTGAAACTCGGCTTGACTTGCGGGACGAAATAATTTTCACAATCGACGGCGAGGACACCAAGGACATTGACGACGCAATCAGTATCGCCAAAACCGCAAACGGCTACAGGCTCGGCGTGCATATCGCCGACGTCTCGCATTATGTTAAGCATAATTCCGATTTGGACAGGGACGCGTTCGGGCGCGGAACCAGCGTTTATATCGCCGATATGGTAATCCCGATGTTGCCCAAAGAATTATCGAACGGCATTTGTTCGCTCAATCCTAAGGAGGACAGGCTGGCACTTTCCTGCATAATTGAGCTGAGTAATGCCGCCGAGATTGCAGATTTTAAGTTTGTGAAGACTATAATAAAATCCCGTGTTCAAGGGGTTTATTCGGAGATTAATTCTTTGCTCAACGGTGAAAATAATACAGGCGACAAATACGCCGAAGTGCAGGATTCACTGCTGCTTATGCAAGAATTAGCGGCCAAACTTAGGCAGAACCGCAAGAACCGCGGCACGCCGTTCATTGAGACGAGCGAGAGCAAGATTATCTGCGATGAGAACGGGGTTTGTGTCGATATACAAAAGCGGGAGTCGGGCGCGACTGCTGTGTCCGAGAACATGATTGAGGAGTTTATGTTGGTCGCAAATAATTGCGCGGCGCGGCTTGCCATGGGGCTTGAGATGCCGTTCGTCTACCGTGTGCATGAGGAACCGACGCTTGAGAAAATCGACACCTTGAAAGAAACGCTTGCACTAATTGGAGCAGAATATGTTTTGAGCGGGCGCGGGGCGGCGGACATGGCGGGGATTGTCGAGCGGGCGCGGGGTACGGACGAGTCGGGAATTATCAACATATTGATTCTGCGGGCAATGATGAAGGCGAAATATTCCGACGAGCCGCTTGGGCATTTCGGGCTTGTAATGCGGGAGTACGCCCATTTCACCTCGCCGATTCGGCGGTATCCCGACTTGACGGTTCACAGGATTATCAGCGATTATATCTTGAAAAATAATAAGTCGTTTGTCAAGAAAAAGTACGGTAAATTCGTGCGGGAATCGGCCGCGAAGTCCTCCTTTGCGGAACTCCGTGCCATAAGCGCGGAGCGGGACTGCGAGAAGTTTTACATGGCTGAATTTATGCAGAAACATGTGGGTTCGGAGTTTGACGGGGTGATTTCCGGGGTGCTTCAAAACGGGAACGGATTTTTCGTCATGCTCGGCAATACGGTCGAGGGCAGGGTGAGCGGCGAGAGCCTCGGCGTCTGCGCCTCGAACAACAGTATCAGCCTTATAGAACAGCTCTCGGGGCGGGTTTACGCGATTGGGGATAAGGTGCGGGTCAAGTGTGCGGCGGTGAATGTTTCGTTGGGGATGATTGATTTTGAGGTGGTTTGAAATTAAAATATACGGGCGCGCAAAATCGCAAAATTGCAAAATCGCCGAAAATCCCACGGGCGAACGCAGTTCGCCCCTACATTGAAATAGCCTACAAGCGACAGTAAAATTTACGGGCGCAATGCGCGCCCCTACATTGAAAATCCTACAAGCGAAATTAAAAATAACGGACACGCAAAGCGTGTCCGTTATTTTTAATTTCTATCCAAATAATCCGCCAACAATAAATCCACAAACCGCCCGTAACTTTTCACGCCGTCCTCTTGGCCTTGTGCGACTAAGTAGGCGTTGTTGACGGCGGTTGCCGCCGCCGAAATGGCGGTCTCCTCGCCCTTGTCGTTGTAGCGGAAGGAGTCCCAGTAAGCCGCTCTGTATTGAAACTCGGCGACGACTTGCGGCGGAATCTCGCGGTAGATTTCGTGGTATTCTTCGAGTGAGACCTCGTCGAAATAGGCGTTCAGCAGGTAGCCGAGCGCGCTTGTGTAGCCGCTGTAGCGCAGGTCATTGTCGCCGCTTTCACGGCATGCCAAAAAGCCTATGAAGTTCGCCTCGTCCTCCCGCATGAAGCCGCTCAGGTGCGATAATTCGTGCAGTGCCGTGAAGGGGATTTGCGAGTCGGGCATTTTTGCATTGTATAACGCCTCGATTGTGAAAGGCGAGAAAATCCCCGCGATTAGAGACTGGGACATGATTTGCTCGGACATAATCACCGGCTTCGGGCGGGGATAATATGTATCGAGCGGCGGGTGAATTTCGCCGAGCCGATTCATGGCGGCGCGTAGCGGTTCGTCCAATTTTTCGCGCGGGATTACGAATTGGCCCTGTTCACCCGTCTCTATGCGGGGTGTAATTTCGTGGAGCTCGTCGATTACTTCGAGTATAACTCCGCGCAGATTCTCCGCGTTGTATAAACCGAGTTCCAAGCCGCTGTAGTACGAAAAAGGGCGGCGTTGGTAATTTATTTCGCACCCGAAAAGGAACAGCATGAACCCTGTTGAGATTACGCACGCCACTGCAACGGCGGCGTTCAGCAGGGTTTTTCTGCGCCCGCCCGGATTTTTGCGCTTGACTAAGCGAATCACAAGCACGATTATTCCTGCGATGATTGCGTGAATGAGTATGTAGAGCAGGATTTCGACAACCGGCAACCTTGACGAGCCGTAAAACCGCCCGAGAACCCCGACAATCAGCGGGTATACGTTCATGGCGTACCATTCCGAGAATCCGATTGAGAGGCGGCTGATTATTCTGATTGCTATGTTGATGAATAGTGTTATTGCAAGATATATTAAAGCTTTTTTCATTTATACAATCCTTTCCAAGTATATCCAAATTATTTTAATTTTCATAAAATTAATTCGCCTATTTAATCATAACCTTTTTAGACTTGAATGTCAACAGATATTCGGAATTCATATAATGTAATATCTGGTAATGTAGGGGCGCGCAGTGCGCGCCCGTAAATACGCACAACCGCCGAAACGGGCGGGCAATAGCCGCCCATTCTGTTTTATTAAATTAAAGGCACGGTTGGCGGCTATTAAAACTTTGCTAAAGCAAAGTTTTCTTACGTCAGGGGGTTGAATACCCGCCCCTACATATTAACATGAAAGGTTACGGTGAAATTTATGGCATACAACAGGACAGC
>WRMK01000028.1 GCA_009777155.1 Oscillospiraceae bacterium
GCATGACAGCGGCAATGACGCATGGCGCGACCATGTTCCCGATTACTGCATTTTCGCCTGTTAAAGGGCTGAAGTGTGTAAACGAAAATGCAATTACCGCCTTCCACGGCGTACCGACAATGTTTATAGCAATGTTGGAACACGCCGATTTCGGCAAGACCGATTTCTCACACGCCCGAACAGGCATCATGGCGGGTTCGCCCTGCCCCGTAAAGGTCATGGAAGACGTCTTGAACAAGATGAACATGAGCGAGATTTGCATTACCTATGGGCAGACCGAAAGTTCACCCGCGATTACCATGAGCAAGACCAGCGATTCTGTTGAACAGCGGGTAAACACGGTCGGCGGGAAGATTTTCGGGGTGGAAGTTAAAATCACCGACCCTGTTACAGGCGAGGAATTGCCCGATGACACAGACGGCGAATTATGCGCGCGGGGTTACAATATCATGAAGGGGTATTACAAGATGCAAGAGGCGACACTTGCGGCGATTGACGAGGACGGCTGGCTTCACACCGGCGACCTTGCACGGCGGCGCAAAGAAGACGGCTACTTCAAAATCACAGGCAGAATCCGCGACATGATTATCAGGGGCGGCGAAAATATTTACCCCAAAGAAATCGAGGATTTTCTGTATACCTGCGACAAATATGTTCGCGATGTGCAGGTAATCGGCGTGCCTGACGAGCAGTATGGCGAGGAGATTATGGCGTGCATAATTCTCAAAGACGGCTTTGAGCCGAGTGATGAACTTGCAAGCGAGATTAAAGACTTCACAAAAGCGCGAATCGCCAAGCACAAAGTCCCGAAATACATTGATTTTGTCACCGAGTTTCCGATGAACGCGGCAGGGAAAATCAAGAAGTATCAAATGCGTGAGGCGGCGGTGGAGAAGTTGAATTTGCAGAAGGCAGATAGTGTCGTCACGGCTTGAAAATTAATAGTTGACAGCGGATAAATTTTTGTGGTATAATAGTAATATAAAGGGGGGATTTTTATGGCGACAAGGGAAGCAATTATCAATATTATTGGTATTCTGCCGCAAAACAGGGTACAGGAAGCGTATAGCTACCTTTCCTATTTACAAGCACAAGCCGAAAAGGATGCTCACAACGCCGAGTATTCGGCAATGCTTGATGAATCTTTCAGGCAAATTGAAGAAGGTAAAGTCGTTGTCAAAACAATGGAAGAACTTGAGGAAATGGCAAAATGAAAGTAACATTTACAGAGAACGGCTTTAAGCAATACTTGGAATGGCAGACCGAGGACAAGAAAACATTGTCAAAAATAAACAATCTTATCAAAAGCATAGTGCGTGACGGCTTTATGGACGGTATCGGTAAACCCGAACCGCTCAAAGGTGAAAAAGAATTCAGCCGCAGAATTGACGACGTAAACCGCCTTGTTTATACAGGCGATGAGGGCAGGAATTTAATTATAACTGCCTGCAAAGGACATTATAAGTAACTAAATAATTTTGTAACCAATTTGTTATTGTTTTTTCGCTCCCCTTATGTTAAAATAGACATAGGGGGAGCGAAACTTTGAAAACGGCGGTGCAAATCGGGGAAAACGAAAGGTTTCATTCCTTGTTACTGTAGAGAGGACATAATGAGAATATGGGAAAGAAAAAGAAAAACCCTGCAATCGAGCAGGTTGTAACTAATATTGAACCGCAAGAGTCCGAATTGCTTTTACAGCCGCCGACCTTTGAGGAGCTGAACGCGGCCTCGCAGGTGGTCGAAGTGCAGGCGACGGGCTTTAGGGCCCGCGCGTTGAAACTGTTCAAGGAGCATAGGCAGCCCTTTATTGCGGGGGGAATTGTCGTGCTGGCTTTGATTGTGTTTGGGATAATTCAGCTTGTGAATTACGACAGCAGCCTTTCCGATGCCGAGCGGTTCAAGAACCGCGCCGACCGCTACCACTCGTCTATGGATATAAGGCGGGCGATTAATTTCTACGAGTTGGCGTTGGAGCTTGACCCTGCGTACGAGGAAGTCTATGTAATCCTGTACAACATTCACGCGGACGGCGGCGACCGGGTTAAAGCGCGGGACGTCCTTCTGCGGGGCATCTCGAACGTGCAGGACAGCGCGGAGTTACTGCAAATATACGCAGTCGCCGACTATCCGATTGAGTGGGTGAGCGAGGATTTCAAGCGGGACATTCGCCGTGCTCTTGAATTTGACGAATTCGACGAGGACGCGGAAATTTGGCGCGGCGACCTTGACGAGATTGAAAGCGTCATTTGGGTATCATGGTATGGCGAGGATATGTCGGACTTGCGGCATTTTGAGAATCTGTCTTCGTTCACTGCCGGTCAAGTTAATGGCGTGGCTACCCTCAATGCCTTGGAAACTCTCGGTATTACCGACTTGAAACGGCTCAATTTAAGCAATGTCGGGTTGAGCGACGAAGACACCGCGCTTATTTTGCGGCATGAAAATTTAGAGTACCTCGGTATCGCGGGCAATTCTTTCACCGATATAACGCCGTTTTTGAACATGATTAAGCTTCAAGGGTTGGTTGTAAACGGCAATCCGTTTGCCTTTGTAGACACGGCGGCGATTAACGCGGCGGCACTCTGCGGCTTGGAAGTCTTCGGGTTGCCGCATAATCTGACCGTTGACAAGGACGATTATTACGTCTGGCAGTGGGAGAATGAGTTCATTCGAGATAGGATTATTTGGACACTGCGGATAACCGACGGTTATGTGCCGAAAAGCAGTCTCGACGAGATGACACGGCTTAGTCTCACCTTTGGGATATTGGACGTTGAAAATTACACCGATTTGAGCGACCTGCAAAAGACACCGCGCCTTGAGAACCTCGCGATTTCCCACAATTTTCTCGACTTGTCGACGAGCTACAGCACCAATCGCGATGCCGCCGCCATTGATATAGACTTTGAGACGATTGGCGGGCTGAAACACCTTAAACATCTCTCGCTTACCAATTGCAAGCTTGGGGACTTGTCCGAGTTGAAGCATTTGAGCGGGTTGCAGAGCCTTGAATCGCTTGACCTTTCCAAAAATGAAATCACCGACCTCTCGCCATTCGCCGAAATGGATTTGCCCGCAATTAACACCTTGACCTTGACGAGCAATGAAATCGTGGACATTGAACCATTGACGGCATTGACGAGCCTTGAGGCGTTGTATCTCAACCGCAATTCGGTCGAGGATATACGGCCGCTGAAATATCTCGTCAACCTGCATCGGGTCAACTTTCAGGAAAACCCGCTGCGAACACTCGACTACGACTCGACCGCGCATATCGAAATCGTCGTCGGCCTGCCGAACATGAGCCTTGCCGACGAGAACGACTACTACGTCTTTGACTGGGCGGACGAGACCGTGAAAGAGATTATCTTGGACAGCCTTGGTATCCGTGACGGCTTTGTCGCGAAAAGCCGATTGGATAGAGTGAGTTATTTCGGCATTAATTTTGCGGAAGTGGCTTTTGATAGAACGATTGACGAGATTGATTTCAGTGACCTTGAAAAAATCCCGAACGTGACGAATTTGACAATCAGCAATTTCCGGGGGCAGGGCCTACCTTTCGCCGAATACTTTAAGAAAGCAGAACTTTTGGCCCTAAACTATTGTACGCTTGAAGGAGACGTCCGCTTTTCGGCGTTCCCGAATTTAACCGGCATAAACCTCCACAACTCGACCGCCGAAAGGCTCAACTTCAACTTCCTGCCCGAACTGCAAAGTGTCACCATTTACGATAGCGATGTCGCCGAAATCGCGACTTTTGCAGGCGTGCCGAAACTTGACGGATTTTCCTACTCGTTCGACATCTACAGCGACATTCCGCCCGACGACCTAAGCCCCGACCTGTTCTTCTTGACGGGGGCGGCAAGCTTGAAGTCGGTGCGGCTCCATAATTTGGCGGACGTGGATTTGTCGCCGCTTAGTCCGTTGCCGAATTTGTCGGAGATGACCCTTACCTATTGCCGATTCGGCGAGGAACTTTCACTCCGCGGGTATCGAGCGTTGAGCGACTTGACCGTGTCGGAGAGCGAGTTTGGCACACTGCGGCTCGAAAATCTGCCTCTGCTTGAGGAGATAACCCTTTGGAATGTCGCAATTGAGGAGGTACACGCGGGTGAGGGGCTTGAGCTTAAAGCCCTGACCGTGGGCGGGATTGACTACGGGGATTACGCGTGGATTGGGGCTTTTGCAGAAATTACCGAGCTGACCCTAACCCAAGACCAAGACAGGCGAATCCATGATACCAAGTTTGATTTCGCGGTATTGACACCGCTTGTAAACCTAAATAAGTTGACACTATCCGGGTTCGGCGGGTTGGATTTATCGCCGCTTGCCGAGGTTGCCGCGCTTGAAGATTTAGTATTGCGGATAATTGAGTCGAATGATGTCGTTGAAGTGCATAACCTGCCGCAAATCAAGTCACTGCGGATTGAGGGCGGCTATTACGGCCGCGAGACCGAGTATACTTTTGAGGGATTGGATAGCTTGGAGAAACTTTCGATTGACACAAGTGACAACAAGTATTTGGTAGACTTTGAGCGGTTTGCCGGGCTTGTTTCGCTGAATGAATTGCGGCTTACGCTCAGGGCTTGGGACCTCGACCTTGAACCGCTCGAATCGCTCGTAAACCTTGAAACGCTCTACATTCAAGGCAGAGGAATTGCAAGCATTGCGCCCTTGCTCGGCCTTGACAAGTTGACCTCGCTGACACTGCGGTACAACGGCGGTATAGGCGATATGGAGGAATTGGCGACGCTGGTGGGGCTTACAGAGTTAACTATACACGGCGGTTATAGGGATGGATACGAGGAAAACGACATATCGTTTGTCGCCCCGCTTGTCAACCTCACCGAGTTGACATTGATAGGTCACTCGGTAGCCGATTTATCGCCGCTTGCAAATCTCACGGGTCTGGAAACGCTGACACTTGCAAGCAATTTAATAACGGACTTGTCGCCGCTTGCAAATCTCACGGGGTTGGAAACGCTGACACTTTCAAGCAATTTAATAACTGATTTATCGCCGCTTGCCGGGCTTACCGCCTTGGAAAGTTTGAATGTAGGCTCAAACGGCATAGTGGATTTATCGCCGCTTGCAGGTCTCACGGGGTTGAAAACACTGTGGCTTGGCATGAATCAAATTCGAGACCTAACGCCGCTGTCGGGGTTGTTCGCGTTGGAACACCTCGATGTAGAGAGCAATCAAATCACCGACTTCACGCCGCTCGCCGGTCTCACCAACTTAGAGGAGTTGCACGGTCGGCAGTGGGACGTAGAGGACGTGGATTACACGCCGATGCTGGAGCTTATGCAGAGGACGGAGGAGAATATGTACTACTACCATTAACGCATTGTAATGCAGAAATAATAATGCAGAATGCAGAAATAAATAAAATTACAACGCACATTTCCGTCGGAAAACTGCATTAAAACTAAATTATTTCTGCATTCTGCATTATCATTTCTGCATTATAATGCGTTTCTGCATTAAATCACCCGTACCGCCGTGAAGTATGCGGTTCTGTAGTAGCTTGATGTGATGTCGATTTCGCTGACACTTTCGCCGGGCATTCGGCAGCTTATCATAATCCCGCCGCCAATATATATGCCGCCGAACTGGGCTTTGTCGCCGCTGTCCGAGAAGAAAACCAAGTCGCCCGACCGCAAGTCGGCTATTGAATCGACGTGGTTGCCCATCACCGACTGCTCATACAGCCCGCGCGGGCAATTGACGTAGCCGTTTTGGCTCAAGACATAGTGAATGAACCCCGAGTTGTCGAAGCCTGTGTCGGGCGTACTGCCGCCGTCCGCAAACGGCACGCCGAGCAGGGACTGCGCCGTTAGCACCAACATATTTTCCTCAATCGGGGCGAATTGCATGTCGCCATTTTCCGAAACTTCGGGATACTCGACCTCGAAAGGCTCGGTATCGCGGTTGTAGGGCGAATCGGTGGCGTTGAGCGGGATTGTCGAGTCGGAATTGTCGTCCGTGTTACCGTCCTCGGAATCCGAATAATCGGGGTTCTCAATCGGGTCCGAAGTCACAGGCGGGTCGGGAATTACAGGCTCGGTCTTACCGCAACCGCATAAAACCACCGCAATTATAAGCAAAAACGCCGCTATCACTGTCTTTTTCATACACTTTTCCTTTATCTAAATAATCTGCTTGTCAATCTGCTTGTCTTAGTATACCATAAAATAAAACGATTTTCAAGCCACAAAAGTTACAACTTTATTACAAAATTCAACAAATTTTTTATAGGAGGTTGACTATTGAAAATAATTTCAATATGTGCTATAATAATTATATGAGTATTATTTATTTTGACAACGCCGCATCGGCAAAGCCTTGTAAGGCGGCTGTGGACGCTTTTAACTACTGCGTTCGCGCCAACTGGTCCAATCCGTCCGCCTTGCATAAGGGCGGGATTGAGGCTGAGAAAATTATTACATCGGCGAGGAAGTCAATCCTCGCGAAACTGCCGTCCACCCCCGACTGCAAGCTGATTTTCACGTCGGGCGGGACCGAGAGCAACAGTTTAGCCCTCTTAGGCTTAAAACCCGCCGTCTACATAAGACCTCGCGGGGAACGCAATATTATTACGACTTGGGTTGAGCATCCCTCGGTATTGCAGGTCATGCGCGGGTTTGTGACGGCAGGCGAGGAGGTAACGTATCTCTACCCCGAAAAAGGCAAGTCTTTTGAGGACGAGATTATCAAGTGGCTTAACATGAAGACCTATTTAATAAGTGTCATGGCGGTCAATAACGAGACCGGGTTTGCCATTGACACCGAAAAGATTTATAAAGCCGTCAGGAAGTACGCCCCTTACTGCATAATGCACGTTGATGCGACGCAGGGGTTCTTGAGAACGCCTGTGAATGGCGATTTAATCAGCATTTCCGCCCATAAGATTCACGGGTTTAAGGGGGTAGGCGCGCTGTATGTGAAGGGCAAGCGCGATATAAATCTGAAATCGTTGTTTGTCGGCGGGGGCCAGCAGTACGGCTTGCGACCGGGGACTGAGCCTGTTGAGCTGATTGCCGCGTTCGGGGCGGCGGTGGATAATTTCCGTTACGACCATGAACATTTAACGCAACTTTCAAGCAGATTACAGCAACTTTTGAGCGACACCAACATTGTCATAAATAGTTGGGGTAATCTGCCGAATATTGTCAATTTCTCGGTGCGGGACCAAAACAAAAAACCCATAAAGAGCGAGATTATGCTGAATTATTTGGCGGAAAAAGACATATATGTTTCGAGCGGCTCGGCTTGTGCGCGGGGGCAGAAAAGCGCGGCGTTATCGGGTTTTCGTGTGTCGGATAGCGGCATAGACAGCGCGATTCGCGTTAGCTTTTCGGACGAGAATACCGTGGCTGAAGTCGAGAGGTTCGTGGAAGTGTTGAAGATGGGGATAGAAAGGTTTGGGACGTGACCTTGAAGTCAAGCCGCATAAGTGCGGGTTGTGAAACTTTTAAGTGCAGTCTTGTGTAGAAAGGGCTTGATGAAAAACATGTCGGAAGTTTTTATGGCAAAATACGGCGAAATCGCCTTGAAAGGGCTTAACAAGCGGGTCTTTGAGGACAAGTTAGTTAGCAATATAAAGAAACGGCTCGGTTCTTTGGGCAGTTTTGCGTACGAGCGGCACCAGTCCACGGTGTATATTACGCCCGGTAGTGCCGAATCAATCAACCTTGACGAGGTCGAACGGCGACTGCTGACCATTTACGGTATCGGCGCAGTGCAACGGTCTGTTTCACTGCCAAAGGATTACAGCGAGATTGTACGGCTCGGGATTCCGTACTTGAAAGACCGCTTAATGAGCGCGAATATTCGCAGTTTCAAGGTCGATGCCAAGCGTGCCGACAAGACTTTCCCGATGAACTCGATGGAGTTAATGCGGGAGTTTGGCGGGGCGGTTTTGGAGGCGTATCCGCATTTGAAAGTAGATGTGCATAAGCCCGATGTAACTGTTGGCTTGGAAATCCGCGACTTTAACGCGTTTATCTGCGCGAATCGGTTGCAGGGTGCGGGGGGAATCCCGGTGGGGACGTCGGGTAAGGCGTTGGTGCTGTTGTCGGGCGGGATTGACAGCCCGGTGGCGGCGTCGATGATGGCGAAACGGGGCTTGGCGGTGGACATGTTGCACTTTCAAAGCCCGCCGTATACCTCCGAACGCGCCTTGATGAAGGTCGAGAGCCTGTGCGAACGATTGGCAGAGTACTGCGGCGAATTCAAGCTGTTCAGCGTAAACCTCACCCTTGCACAGGAGGAAATCCGCGACAAATGCCCCGACGAGTACATGACGATTCTTCTAAGGCGATTAATGTTCAAAATTGCGGGAAAACTATCAGTACAGCGTTATTACTAGGCGATGATTACGGGGGAGAGCGTCGGGCAGGTCGCAAGCCAGACACCCGCCGCACTGATTTGCACAGACGATGCCGCGCCTGTGCCTGTTTACCGCCCTGTAATCGGCATGGACAAGATTGAAATCACCGCGATTGCCCGCCGAATCGGCACTTTTGACATCTCGACACTGCCCTACGAAGACTGCTGTACTGTTTTCACCCCGAAACGCCCCAAAACCAAGCCGCACTTAGCGGACGTGAAGCGGCTTGAGGAGCGGCTTACACTTGAATTTATCGAGAATTTCATGGAGAATACAACTGTGAAATATTTCGGCAAAAATTAGGTTAAAATTAACTAAACATGAAAAGAATCGTAAAATTATGTGTATATTTTTTGACAATATGCCCGCTTGTATTGACAAATGGGCGGCTGATGTAGTAAAATTATTAGGTGTGAGGAATTTGCGCCTTGCGACTGCTGAAAGTTGCACCGGGGGCTTGTTGTCGGGCGCGATTACGAGCGTGAATGGTGCATCGGGGGTTTTTGAAGTCGGGATTTGCGCTTATGCTAACAGGATTAAGGAGCAGTATCTGGGCGTAAAGCCGCAGACTTTGCGGGACTTCGGGGCGGTGTCGGCCGAGTGCGCCGCTGAAATGGCGGCGGGGATTCGCACTGCCGCATGTGCCGACATCGGCGTTTCGGTCACAGGCATAGCAGGGCCGGGCGGCGGTACGCCGCAAAAGCCCGTGGGGACTGTGTTCGTTGGCTGTTCATATGGGGATAAAACAAGAACACTGCACTTGACGATTGACCGACACAGCCGCGAGGCCATACGCCTTGAAACGGTACGGCAGGCGTTGGTACTGCTGACGGCGGTAATTGAAACTGAAATGTAGGGTCGGGTTTCCACGCCCGACCATGGGAGCGATAAAAAATGGCAACAGTAAAAGCAAGCTATAATATCCGTCCAAAAAGTCGGAATCTGTATAAGAACGGCAAAAAGCGTAGCCTTTTTGTGCGGCTTCTGATGCGGTTTTTCCCCTGCACGGGCGACAGTATTTTTGAAGGGGCGCGTAAAATTATCTTCATCGGCGCGTTCGGGAGCTTTGTCTATTTCGGCGGCGGGTTGCTTTACGATGTCGTCAATGAATATTATCAACAGTGGCGGATTGACCAGAAAATGGGTGAAATTTTCAGTGGGCAGGTCGAGATTTCCGACGAAGACCGTGCCAAAATCAACGAGACAAAGCCCGATATTATGGAGAATTATCTCTATTATTACAACCAAAATAACGACCTCGTCGGGCATGTGTTGCTCCCCGACTTGTCCAAAGACTTGGCATATGACGACCTCAACAGGTATACCATAAATTACTTAGTCTATCAAACCGATAATAACAGTTACTATCTCGACCACACTTTCGACCACAAGCCCAGCGCGGGCGGCGCGATTTTCGCCGACTTCCGCAATCGGTTCGACGGCAGGGATTTGTCGGCGAATACGGTACTTTTCGGGCATAATATCTACTCGGGGAATTATTTCACCAAGCTGACCCGATATTTTCAAGCCTATGAATACCGCGATTGGGAGTTGACTTTTTACAAGAATCACCCTAAAGTTATTTTCAATTCGCTGTATGAGGAGATGGAGTGGAAGGTTTTCGCGGTCTGTTTCTTCAATACAGAGGAGCAGTATGGCGAGGTTTACCGCTACATTGTGCCGGAGTTCAGCGACAAGGACCACTTCAACGAGTATATTCTCGATATAATGGACAGAAGCGTGCTGTTCACCGATGTTGACATCACATACGGCGACAATATCCTCACCCTCTCAACCTGCTACTACCCATTCGGCAACAATATTGACACCCGCGTAGGCGTATTCGCGCGCAGGGTTCGCGAGGGCGAAGACCCCGAAGTTGACACCAGCAAAGCCACCCTCAACACCAAGTATCTGCCCTTCGATTTGCAGGCAAGAAACTGGGGGAACCCGTGGGAGGGGAGGGTTTGGGATACCTCTAAATTGTTAAGTTATAATGAACAATGAATAATGAATAATTTTGGTGTCGCCGTTGGCGACCGGTTTTCAGACTCTGATAGGCGTGAAAAAACTAATGCGAGTTTGGATTTTCGCAGTTGTGAAAGAATGTCACACGAGTTATAAATTATTCAATCGGAAATCATCGCGTCGCTTTAGCGACAAGCGATACCACAATTATTCCTTATTCATTATTCCTTATTCATTAAAATGCGGGGTGGTTTTTTGTCACTAATCAAAAATATATTCCCTTCAAAAACCGATTCCGGGTTTGAATTGGTTCGCAAGACTTTGTTTTTTGCTGCGGTGTTTACTGCCGCTGTTTGTCTTGTGGTGATTTTCGGGAACATGAATAGGAATACCGCGAATCAGGCTGTGTTTAATAATATTGCGGACATTGTCGAGCGTGCCGAGTTTGGCGGGACGATTGCCATTGCGCCCGAAACGGCGCGGGAAATTCGGGACACCGCGCCCGGTATTCAAGACAAATACATAGAATTGTACAGCTTGAACAGCGACATGGTAGGTTGGCTGACGATTCCGAACGAGGACGGGTCTTCCGCGATGGGGCCGGTCGGGACCGACGGCGTTCGCAGGGGCTACCCCGTGCTTCAGTACCGCCGCGAATTAAGCGACGGAAGGACAGCCGGCTCAAATTTCTACTACTTAGAAAAAGATTTTTACCACAATTACAGCGAGGTCGGGTCTATATATGCCGAGTGGCGATTCCCGATTACTGCCGAAAGCCGCCCCGACAACACTATTATCTATGGGCATAACGTGGGCGATGGTAGTATGTTTGCGCCTGTATCGCATTATTTTCCCTACAGACACTCGCCCGCAAGCCTTGATTTCTACAAAGCACACCCGATTATACAGTTCGATAATTTATACGAGCCGGGGTTGTATAAGGTTTTTGCGGCAATCTACGTCCATGTTGACGAGGATAAATTCGACGACGTCTTCGATTATCACAGGAGGCGGGAGTTCCCCGATAAGGCAAGTTTCTATGGTTTTATACAAGATGTGTTGGACAGGAGCGGGTTTTATAACCCCGATGTTGACTTGAAATATGGCGATGAAATTCTCACCCTCTCGACCTGCTACTACGCACCGCTCGGCAGGAATGTCGAGACCCGCGTGGCAGTCTTTGCGCGGCGAGTGCGGGACGGCGAGGACGCAACAGTGGACACCGAGCAAGCCTACATAAACCCCGACCCGCTCTACTTCGAGCACTACTATAAAGTCATGGGTGGCGCGTGGGGGGGGAGAAAGTGGGATTTAAGGTTTGTTGAGGGATTAGAGGAACAGCTTGCAATTAATAATTAATAATTAATAAGGAATAATGAATAGTTGTGGTGTCGCTTTGCGACGGTTTTAGACTTTAATAGGTGTGAAGCCACGGATTGCGACTTCAAATTTCAGCAATCGCGAGAGAACGGATTGCGAGTATTAAACTATTCAATTGGAAATCATCGCGGAGCGACACCAAACTTATTCATTATTCCTTATTCACTATTCATTGAAATTAAGGAGGTAATTAAAGGTGCCGGAATTTGATAAGAGGCCGCAGAGAAGGAGCGGTGAGCGTAAGGTTATTACCCGCAAGGAGAACATCTTCATCGGGATTTTGCACGGGCTTTTTCCGTGGAAAGGCGATAAGGCGGGCGATGTTATCAGGAAGATTATATTTTTGGGTTCATTAGGGCTTATGGTCTGGGCGGGCTATCAAATCATAGACTTTTATGTGATGCGGGATATTAGAATACGCAATGAACACCTCGGTATGCTGACCCAATTAGAAGACTACGGCGGCTCGGAAGTAATTTCAATCCCCATGTCCGACGATAGGCAACATAACGCGGAAACTAAGCAGGTTAATGTTATAGGTAAGTATTACGATACCTTCTATTTGGACAACGATGATTTTGTCGGGTATGTCGAGATTGACCCGTGGATTCAATACCCTGTGTATCAGTACACCGACAACGAGTATTATCTCCACCACAACCGCAACAAAAACACCGACGAGAACGGCGCGGTTTTCGCCGATTACGAGGGGCATTTCACCTATGCCGAACGCCCGCACAACACTATTTTGTATGGGCATAATCTGATTACACACCACATGTTTCAGCCGCTGACCTATTACCGCCCCGGCAATCATGGCGTGGATTCTTTCGAGTTTTTGAAGACTAATCCTGTAATCAAATTCGATACTCTCTTTGAGGAGGGCAAGTATAAAATATTTGCGGTCTTCCAGAGCAATACCCGCGCACATCAAGGTGAAGTTTTTCAGTATAATCATGTGAATAATATCTACTTTGAAAATAAAACCGCCTTTGATAATTATGTCGCCGATATTTTGGACAGGAGCTTTTATTACACCAACGTGGACATTGAATATGGCGATGAATTGCTGCTGCTTGTTACCTGCGATTTTTCGATGTTTGCGAATGGCGCGGACTCGAGCGTGCGGCTGATTATAGCGGCAAGGCGGGTTCGGGACGACGAGTATTTCATGTTCTCGGAGGAGGAAATCGACGCCTTCATAGACAATCGCGGCGTGAACGAGCAGGGCCAGCTGAACCGCAAAATGTTCGAGGCGTATTACCAGTACTACGCGCCCGCCGGGTGGGGCGGACGGAATTGGGATACGGGGTATATCAAGGACTTCGGACAATGAATAAATAATAATGAATAATGAATAATTGTGGTGTCGCTGGTCGCTAAAGCGACGCGACGATTATCCGACTGAATAATTTAGAACTCTACAATGTTTTCTGCGATAATGAATTAAAATAACTATTCATTATTCCTTATTCACTATTCATTAGAAAAAGGGCGGGAGGGAAAATATGAGCAATTCATCACTGTTAAAATGTGCCGCCGCGCTTTTGGTGTTGTCGGTTTATATATGGCTGTTCGGGATTACGGGCGTGATTGAGGATGCGGACGTTCACGAGCTTCGCTTTGCCGATGAGAGCCTTGAATTCGCGCCGTCTGTGCGAGACCTTTTGCAGATGGGCGGGAGCGATGTCAGCCTTACTGCGGGCAATGTCGAAATCAATCCGTCTAACGAGCCTAAGCCGACTTTCGGGGATTACCCGCCGCAATTCGAGCCGAACAGGCAAATGACGATTGCGAACGATGATATAGCGACTTCGGAGACTGTGCCGATTCCCGAACCTGAGCCGGAAGTTACACCCGAAATTGAACCCGAACCCGAACCCGAACCGACCCCACCACCTACACCCGCACCAACCCCCCCGCCTACCCCCGCGCCGACACCGCCCCCACCACCCGACCCCGAACCGCAACCCCAACCTGAACCCACGCCGATTAACGAAGACGCGCTTTCACAGCGATTCACGGTCATAACGCCCACAGGCGAAGTCACCGATACCGCGCTGAATATCGTTTCGCGAATCGTGCAACTCGAGATGGGCAGCGCGTTTCACCCCGAGGCCTTGAAGGCGCAGGCGGTCGCGGCGTACACCTATATCTCGCTCTGGTCAACGGGCGGTTCTGCACGGCACGAGCTTGCGAACGTGGCGTCCGAGCGGGTGACGGACAGCGTGCGGGAGGTTTTGGGGCAGGCGTTGTATTACGACGGAAACTTTGCACAGACCCATTATTACGCGTCCAGTGCGGGTTACACCGCATCTGCTTTGAATGTTTGGGGTACGGATTTCCCGTATCTGCGGAGTATTCACACCGATTTCGACAAGGAGCACGACCCCAACCAAGGCACGGTGATGACTATATCGTCTAACGAGCTTATGATTGCGGTGCTTGACAAGACGGGAATCCGCCTGAGCGGAGACCCAGCCGAGTGGTTGAAAATCAGCAGTTATGTCGATACGGTCTATGTCGGGGAGATGTCGATTGGCGGGCAGACGTCATATGTCGGCAGTGACGGCAGAACCATGCAGATTACCGGGCGGCGTTTCCGCGATATTATCGGGACAAGAACACTGCGCTCCGCCGCGTTCGAGTTTACCTACAATTCCGCTACAGACAGATTCACTTTCATCATGTACGGCTACGGACACGGCGTCGGCATGAGCCAGAACGGCGCGAATATTTTGGCGCGGCAGTTCGGGTATAATTATAAGGATATTTTGGAGTTTTATTTTCCCGGAACAGCTTTGAGATAATGCAGAATGCAGAATGCAGAATGCAGAATGCAGAAATAATTTAGTTTTAAGGTGGTTTTCCGACGGAAATAAACATAATAATTATATTTATTTCTGCATTCTGCATTATCATTTCTGCATTCTGCACCCCCCGCCCCGCGAAAACCCACGGACGCGCAATGCGCGCCCCTACACAAAGGACGGTCATAATTATGAAAAAGTTAGCAATACTTTTATTATCCGCAGTCCTGCTGTTGTCGGCTTGTGAGGAGTTGACGGTTGACGGTTTTGTTGATGAGCCTGCGAGTGTCGAGATTGCCGATAATCCTGACAAGGACGGGGGCGTGCAGGAACCCGTGACGCCTGTTGAGCCTGTTGAACCCGAACCGCCCGAACCGCCAGAACCCGAATTTATACGGATTACTGCGGTTGCGGCGGGCGATAATTTAATCCACTCGCCGATTTATGCACAGGCTGACAGGCGGGCGGAGGGCGTGGGCGAGTATGATTTTGCGCCCGCTTATGAGAATATTGCCGACTTGATTTCGCGGCACGATTTGGCGATGATAAATCAAGAAACTTTAATCTGTAACGACCTCTACCCGCCGTCGAATTACCCCTATTTCAACAGCCCGAACGCCTTGGGTGAGCATATGATTGACATAGGCTTCGATGTCTTTTCGATTGCGAATAATCACACGCTCGACCAAGGTGTAGAGGGGCTTTCGGCGTGTCTTGATTACTGGGAGGAGCGGGGGGCTCTCTATAACGCGGTAGTCGTCGGGGCGTACCGCGATTTGGAAGACCGTGCAAATATACGCACAAAGGAAATTGACGGCGTAGTCTTTTCGTTTTTGTCCTACACCGAGCATTTGAACGGCTTGGTGTTGCCGAGCAACAGTGTCCTCGAAATCGGCGACTCGAAAGAGCTTGAGCGGGTAGCCGCGGAAATCAAAAGTGCCAAGGAAATTTCCGACGTCTGCGTAGTTTTCCTACACTGGGGCGCGGAGAACGGCGACCAAATTGAAGCCTATCAGCAAGTGGCGGCGCAGGTCATGAGCGATGCGGGCGCGGACATAATTCTCGGCACACACCCGCATGTTTTGCGGGATATTGAGTGGGTTGAGGCCACAGACGGGCGGCGGACTTTGACCGCGTACAGCCTTGCGAATTTCATCTCCTGCCAAAACATACCGCAGACCATGATTGGCGGGGTGTTGTCGTTTGATGTTGTGGTAAATGCGGCAACGCGGGAGGTGCGGATTGAGGGTGCAGTGCTGATTCCGATTGTCACCCATTTTGAGCGGCAGTACAGCGCGGTGCGAATCTACCCGCTTGAAGACTACACCGAAGACCTCGCAAACGCGCACGGCGTGCGGGAATTCGGCACTTTCGGCTACGACTACATATTTGATGTAATTAGGAGGACGGTCAGTGAAAAATGGCTTCCGGATTGGTTGCACGCCTAAATCCTACTTTTAAGATACTGCAACGTAGGGGCGAACTGTGTTCGCCCGTGTGATAAAATTCAATCAACCGTGGGGACGACCGGGAGCGGTGGGTCGGCAGGGGGTCTGTGTCTGCGCCACCACAGATGAATCGCACGACCCGCGTTTCCAGTTGCATAAACATAACTCTCGCGTCTAAAAGATTTTGTAGATAGAAGAACCCATTATGCGGGAAGACTTTTTGTGTGTAGCGAACCTATAAGTCGCCAAGGGGAAAGCTTGATGAAGATGTTGCGGGAGATGATAGGTTTGTGTGGCGGGCATGCGATTCACTGAGTTGGCGCAGACACAGACCCCCTGCCGACCCACCGTCCCCGGTCGTCCGTGCAAAATCTAATCAAAATTAAATCAACATAAAACGTAGGGACGACCGCCCTCGGTCGTCCGCACTGAAAAAATTAAATCAACATAAAATGCGAGGTGTACCCAATGAGTAAAAACAACAAGAAGAAAAAGCCGGTGCAATTAACCCCGGAACAAGCCGAGCAATTGAAACAAGAGCAAGAGCAGAAAGCCGAGCAATTGAAACAAGAACAGGAACAGCGGCAACAGGAACTGCAAAAACAAGCCAAGAAGACCAAGATTATTCGGATTTGCGCGGTGCTTGCGTTGGTTTGCGCGGTGGGGTTTGCTGTGCCTGTGGTGTTGCATTACCGCGATATTACGGCGGCGAAGCGGGAAAACGCCGACTTGCGGCGGCTGCGCGAACAGGAGTTGCAGATAGATGAGTTACTGCGCGAGATGAACCCCGAGTACGTCGCGTGGCTGACGATTGACGGCACGGAGGTGGACTATCCCGTGGTGCGCGGCGACGACAACGTGAAGTATTTGGAGACGACTTTCAAGGGTGAGAAAAACAGAGTGGGCGCGATTTTCATGGATTTTCGCAACAGGTGGACCGATTTCGCGGACTTCGACAACATTGAGACACAGCATATTATAATCTACGGCCACCAAGCCCGCGCCGAGGGTAGCGGTGAGCTGATGTTCGGCGGGCTTTATCGGTTCATGGACGCGGATTATTTGGCGGCACACCCGACGATTACCCTCAATATCGGCGCGGAGTTGTACGAGTACGAGATTTTTTCGGCACGCGAGACCGACATAAGCGACCCTGCATACTTTTTGAGTTTCGGCACGGCGGGCGCGTTCGAGGCGTTTTTGGAGCGCAATGGCGCGCCGAGCGATGCGGCGCGGGTCGTCACGCTTTCTACTTGTATCGGGACTAATAATGATAGGCGGATGGTGGTGCAAGGGGTGATTCGGTGAGTAGGGCGGCAGGGGACCCCCCCGCCCCCTGCCGCCTTTACCACAATAGAAAAACTCCCTGTAAAAGTTGAATCGCCCCAAATTGTACGGACTGTACAAAAAACACCCCCCGTCAAGGGAAAAGACTTAACAATACCGGCGTCGCTGTTCAAGCGGCGTCAGTTTCGTTTTGATTTGAATACGTTCGTTGTTGTAAAAGTAGATGTACTCATCAATCAAAGATTTTGCCATGGCAAAATCTTTGATTTTCTGTCGGTTAATGCACTCAGATTTAAGTATTCCGAAGAAATTTTCAGCCGGAGCATTATCATAACAGTTACCGCGCCTTGACATTGACGGCGTGATATGATATTCTTTAGCTAGGTTAAAATAACCGTGAGAGGTGTATTGAAACCCTTGGTCACTGTGGAGTTGCACATCCGCAGTGACCGCTTCTTTTTGTTTAGCGGCTCTGACCGTGTTCAAAACAAGATTGACGGTCTGCTCCGAAGCGGTTTTGTAGGCGACAATACTGTTGTCGTACAGGTCGCGAATGGCGGAAAGATACAAAACGCCTTGCCCTGTGTGAATGTACGAAATGTCCGTCACCCACTTCCGATTCGGCTTGTCGGCATGAAAATCACGGTTTAAGAGGTTCTCGTATCGGTGAAGCTGCTGACCCATATACTTGTATTTTCTGCGCCGCCGAATCTCAGAAAGCAAGCCGTATTTATTCATAACACGAAGCACGGTTTTGGGATTGCGATGCACGCCCTGCCGTTCAAGCCAGATGTGAACCCGCCTGTAACCGTAGGTTTTATTCGTGAGCCGCTGACATTCTGCGATTTTTTCTGCAAGCGGCTCATCGAACGCCGGTTTATCCATTCGCTTGATAAAATCGTAATACCCGCTTCGCGAAACCTCGAAAAAATTGCACATGACCGTCACCGAATACTTTTCTTTGTGCCGAAAAATTACCAAATATTTCACGCTTTTTTTCACCTCCTTTCGGCGAGCCGCAGAAAATCCCGCAGTAGCTCATTTTCCATTTTTAACCGTTTTATTTCATTGTCTTTATCTGCTTCACTTGGTTTGTAATCCTTGGGCGGTCGTCCGCGTCTTTTAGGTAATACTCCTAATTCTATTTTCTTTTGATTTTTCTTGTATCGTTTCATAAATTGTTTTACTGTGTATTTGTCTTTGAAACCGAAATGTTCTGCTACTTCTCTTTTTGTATAGCCTTTTTCTATCATTTTTATGATTTCTTTTTCATGTTCCTTTATTTTTGTATATTGTCTTGGCATAGATATACCCCCTGTTTTATTATACCTTAAACAGGGGGCTTTTGTCTATTGTCCGTTTTTACTGGTTCTGTTCAACTCGCAGGGGATAGTTTTTAGTAAAAGTTGAGAAATTGACAATTTTTATAAAAATGAATTTGCTTGTCTGGCATCTTCAACACGTTCTTTAAGTGAATCTGAAAAATATGGTTCTATTGCGAGAAACAATTCGTGAGCGTTGGTGTATTCAACCCCACGATAAATTACTGTCATGTTTGTGAAATTTAAATAGTCGTCAATATCTGCAACGCTGGCATAAAGTCCACGACTTGTGAAAGAAAAGCCTATAGATTCAATGCTATCGGGGATTATTAACTCTTTAATATTTGGGCAACCACTAAATGCACGGTAAAGATGTTTAAGATTTTGTGGAAGTGTTATATTTGTTAATGAAGCACAATTTGTGAACGCTTCAAATCCAAGATATTTAAGATTTTGTGGGAGCGTAATGTTTAGCAGAACGCAATCTTTAAAGGCATAGTCCCCAATTATTTCTATATTATCAGAAATATTAATAGCTTTTAAATCTTTCATATTTTCAAAAGCATTAGAACCTATTACGCATACGGTATTTGGGATAACAATTTCAATAATATTTTTGGTTGATGAAAATAGAGATAAAGATGATGGTGCATATCCAAAAATACCTAAAGATACGACTGGGGTTCCTTCAATTTCCGATGGAATCGTTACCTTGATATCAGAATTGCTTGATTTATAGTTTGTCACGGCTATACCTCGAATATCAGAATCAAGGAAATTGACATGTTCATAAAGAAGAGTTATGTACTTATAATCCCAGATTTCGGCCATCTCAATGTCTGAGGTATAGTCACTACCGGTAACGAGATTGTATAATTCAGAGACTATATTAATTCGATTGTCATTAAAAATATATTCTGTGTCATTATATTTGATAGTTTCCAGATTAGCGTTCTTGTTTAGCTCTTGAAAAAACGGCAGATAAGCCGAATTATTCAATCCGAGCATATTATCAGATAATATAAAATTTTTGACACTCGGGTCAAAGAATGAATCTAAACCTGTAAGTTCAATGTTTTCCGGAATTACGAGGGTGAGTTCGGAACAACCCTTAAATGCATCGCCGTGAATTTCTTGTAAGTTATTAGGAAAATAAATATATTCGATTGTTTTATTCCCTGCAAAAGTATTATTGTCGAGTTTCATAACAGGCTCGTCTTCGATTGTTTCGGGGATTATGACACTGGTTTCGTTACCGGTGTACTTAGTGATTACGATGCCGTTTAAGCTGGAATCATATTTGTAAGAGAAGTCGTCTTTGGTTGCGGCAGATAAATCTGCCGGGGGATTTACAGCTCGTTCCCAGTCAACAGTAGGTTTTTGAGCTATGGGGTTCGTGGGTTCATCGGGGGGCGGCGTGGGGCTGCTGTTGTCGTTAGTTTCGGGCGTCTGAACATCTGCGGTGGGTTGCTGCGGGGGTTCTTCGCCCATTCTTTGAATCAAGTCAGACAGAGAGCCTGTGCTTTCGGGGGCGGCTTCTTCGCCACCACAGGCTGTAAGAGAAAAAGCGAGAGAAATTGTAAGTAATGCTGAAATAATCTTTTTCATTTCATAACTCCTTAAAAATAAATTTGATAACCTAATTATACCATAATTTACTTTTTGGTGCTATTAGCAAAATAACCAATATATATATATATATTGGTTATTTTGCACAAATGTTGGTGACTGTGTTCATTTGCAGTTGCAGGATTTTTACGTTTTGCGGAATTGTGCCCTCGGCAATAGGTTCGACAAGCCTTTCGTTGTCAATGCCTTGATTACTCAGACTGCTGATTATACTACCGAGCAAGTTTGCAGTGATTTGCGTATTCCTCATGCTCAAGTGCAAAAGCGGGACAAGAATCAGCGGCGCGCTCATGTAGAGCTTCAAGCCCTCGTCCTTTTCGAGCGATTTCAAAGTCTTGCGGATTTTGTCGCGGGCAAGCGCAAGGCGGTTTCGCACGGTGGTCTCCTGCACCGCCAACTGCGCCGCGATTTCCGCGACCGACATCTCCTCGTAGTAGTAATATAGTAAATTAACTTGAAAGAAACACAAAATAAATCGGCGCAAAAGCTATTGCCTATGCGGTTTTGTGCCGAGAGATTTTAGTGT
>WRMK01000029.1 GCA_009777155.1 Oscillospiraceae bacterium
AAGATTGAAGCGGTTTCGCAAGGTTTTCACAAGGTATGATAAGCTTGACACGTCTTATCTTGCCGTCATTTATTTTGCTATGATTTTAGATGTTGTTATTAAGCATTTTTAGTGTCAACAGGCTTTAGTTTTGGGGCGCGGCGTTGTCGAGTCAGATTACATATTTGACGATGAGCGCGAGGAATACAAACATACTCGGCAGGTGAACTGGACTCATTTTGTTGAAGAAACACATCCGGGACAAGCTGTTCAAAAGACCTTGACCGATATAACTCCATACACGGATTATGTTGAAAAACTCGAAGCTTTATTTCTTGAAGAAATCGAAGAAGATGAACCGGAAATAGATTATACATCTTACACACAGGAAGATTTCCTCACGGATGTTTATATGAGCGAAAAACAATACAACACTTTAAAAGAGTTATTGTTGCGCAAGAAAAACGTCATTCTGCAAGGTGCACCCGGTGTTGGAAAGACATTTGCGGCGAAAAGACTCGCTTTCTCGATAATGGAGAAAAAAGACACGAGCCGTGTAAAGGTCGTGCAATTCCACCAAAGCTACAGCTACGAGGACTTTGTGCGAGGTTGGCGACCCGACGGCGAAAAGTTTGAACTTGGAAGAGGTCCGTTTTACGACTTTTGCAAACTCGCAGAAGTAGATGATGAAAATGTACCGTATTTCTTTATTATCGACGAAATAAACCGCGGGAATCTCAGTAAAATATTCGGGGAACTTCTCATGCTAATCGAAGGTGATAAGCGTGGGGACTCTATCCGCTTGTTATATGGAAAAGAGGATTTTACAGTCCCAAAAAACGTACACATTATCGGTATGATGAACACTGCCGACAGAAGCCTTGCGATGATTGATTATGCTCTGCGCCGTCGTTTTGCGTTTTTTGATTTATCGCCTGCGTTCCAATCAGACGGATTCAAGGCTTATCGGGAGAGCATCGGCAATTCAAAATTTGACAATCTTATTGCGGTGGTGGAAAAATTAAACGACGACATCAGCAAAGATACATCTTTAGGCAACGGATTCAGAATAGGTCACAGCTATTTCTGTGTTGAAAAAGACGTGAATATTGACGACGACTGGCTTTCAGACGTAGTAAAATACGAGTTAGTTCCGCTATTAAAGGAATACTGGTTCGATGAGCCGTCAAAATTCGAGAACTGGTCGAAGCAATTGTGGAGTGCGATAAATGGCTGATAATCATAAGATTAAGAATATTTATTATATGCTTTCGTATGCCTATCAATCGCTCAGTGAGAAAGGTTATAGTCGCGTTGCAACAGAGGAATTTGATAATATTCACGATTTGTTTGCCGCAATTCTTATTCATGGCATAGGAACGCAGGTTAAACGAGAGTTGCACCGCGATTATATTCCGCGAGAAGAGGCTTTATCGGGATTGCGCGGACAAATTCGTGTTCCCGAAACGATAAAAAGGCAGACTCGTCCGCAGGGGCAATTAGTCTGTGTTTTTGATGAATTCACAGAAGATTCGCCACACAACAGGGTCTTAAAAAGCGTGGTATTTCTGCTTTTACGGCACGGGGAAGTCAAAGCACAAAATAAAAAAGCCCTGCGTAAATTATTGTTATATTTTGCCAATGTTTCATATATTCATACATCCGAAATAAGGTGGGACACGCTTAAATATCACCGCAATAATGCTTCTTATCGTATGTTGATTGAGGTCTGCCGTCTTACTGTTGAGGGTTTGCTTCTTACAACGGAAACAGGCGAACACAAACTCGCATCATGGCTCAATGACGAGAGAATATATCAACTGTACGAGCGGTTTGTTTTCGCATTTTATAAGCGGCACTACCCTGAATTATCGCCGAACGCTTCTCATATTGATTGGGATGTTCCCGTAGGAGAAAAGAGCGATTTTCTGCCGACCATGAAATCGGATATTATTTTGAGCAATGGCAAAAGAACTATTATAATAGACACGAAGTATTACGGCAAAACAATGCAGACTAATTACGAGCGCAAGACCTACATCTCAGGTAATCTCTATCAGATTTATGCTTACACCATGAATTACGGCAAGGGTGATTCGGGTAGTGTTTCAGGGGTTTTGCTCTACGCAAAGACCGACGAGGACATTACGCCCGATGAAGATTTAATTATCAGCGACAACCGAATAAGTTTAAAGACGCTTGACTTAAATCGGGATTGGGATGGGATAACCTCACAGCTTGGGGCGATATGTGGGTGGCTGAAGGTTGAGGAAGCAGTTTAAAAATGACGGCGCTGTAATGCGCGAGCGTGTCTTGGTCGCAGTGACAGTAGTTTATCATCACCGAAAAAAGTCGTGCTTCAATCCGGGCTTGCACTGAAAACAAAAAATGCTGTGGTAGGTTGAAAGCCGTCTGCTTTGCTTGTGCGTGCTTTTTAAGTGAAGGCGCGGAATAGCACTCATATTGCGATGAGGCGAGTTCGCGCAAATTCAAATGCAGAACCGGTATCAAAGACCCAATACCAGTTTTGCACGTTGATTCGCAACTTGCAAAACTGTCCGCTCACTCCGTTTGCTTATTGGGCTCGCTCACGCGAGTTAAGGAGAGGAAAACAATGCACACTTTATCAGCCAAGCTAACTTTTCACATTCACCACGCCGCTTCACTCAAGGACAAGCGGCAGGTTTGTCGTAGCCTTGTTGACAAAACACGGCGGCGGTTCAATGCGTCTGTCGCGAAAGTCGGCACGCAAGACGTTCACCGCACGCTAACGCTCGGAGTCGCTGTTGTGTCGGGCGACATGGCTCACGCGCAGAACTCGCTCGACGAAGTTATACGCTTCATGGAAAATAATCCCGATGCGGAGTTGATTGGAGTAGCCTATGAGTAACACCAAACACATCATCATAACCGGCGGCTCAAACGGCATAGGTCGGTGTGTCGCCGAAACATTTTTGAGGAGCGGCTCGAGCGTTTCCGTCATCGACATCGCCGAGCCGCCGTACTCCCACGAGTGCTTGCAATTCTTCCGTGGCGACATCGGCGACAAGAACACGCTTGAGAATTTTGTGAAGTCGTTAGACCGCCCTGTGAATTGCTTAATCAACAACGCCTGCGTAAGTCGGCGTGGGATTTTGTCGGGTTGCAGTTACGAGGATTTCGAGTATGTTCAGCGTGTCGGGGTGACTGCGCCGTATTATTTGACGAGCCTGTTGTTGAAAAATAATCTGCTCGCACCTAATGCTTCGATTATTAATATCGCTTCAACTCGCGCGTTTCAGTCCCAACCCGACACCGAAGCATACACATCAGCGAAAGGCGGAATCGTCGCGCTGACACATTCGCTGGCGGTGAGTTTGAGCGGCAAGGCGCGAGTGAATTGCATCAGCCCGGGGTGGATAGAAACTTTGGAGTTGCCCGAACACTCCGCGCAAGACAAGCGGCAACACCCCGCCGCTCGTGTCGGAACGCCTGCGGACATTGCCGAGATGGTTTTGTTTTTGTGTAGCGACAAGGCGGGGTTCGCCACCGGCGAGAACTTCACAATCGACGGCGGCATGAGCAAGCTGATGATTTATCACGGGGATAATGGGTGGGGATTGGAGCATTGAGCTTGCCCAATAAGCTCACGGAGTGAGCGGCTACTTTTGGAAACGGCGACAGCCGTTGCCCAAAGTGGTATTGGGTCTTGGAACCGGTTCAGTCATGAAGCGGGTTTTTCGGGTGAATACTCGCCGAGTGCTTGAGCAAAATGCACCTCTAAAAAATCTGCAAACCCGACCGACCACCGCATCCCTCTTCTTATTTTTCAGCCAAGAAAAAATGAAAATATATTCTGATATGGTATTGACAACTATCACATTATAGTATATAATAGAACTCAAAGAGAGGTGGGGCTTAGTGAAAATTATATCGCAACGTCTGCGAGAACTGCGCGAGGGCGTTAGGCTCTCACAGGTGAAACTCGCAAAACTAATCGGCGTAACTCAGACAAGTGTCAACCGTTACGAAACTGACGGCGCGACACCGACCGCCGAAACGCTTGTGTGGTACGCCGACTACTTCGATGTGTCGCTTGATTATATTTTCGGCAGAACGGACAAGCCGCAGGGCGCGTTGTATGAGTATCAACCGAAGTTTGTGCAGTCGAGTGATGAGATGAAACATTTTGTCGAGATGTGCTTTGACCCGCGCTCGCCGATGAACGACCGGTTGAAACAAACGCTTCTTGAGATGTTGAGCGAATCGGGAGGTGCGAAGTGAGCAAAATAATTGTAAACCAAACCGAAATCACCGTCTTGAAATATGGCGACAAAGATTATATCTCCCTCACCGATATGCTGAGGGCGAAAGACGGTGACTTTTTCATTGCCGACTGGCTTCGCAACCGAAACACGGTTGAGTTCTTGGGGATTTGGGAGCAAATTCACAATCCCGATTTTAATTATGGCGAATTCGCCACAATTAGAAGTCAGGCAGGGCTGAACAACTACAAAATCAGCGTGAAAGAATGGGTTGCCAAGACAAATGCAATCGGGCTTCGTGCCGCCGCCGGACGTTATGGCGGTACATACGCTTACCGCGACATTGCATTTGAATTCGGGATGTGGGTCAGCGCGGAGTTCAAAATTTATCTCATTCAAGAGTTTGACCGCCTGAAAAAAGCCGAGCAGGAGCAGTTGGGTTGGGACATAAAGCGTAATCTCGCCAAGATAAATTATCGGGTTCACACCGATGCCATAAAAGAAAACCTCATTCCGCCGCAGTTGTCGGCGGGGCAAATTAGCTTTGTCTATGCTAATGAAGCCGATGTTTTGAATGTTGCGTTATTTGGCATGACGGCAAAGCAGTGGCGCGACAAAAACCCCGACTCGAAAGGAAATATTCGCGACTATGCCAATGTGTCACAGCTTGTTTGCCTGTCAAACCTTGAAAGTCTTAATGCTGTTTTAATCAATGACGGCGTTCCGCAAGCTGAACGTTTGACGAAGCTCAACGCCGTTGCAATCGGGCAGATGAAGATTTTGACAGACGATACACGGATTTTGAAATTAGAAAAATCGGAAAGCGCAGGTGAATTATGAAAGCCGTAATCTACGCCCGCTACTCCTCCGAACAGCAGACCGAGAACAGCATCGAGGGACAAATCCGCGAGTGCAAAGAATACTCCGAGCGGCATAACATGAAAGTCGTGACGGCGTACATCGACCGCGCATTGTCGGCGAAGTCGGACGACCGCCCCGAATTCCAACGCATGATTCGCGACAGCGCGAAGAACAATTTCGATGTCGTTCTCGTCTGGAAATTAGACCGCTTCGCGCGGAATCGCCTCGACTCGTCTACTTATCGTGCGATTCTGAAACGCAACAATGTCAATGTAGTTTCGATTAAGGAGAATATTTCAGACGGTCCGGAGGGGATTATTCTTGAAGCCCTTCTTGAAGGCATGGCAGAATATTATTCCGCAGAGTTAAGCGTGAAGATTAAAAGAGGACACAAGGAAAACGCCTTGAAATGCAAGGCGAACGGGGCAGTTCCGCCTTTTGGTTACAACGTCAACGCAGGGCAGCAGTACGAAATCGACCCGCTGACTGCGCCGATTGCGTTGGAGATTTTCACTCGCTATGCCGATGGCGAAACAGCGGTGGAAATTCTCGACGACCTGCACAAGCGAAATGTCTTCGCAGGTTCACGGCGCAAGTTCAAGCACAGAAGCGCGCTTTACACAATGCTGAAAAATCGCAAGTACATCGGCGAGTACCGGTGGGGCGAGATGGTTGTTCCGGAAGGTGTGCCCGCGCTTGTACCGCAAGAAATCTTCGACAGAGTGCAGCTACGCACCGAGCAGAACAAGCACAAACCCGCTTCCCAAAAAGCGGACGATGAGTATGTGTTGACTTCCAAGCTTTTCTGCGGAAAATGCGGGACTATGATGGTCGGGATAGGTGGCACAAGCCACACTAAGCAGGTGTACCATTACTATAAATGTGGGAATAATTTGTACAGGAAATCGTGCGACAAAAAAGCAGTCAAGAAAGACTTTATAGAGCGGCTTGTCGTGCAGAATGCTCAAACTTATATACTACGTGATGACATCATTGACCGATTGGCGGACAGCGTGTTGGAATTGTACAACCGCGAGAACACGACCGTGCCTTTTTTGAAAAAACAGTTAGAAAGTATTGACAAACGCATAAACAATGTGTTAAACTTGGTAGAGGAAGGTGTGGCGATTGCTTCGGTGAAAGAACGGCTCACCGAGCTTGAATCCGAGAGGGCAGACCTCGAAATTGCAATTGCAAAAGAGAGTATTGCTAAGCCAACACTCGAAAAAGCGCAGGTTGTCTTTTGGATTAGTCGGTTCAAGGACGGTGATGTGTCCGATCTGGAATATCGTAGGGCGATTGTTGATATTCTTGTGAACTCTGTGTTTTTGTACGATGACAGGCTCGTTGTCGGGTTTAACTGGAAGGATGGTACTAAGACGATTTCGCTTAAACAGTGCGAGAAAGGGGTTGACGGTTGTGATGGGAGCGGTTCTTATTTGGAACAGTGTGGTCAATCAAAAAACAGTATCCGTAAGCTTTTCGCGAACGGGTGCTGTTTTTGCATTTGCGGTGTGGATTTGAAGCACATGGTTCGTAAATCCGCCTCCCGCAATCACTGTAAAACCGCCTGAACCCCAAGTTCAAGCGGTTTTTCTATTCACAAAAAACCCCCCACTCGAACACTTAACACCCCCCTTGACACCCCCAAAAAACCATGCTATAATAAAAGTAACCAAAACAACAAAGCCATTCCAATCATCATAACCCCCCCAAAACCCACACCAAAAAGGAGCACCACCATGAAAACCAAAACCCTAATCTCAACCCTACTAACCCTAACCCTCCTCCTCGCCCTCGCCCCTGTTATGCCGCTTACGGCGCAGGCGGCGACCTTCAACATCTCGACCGCACAGTGGTCGAGCGGCACGTCCGTGAGCAACAACTGCTTGCGGGTTGACGACCGACTAATCCTGCAAGACGGCGCAAATGTCACCGTCACAGGCGCGGTCTCGAATGGGCGGCGTATCGAAGTCGCCGAAAACGCAACCGCCTACATAACCCTGCGAAACTTGTCTGTGAGCGGGCTTGCGGCAGACCAATCGCCGTTGCTGTTGAACAGCGGCGCAAAGCTGACCGTGACCCTTGAGGGCGAGAATACCCTCACGGCGGGCGCGGGTGGCGCGGGTATACAAGCCCCGAGCGGAACTACGCTGATTATACAAGGCGAGGGCAGTCTTGCCGCGAGCGCCCTTAGTAGCTTATCGACATCGGAGCGCGGCGCGGGAATCGGCGGCGGTCGCGGCGAAATCGGCGGCAATATTACCATAAACAGCGGTACGATTACAGCTCAGGGCGGCTACCAAGGCGCAGGAATTGGCGGCGGTGGCCCGAACAGCGGCGCGCTCGTGGGCGGCGCGGGCGGCAGTGTTACGATAAATGGCGGTACGGTCACGGCAAGAGGCTCTGCCGGCGGCGCAGGAATCGGCGGCGGTTACGGCGGCGCGGGCGGCAGTGTTGCGATAAGCGGCGGCACGGTTACAGCAGCAGGTTCTGGAGGCGCAGGAATCGGCGGCGGTTACAACGGTAATGGCGGCAGTGTTACCATAAACGGCGGCACGGTTACAGCAACAGGCGGCAGTGGCGGCGCAGGTATCGGCGGCGGTTACGACGGTAATGGCGGCAATATCACCATAACAGGCGGTAAAGTAAACGCTGAAGGCGGTTCCGGCGCCGCAGGTATCGGCGGCGGTGTGGACGGCAACGGCGCAGAAGTCCTCATCGCGGGCGGCACGGTCACAGCAACAAACGCTGGCACTTCCGGTGGCAGCGGTATCGGCAATGGCGGTATCGGCTACGCAAGCGGCGCATTCGCCTTAGACGGCGGTGTAGTCTTTGCCTCGAGCGTTCGCCCCACAGGCGACGACCTCGCCCTCAACAACGGCATACTTTTCATGGGCAACACGGGCGCGTTCCACGGTGAAAACGTCGCCCTCACCGACAACGTCACAATCCCCGAAAACCACACCCTCACAGTCCCGACCGGCGCGGTTCTTACAATACCGCTCGGCGTAACCCTGCACAATGACGGCACAGTCTACAACAACGGCAGGGTGATATACTTTGGCGACTGGACGGGTAACGCGGTTGTATTGCCAACGGCTACTATAGATTTAAGCGACCCCACCCCGCCCGAAAGCGGCACAGGCTGGACTTATGCCGACAACATCTACACCATATCCGGCGCAAATGTCACAGTCACAGGCACAAGCACGAATCAGCGGCGAATTGAAATCGCCGAAAACGCAACTGCAAGCATAACCCTTAATAACGTGCAAATAACAGGGCTTGACCGTTTGCAGTCGCCCATACTCTTGAACGACAACGCAAATCTGACCGTAACCCTTGTAGGCAATAATACCCTCACGGCGGGCGGTACCAATGCGGGCATACGATTCCAAGACGTAGCTACGCTGATTATACAAGGCGAGGGCAGTCTTGTCACCGGCTCTGCTACCACCGGTGGAGGGGGACTCGGCGGCAGTGGCAAAGGCAGTATTACCATAAACAGCGGCATAATCACAGCCACAGGCGGCCTTGGTGCTGACGGCGGCGCGGGAATCAGCGGCGGCAATATCACCATAAACGGCGGGACGGTTACTGCCGAAGGCGGCAACAACTCCATGGCAATCTACGGCGGCGACAGTGTTACCATAAACGGCGGCAGTGTCACCGCAATAGCAGGGAGCGATACCGCAAGCGCAATCACCACAGCTTACGGCACTGTTACCGTCACAGGCACATACGACTACTGGACGAGCGAAACTAACACCGACCCCGGCGGCCCGGGAACACGCGGCACTTTCACATGGAACGCCGACTACAGCTACATAAAACTCCAAGCAGTCGAATTATCTACAGTCATCGACCTCGCCGACACCAACCCGCCCGAAAGTGGCGAGGGTTGGCGGTATGACGAAACAACTGATGTTTTCACCATATTAGACAATGCGAACGTCACCGCAACAGGCGAGAACAGAGACGGGCGGCGCATAGAAGTCGCCGAAAACGCAACCGCGACATTGACAATCAAAGACCTGTCCATCACATGGCATGGGCTTGACGACTATCAGTCCTCCTTGTCTTTGGGTGACGGCGCGGCACTTACGTTAATCCTTATAGGCGACAATGTCCTTGAAGCGGGTTGGTACGCCGCAGGTATACGCGCTCCTGCCGGAACTACGCTTATCATTAAAGGTGACGGCAGTTTAATTGCACACGGCGGTAACGGCGGCGCAGGGATAGGCGGCGGTAGTAATTCGGGTGTCGCCGGAGAAAGCGGCGGCAATATCACCATAGAAAGCGGCACAATCACAGCTACAGGCTTAGGCGGCGCCGCGGGTATCGGCGGCGGCGTATCATCAGTCACAGGCGGCACGATTACCATAAACGGCGGCACGGTTACAGCCAATGGCGGCACCAGCGCCGCAGGAATCGGCGGCGGCGGGCTTGCCGGAAACGGCGGCACGATTACCATAAACGGCGGTACGGTTACAGCCACAGGCGGCGATTTTGCCGCAGGAATCGGCGGCGGCTACTACTGCAATAGCGGCAATATCACCATAACAGGCGGCAACGTCACCGCAATTGCAGGGGACAACGCAAGCGCAATCGGCGCAGGCGTGGACGGCACAAACGACACTATCACTATCACAGGCGAGTATACCTATTGGACGAACACAACGACAAACCCACCCCCCGTAACCCCCGGAACACGCGGCGAATTCACATGGAGCGACACCTACAGATACATCAAACTCCAAGAATTAGAAAAATTCGTAGTAACCTTCGACACAGACGGCGGCAACCCGATTCCCGACATAGTCTTCTACGGCGACCCGCAACCAATCCAAAAACCCCATGATGATGACGCCACACTATACAACGCGACTCTCATAGGTTGGTTCACCGCAGAAGACACCGAGTGGGACTTTAACGACCCCGTCACCGCAAGCATGACCCTCTACGCAAAGTGGGAGCGGCACGTGCTCTACGTCAATGACGTGGAAGTGCAAGACCCGACAGTGCCGAATATCAAGAACGCAATCGACACCGCGCTTAACAATTCAGACGAGGTAAAAGTTACAGGCGCATTCACAGGCGAATTCACAGGCGTGAACAACGGCGGCCTTGTCGTGAGCATACCCGAAAACAAGACCCTCGTTTGGGACGCGAAATATTTGGTCCGTACCTATGATGATTTAATAAGTCTATCGGGTGCAGGAACAATGAGAATCGACCCGAACGCGGTTTTACGGCCACGCACTGCGAACCTTCCCGCAATTGTTACTTATGAAACCGTCAAGCTCGTGTTAGACGGCGGCTCGATAGTAGCGATGAATAGTGCGATAAAGTTATATGGCGATTCCGCTCTTGCTGTTTTGGACGGCTCTGTTCAGGGGTCAATCGATGTACTGAATAATTCCGCTGTTTATATAGCGGGCGGAGACGTTGACAATTATTCCATTATTAATTACGATGATTATAACACAAGGGGCTACTATATAGGCGACAACGCCGCGAAATTCAACAGCTTTTTCACCCCCGGCGTTGACCTTTTCAAGTTAGACGCCGCCCCCGAATTTATCATCGAAAGCGGTTTCGACTTCGTCCCTTACACCTACGACAAGGACACCGCCCACAACGGCAGAGTCTACGCGGATTTCAGTGACAAGCTCACCATTACCGAAGTCACCGCTATTACCCTACCCGAGACTGCATGGCCTATTAGATTTGGCTTCAACACAATCACGTTTGCGGGCTTGTTCAATGTTGCAGACATCACCCTCGAAGTCGCAGGGACGGTTGCGGGCGGGCGTATACCCGTTGCGTTCACGACTGCACCATTCGGCATAAACATAGACACACCCGCGATTTTCGTCAACGACCCCGAGCGCACAGAGCCGCTCGAGAGCACGTCAGAAATCGCAAGCGCAATCATGGTCGCACTCCGCGATTCAGATGAGGTAGTTGTTACAGGAAAATTCACGGGCGCAGACACCCTGCTTATGTTCGGCATACCCGAAAACAAAACCCTTACATGGGACGCGGAGTATTTGGGAAATTTCTACATATTTGGCGCAGGGAGCATGATACTCAGCAATAACGCGGTTTTGCAGTCAGACGATAACATTTATTCCGCGATTAGTATTGTTGAAACCGTCAAACTCGTGATAGACGGCGGCACAGTGTCATCGGCAGGCGGTAGTGCGATACTTTCAGGTGAGGATTCCGCGCTTGTTATTTTGGACGGCACTGTTAATGTGCCTATCTCCGCAGGAGGTGACGTTGTTTATGTAGCGGGCGGCACTCTTGAGTATCCCATTCGTAGAAGTTTTAACGCAACAGGCTACTTTATAGGCAACAATGCCGATAAGTTCCACAGCAGTTTCACCCCCGGCGAAAACCTTTTCAAGTTAGACGACACCACCCTTACCACATCGGACGGCCTCGCCTACACCTACGACCCCGACACCCCCTATAACAGCACACTCACCGCAACATTCCCTGCCGACTTTGAAATTACAACCTTGACCGTAACCCCCGAAAATGTGCAGTATACTCAAAGCGGCAACACCCTAACTTTTGCAGGAACATACCACGAAGACGTAACCCTTGAAGTCGTGGGTACACTCGCGAATGGGCGGATTCCCGTGGAGTTCACCACTGCCGAATTCGGCGTGAACATAAACACGCAGGAGCTTTTCATAAACGGCAACAAAGCACCCATGAACCTTGTGTCACTCCAAACCGACATTCAGCGTGCATTTATCGCGAATGACACGGTCACAATCACAGGGCGGCGAACCGATTTGGACAATGGGTTCTATGTAGAAGTACCCGCCAATAAAAAATTAGTCTGGGATGCCGAATACAAAGGGGCTTTAGGCACAACCTTGCTCACTATCACCGCAAGAGGTGCAGGCGTGGAGTTTGAGCTGGGCGAAAACGCCGATATTAACAATACCGGCAGCATTATTGATTTCGGTGGTGGAGACCTACGCATTTCCAGTGGGCGCGCGTTAGCCGTTGCCGGCTCTACTTCCGGCGACACTACTTACGGTATAAAATTTACCATGAACGGCGGCAAAATAACGGCAGTAAACGAAAACGCGCTTGTACTTGTAAACGCAACAGCAGTCATTCTCGACGGCGAGATTACGAACGCAGGGCAACCCGACGCGCCCCCTCAAAACGCCCGATATACGGTGTTGCTTGAGGATTCCTCGCTTGAAATTCACGGCGGCAAGTTCACAAATACACTCTCTACCGTAGATGTAATCGACGTAAATAACAGTGTTGTTTGTTTCTCAAACGCCGAGATTATTGACGGCGGCATTAACCGCACCGGAAACGGATTCGGCTATTACATGGGCGATGCTAATAGCAAGTTCCGCGATACTTTCAACAGTACGAATCTGTTCAAACTCAACTCAATCACGCTCACCACAGCGGACGGCGCGTATGTCCACAATGAGGACACACCTTACGGCGGCAAAGTCACCGCGACTTTCGCAACAGGCCTTGAAATTACAAGCATAACCGCAAGCCCGACAACCGCACAACCGACCTTTGAAACAGGCGGCAACACAGCCGAGTTTGCAGGGACGTTCAACGTGGCGGATATCAAACTTTTAGTCGAGGGCACACTCGCAGACGGGCGGATTCCCGTAACGTTCGGGACTGAAGAATTCGGCGTGAACGTGGATTGTTGCCTACTCTGTTTCAAGGCAACAAGCGAGTGCCCATGCAACGGCAATCACACCCCGAACCTCACCAACAACTGCACCGATTGCGCGACTTGCGAAGTCAGCTATTTCGCACGCTCTTGCACGCGAGACGACCCGTGCGAACGGCACGCCGCCGTCCCGCCGACCGGGCTTGCTGATGTGCGGGGGTTTGCGGTGGTTGCGGTTGCACTGGTAGTCACGTCTGCGGGGTTGTGGGTTTATGCACGACGAAGAAAGGAGTCTTAAAAACCCATGAAAACCACACAAATAAACCCCGGCAGAACCTTCGCCGCGACATTTGAACACGGCAAAGATTTTTTTGAAGAACTCGGCAATTTTTGCAAAAATAACAATATCCGCTCGGCATATATTCCCATGTTTTTGGGGGCTTTGACCGATATTGTCGCGGTCGGGACTTTCGGAAAAGTCGCAAGCCCCGAAAAACCCATGCTTGCGACCGAGCATAGAATCTTTCTTGAAAACGCCGATGTTACGGGGTGCGGGACGATTGCGTTCGATGAAAAAACGGGTGAGATTTTGCCGCACATTCACATCAACGCAGGCCCTCGGACGAGCGCGGGAATGGCGCACACGACACATCTTTTCAGCGCGACGGTGCAGTTTACAGTTGAGATAATTATCGTCGAGGTCGAGTCGCCGACTTTAATCAGAACCAAGTCGGACCTGTTCGGGCTTGGGTTGTTGGATTTTGTGTAACTTCAAAAAACTTCCCCGCCGCTAACAAGTTGTCAGCGGCGGGGTAACAATTAATACAACAGGAGGCCGTCATGCTTTACGAATACCCACTCGCCACACAGCGCGAAAGTTTCTACAACATCACGCCGCAATTGCGAAAGGCAATCTCGCAGAGCGGGATTACAAGCGGAATCGCAGTCATCTACTGCCCGCACACTACGGCGGGAATCACGATTAACGAAAACGCAGACCCCGATGTAATCCCCGATTTACTGCTCGGTTTGCGGGAGGCTTTTCCCGACCGTCCGCAGTTTCGCCACGCCGAAGGCAACAGTGCGGCTCACCTGAAAGCATCGGCAATGGGTTCAAGCGCGACCGTGATTATCGAGGGCGGCAAGCCGTTACTCGGGACGTGGCAAGGCGTGTATTTTTGCGAGTTTGACCCGCCGAGAAGTCGGAAGTTTTATGTGAAAGTGATGAGGGAAACATGAAGACATACACATTAAAAGTGACGGGACTGACGCGCGAACTCCGCTATTTCCCAATCGGAAACGGCTTGTACATCGCAGGATTCATCATGTTTGGAGACGTCGAACTCACTCTGCGATGTGCCGAGGAGCTACTCAAAAAAAGCCCCGATTTTGACCTGATAATCACAGCCGAGGCGAAAGGAATCCCCTTGGCTTACGAAATGGCACGGCAAAGCAAAGTAAACTATATTGTCGCCCGAAAGCAATCAAAACTTTACATGAGCGATGTCATGTCGGTCGATTCGCACTCGATTACCACCGAGGGCGCGCAGACCCTCTACCTTGACGGCGCGGATTCGCACAGAATGAACGGGCGGCGTGTGCTGATTGTGGACGATGTGATTTCCACGGGCGAATCGGTCGCCGCGGTTGAGAAACTGGTGGTTCGGTCGGGCGGGATTGTCGCGGGTCGGGCGGCGGTTCTTGCGGAGGGCGATGCCGCCGAGAGAGCGGATTTGGTGTATCTTGAGCGGCTTCCGATTTTTGGTGAGTTGGATGTGTTGTGAGTTGTATTAACTTGCAAATTCCCTGCGCCGACTGTACCCCCACAAAATCGCAAAAGTGCCGATTAGCACAACCACAACCACGCCAAACCCCCGCACATCAGAAATCCCGGTCGGCACAGGGTCAGGCTCATCAAAGTTGTTCCTAAACTCCCCGCCGTTGGCCTGCAAAATCGCGCGCAACGCGCTCCAATCCAAGCCGCCGTCACCGCCATCGACCCACAAATCCAGTTCCTCGTCGTATACGTCAACATAGGCATTCACGCGCATGAGCGCGAATTCGTCTACCTCGTTTTCGTTCGTCCACACAAAGTAGAGGTATATACGAGCTTCTTCTTCGACAAGCAAATCCAATTTAAGGGACAAGTAAACTTCTTCTTTCGCGCCTTTGCTGATTTGGCGTTCGCCACTCCGGACTTCGTGCCACTCCACGGAATACCCTGTGTCTAAGTCAATCGCTTCTTGCGTTAGGGCAAACGCGGCGTTAATCTCGGCTTGGTCGATGTAATCAATGCCGTATTCGGCCATTGCATAGACTAATTCGTCGCAAAACTCCTCGTATATATCGCCGACAGTAACCGGATTTTCATCGTTCACATCGTCAACAGCAATAAGAAGTATCCGGTCAACAATAAACTCAACCATATCGTCAAATAAATCCGGGGTGAGTGTCCGTTTGTACTCGCCGGTTACAGGGTCAACAACAACTACGATACCCTCGCCAACATTCATGTGTGCACACCAAATACAATCTTCGGCGGGGTGTCTGGTTTCCGTGTTGTGCGGTTCATCAACAATCAAAGTCCCGATTTCATCATAGTATTCCTGCGCCAAACGGGGCGAAATCCTTGTGTCCCAACCCATCAGTCGTCTAATATTCTGCAATGTTGCGATAAGTAAATCAAAGTCTTGATAAGTTTCGGTGTTGTCGGCATAAACAGCTATCACTTCACCCAAAGCGTTAAACAAATCCATGCAAATGCAGGGTACGCGGTCGCAGGCAGGGCAGAAATGCTCGACATTCACCGCCTCAATCGCCTCGGCAATCGGCACAGCGACCCGCTCCATTAAATAGAAAAAAAAGTCACTGCTTAAGCCATAATCGTGATAGGTATCAAAAATAATATCGAAAAAGCAACTTATGCAGTCGATAATGCACTCCCCTACACAATCCTCGCCGATTAAGCCCAAAATAGCTCGGACATATTCCTCGTCAAGATTCGGCGTCATGGGTATATCCCAGCCTAAAAAATTATTAAAAACGTAATATAATTCGTCCATTGCATAGTAGTAATTCCCGTCATCAAGGTATCCAAACATATAGTCAAAACCGCTTATTATATCCCCGCAAACACAGTCGTAGAAGTTGCCGCCGCAAGGGTCGCCTGCGCCAAAATCAATCCCGCCAAGTTCGTTGCCCTCGTCATCAAACAACGTCAAACTGTACAGCATGAACCTGCCCGAACCACAGTAAATGTGAAGGTCGAAATCGTAGTCTTCAGTGTAACCGAAAATCGGCGTGTCGTGTGTGTAGCTTATGGTGTAAATTTCTTGAAATGGAACGCCTTGAACCTCTGCCTCGTCAAAGCTGATATACAAGTTGCCTTTGTCTGAAGCAAAATGCAAATACCCCTCGCCCGAATCAAAGTCATTTGAACCCACAACTAAGCTGAACCCGTAAATATCGGTCGGCTCATAAGGCGATGAAAGAAGCCTATCAATATCCATAAGATAGTACCTCATGCCCGCCCGCAAGTAGAGCGGTTGGCGGTCGCCGTCGGGGAAGTTGTTGCAAGGGCAATCGCAGGGGTCGCCGTATATTTTATAATCGCACAAATAATGCTCATCGAAGTAACAATAGCCGCAGACACCGCCGCCGCCACCGTAGCACACTACGCAGAAACAACCGTCACCATAGCAGTCCTCATGGTCGCCCTCCAAACACGCCTCGCAAACCGGCTTAAACAAATAGCTATCCGCGTTGCCGTCCCCGTCATGGAAGATAACAGCAAAGACAAGGTTGTCTTTGAATACTCGGGTTACTTCGATGTCTTCATCTGAATCGTCTTGAGTGTAATTAGTCTGATTATAGCCTTGCGTTTCTAAAAACCCACGAATATCATTAACAAAATCATAATCGTCCCACTCCCACCACATATCGTTCTCGTTGGTGTACCGGAAAAAGGAGGGCGGCTCGCCTGTAGCGGCGGTGAAGTAGTTGCGCCAGTAGTCCTCGCCACCGGAAGCGAATATGTATTCTTCTACAACGCCGGTACCGTCATTGTAAAAAATATGGAATATTTCGTCAAACTTAGACACCGAGGTATACTCGTACTCCAACACATTCGTAAACTCACTTTCACCCGCGAGAAGATACCCCTCGTCTAACAAGAAGTCGCCAATGACAACACGGAAGTCGCCAAGCCAACTCCAAGATATCTCGTCCTCGTCTACGTAGAGAAAGCTGTCGGGGTCGAGGGGGTCGGGAGATTCACCAACGGCATCGGTGAAATACTCGCGCCAGTAATCTTCAAGGCCGCTATCGGCGTATACCGCCACGCCACCCAAGCCCGCGACAAGTGTCACCGCCAAAGCCGCCGTTACTATCAGGGAAATTAAACGCTTTTTCATGGGAAATACCTCCGAAAATTTTGTGTTTTATTTATTATAGTTTAATTATAGCATAGTTTTTGGGGGAATGTCAAGGGGGGATTGTGCACCCTCCCGCAAACATCGCGCTAACCGGAGATTCACATTGTAATGCACTGTAGCACCGTGATATAATTTATATAGTAAATTAATTTAAGAAACACTAAAATCTCTCGGCGCAAAACCGCATAGGCAATAGCTTTTGCGCCGACTTCTTTTGTGTTTCTTTCAAGTTAATTTACTATCCATGACAGGCGGCCGAGTCGAGAATCTCCAAAGAACGGCAAGAACCGAGGGCCAATACTGGCTAAGTTATCACTACACCGACCGTTTCGTCCTCGAGGGAACAATCAGCGAAGTGATTATCGACGAGCGTACAGGCGGGAGCGGCTCGGTCTACATAGTACTTGAAAATTATCAACCGTTAGCGGGCAATCTGCCGTTTGATGCCGGTGATACAATTTCGGTAGTCTCGCGGTATTTCGGCAACGGATTCACCGCCTACGAAGCCGAATACGGCTACACTTCCGTCATCTACCAAAACCCCTACAACCCCGATTTTGCGAATAGTCTAACAGTCGGCGAAAAAGTCGCAGTAATAGGTCGGTGGGAACCTACCGTGTTATACGAATCGGTCTGGCAATTAGACCCCGTGACCCGCAAACAATCCCCCGCTTCAACGAAGGCGCAATGGTACTCACCGAGGGTAGAGCGATTGCGCCAAATGATACTGAAAATATCTGCGTAATTAACTCCACCCTCGCCGAAATAAACGGGCTTAAAATTGGCGACAAAATCACCGTCGATTTATACGACAAACTTTTGCCGCAACACTCCGAAATGGGCGCAACCGCAGTAATCCCGGAACGCCGCGGTAACGTGACAACCACTGCGGAACTCGAAATCATCGGCCTTTACACCGACATCGACCCCAAATACATGCGCGAACAGTGGGTCTGGTGGGGGTACTCGCCCAACACTATTTTCGTCCCGCAAACCCTTTTACCTATTGCAATCCCCGCCGACCATAATATTTACCCCGGCGAATACAGCGTTGTCGTGAGTAACGCGTTCGACATAAAAACTTTCCACAAAGAAGCCGACTCGCTCGTCCGCAATATGAGCATCAGACACAGTTTCCGATTCTCCGACAAAGGCTGGCTTGCAATCGCCGACAACGTCAACATGGGACGTACAATGTCGCTAATGACGACCGCGTTTTTCTTACTCGCATGCGCCCTCGCGTTCATACTCGCCGTGTATTTGTACATAGCAAGAGAACGCCGAAACTTCGCGATTATGCGCGCACTCGGCGTACCCCAAAAGCAATCCCGAAACTCCCTCGCACTGCCGCTAATTCTAATAGCCGCAATCTCAATTATCACAGGCGCAATTGTCGGAATTTTCTACGCCGACAACGCCGTCAAATCCGCCGTCACAAACTTCGCCAACCTCGCCCCCGACTACATTCTCGACAGCTCATTACCAACCGCAAATCTACTAATATGCCTAATCGCAGTCACCGCATTCATCACCCTCATCTCGGCCTTATTCCTACACAAACTCGCCAAAATTTCCGTCCTCGATTTACTCCAAGGCAACAAAAAAGTTAAGAGCTTATCCAACAATAGGGCGTGTGCAGATTGTCGAGCGGATTTTTCGTCAGACAAGGCAAAAATTTTCGTAATGCTTTGTGCATTGCGGAAATTTTTAACGCAGTATGACGGAAAATCCGCCGACAAGATGTGCGCGAACTATTGTTGGATATGCTCTAAGCTAAAACCTAACAAATTTCAAGCTGAATTTACCGCCGAAAACATAAAAACCATCACCGAATTTTCACTACCCACAATGCCCCAATTAAACGCCGAACCCGCCGCCTTACACGTTGCAAAATACGTAACCAAACATGTCCACCGCTCAAAATTAAAATCGGCAATCGCGGTAGTTTTAGCGGTACTTTTAACAGGCGCGTGCGGCTTCCTAAGCTTGATAAAATTGCAGTACGCCGAAATATTCGAGCAGCTCGAAGTCAAAGGTTCTCTCTCAAATTTCTCGTCCGAAAATATTACCGAGGCGCGAAATTCCGCACTCATGAATAACTTATATTACAGCGGCGGATTCAGCGTAATCGCAAATGGCGAACTCACCGAAACAGCGTACTTACTTAGTGTCACTAACGACTTCGACAGACTACTAACCGAAAAATCCGAAGCCGAATACGAAGTTTCATACGGCGAAAATTTCTTCAAGTTTAACGAATCAAATCTTGTAATAATCGGCATCGCTTTAGCATTTGAACAAGGGCTTGAGGTGGGCGACAATATCACGCTCCTAAGCCGCGAACGCGCCTTAATCATGCGCGATATTTTCAGCGACGATGAAGTGTTTTACGCCGAAATTGCAAGCGGCGAAATTGAGTTTACAGTTGCCGGAATTGTAACATCGGACGACCGAAATATCGCCATGGGAATCTTCGCCCCGATAAGCGATTCGGTCGAAAAAATCAGCGCGGTTGAATCGCCTTTCGCAATCGAATACGCCGAATTTACGCTAATCGACAAGGAAAACTATCAGCCGTTTTTAACCTACATTGACACCCTCGCCGCCCGAGAAAAACTCTACACAGGCGACGCAATTTTGCACATAAATTTCGCAGAACTCGACAACATAAAACAAATGCGCGACATGCTCACATCGCTGTTCCCGATTGCGCTATCGGCGGCGGTGATAATCGGGCTTGCCGTGCCGCTTTTGATAATATCGCAATCGGCAAAAGAGGCGGCGATTATGCGAATCCTCGGGACGACAAAACGCCGCGCCCGCGCAATCCTCGCAACCGAGCAATTCGCCCTCTGCCTACTCGGAATAATTCTCGCGGCAATCGCGCTGGCAATTTACGATTCGGAATTATTTTTGAGGAGCACCGGCACGCTGTTACTATGCGGCGGATTATACTTTGCGGCCTGTATTTTATCGGCGGCAACAGCGGCAGTTTTAATCACCAAACGCAGGGCTTTGGATTTGCTGCAAGTTAAAGAGTAGGAGAAAATTTTATGGCAAGCTTATCACTAACCAACGTATCGTATACCTACAAGGGCGTGAAAAAACCCGCAGTTACAAACGTCAACTGCGAGTTTTTCCCCGGCAAATTATACGCAATCGTCGGGCCGTCGGGTTCGGGCAAATCCACAATGCTGTCAATATTAGCAGGGCTCGACCTGCCCACCGAGGGTGAAGCCAAACTCGGCACGGAAGACCTCGCCGCAATCGACTTATAGCAATTTTACTTATTAATTACTCGATAGACAAGCGTAAAAGCTATAACCTATGCGGTTTTGCGCTTGGATTGCGTAGTAAATTAAAAGTAAAATTGCTATAGACCG
>WRMK01000030.1 GCA_009777155.1 Oscillospiraceae bacterium
CAATGCCGTGCCGCCCCGCCTTGAGCGAGGTTCAAAGAAGATTGCGGCACGGGTCACGCCTTTCGTTAATTTTCAACGCCACACCGCCCCGCCTTGAGCAAAATTCAAAGAAGATTGCGGCACGGGTTACGCCTTTCGTTAATTTTCAACGCCACACCGCCCCGCCTTGTGCGAGTTTCAAAGAAGATTGCGGCACGGGTCACGCCTTTCGTTAATTTTCAACGCCACACCGCCCCGCCTTGTGCGGGCTTCAAAGAAGATTGCGGCACGGGTCACGCCTTTCGTTAATTTTCAACGCCATGTCCCTCGTTGTTTAATGTACTTTAATATTGGTTTTACAACAGTGTATCACAAAATCCGTGCGCTGTCAATTGAATTTTTGTTGATTTTTTGCAGAAGTTTGCGAAATTTATGCAATTTTTTGCGAAATTTATTTCTAAGTATACCCCCACGGGGATTAGACATAAGTCTGAAACTGTGCTACTATACTAAAAGTAACGCCTAAAATAATACATATAAGGAGAATTGACATGGAAATTAAGGTAACGCAGACCGGGAACACCGGGCTTTTAACGCTAATCGGCAGGCTGGATGCCATTTCCGCGCCTGAATTACAGAAGGCTGTTGCGGAATTGATGCCGGAGGTGACGCAGGTCGAGTTTGATTTTGCCGAGGTCGAGTACATGTCCTCTGCGGGGATTCGCGTGCTGTTGGGGGCGCAGAAAAACGCCGATAAAGCCGGGAAATCCGTGGTACTTAAAAACGTCGTCCCCGAAGTCAAGTCGGTCTTTGAAATTACCGGGCTTTTGGATGTTTTGCGCTTTGAATAAGATGGGTGAAAAAATGTCAAAAGTAACGATTCCTGCGCGCCTTGAACGCTTGCATGATGTGTTTGAGTTTGTTGACGGCTTCATGAAAAACGCGCAAATTTCCGCGGAATTGCAAGGCAAAATTAAGCTTGCCGTTGAAGAAATCTTTGTAAATATAGCGAGTTACGCCTACCCGAATGGCCATGACAACGACGATGTCACCGTGCGCCTGTCAGTTGATTCGGGTCGGCTTACTGTTGAATTTCGCGATAGCGGAACGCCGTATAACCCGCTCACCAAGCCCGACCCCGATACGTCGCTATCCGTGGCAGAGCGCGGCATCGGCGGCTTCGGTGTCTACTTTGTCAAGAGCATAATGGATAGTGTCGAGTACCGCTATGAAAACGGCCGGAATATTCTAATTACAGCAAAGGATTTGGTGCAATGAGTAGTAAGAAAATCCGCAAAACAATCGGTCTTAAAATGACATTGTTATTCATAATGTTTGCGTTGCTTTTTTGCGTTGTTCTCGGGTTTTTCGCCTACCGTTCTTCGTGGCAAGCCTACACCGACACCTATGCGCGAAAGGCCCTGCAAGTCTCGGGGGCGACGACGCTTTTGATAGACGGAGACCGCATCGGCGGGTATTTGAACACCATGGAAACTGACGATTATTACGACGAGTTGCAAGAAACGCTGAATAATATTAAGCGTGAATTTACCCTGATGTATCTCTACATTTTCAGACCCGACGACGGCGACAAGTTTACATATATTATGGACGCCGCGCTCGAATCCGACGACCCCGAAAAACTCGCGGAACTCGGCGACAAAGACGAGTTTTACGACATGAATATCGACTACGATTTTTTTGTAAATGCGAGCGAATTTGAAGTGAAAAAACTTATAATTTACGATGAATATTTTGGCGATGCGGTGTTGTCATTTGCGCCGATTTATTCAAGTAGCGGTGAAAAAACGGCGATGGTCGCCGTGGAAATTTCGCTGAAATCGGTGCAGGAAAAACAGGCGGCTTTCTTCAAGACGATAGTCCTGTTATCCTGCATTACGACTGTGTTTATGATAGCGGGGCTGATGTTTATTTCGCGCCGAATTATCTCAAAACCGCTGCGAAAGTTGACAAACGGTGCGTTAAATTTTGTGAGCAGTGACACCTTGTCAAGTTTCGATTGCAACATTAAAACCGGCGACGAAATGCAGACACTTTCCGAGGCTTTCGGCAAGATGGCGTGCGACTTGCGGGAATACATTGACAACCTGCAAATTATCACCGCCGAGAAGGAGCGGATAGGCGCGGAATTGGACGTCGCCACGCAGATTCAAGCCTCGATGTTGCCATGTATATTTCCGCAGTTCCCCGACCGCAAGGAGTTTAATATTTACGCGTCGATGCGCCCTGCAAAAGAAGTCGGCGGCGACTTTTACGACTTTTTCTTAGTAGACGAAAACACGCTTGCAGTGGTGATTGCGGACGTTTCGGGCAAGGGTGTACCCGCCGCATTATTCATGGTAATCGCGAAAACGCTCATCAAAAATAACGCACAACTCGGCAAGAGCCCGCGAGAAGTTTTTGAAACGGTCAACGATACGCTTTGTGAGAATAACGAGGCGGGAATGTTCGTGACCGCTTTCATGGGTTACGTCGATTTGCAAACTAAAAAGCTCACTTATGTCAACGCCGGGCACGACCCCGCACTTGTCAAAAAATCGGGCGGCGAGTACGAGTTTTTGACCTCAAAACCGTCGCGATTACTTGCGATTTTTGAGGGTACACCGTACCCGGAACAGGAGATAATTTTGTCCGCAGGGGACGCGATTTATTTGTACACAGACGGCGTTACCGAAGCGATGAACAATTCCCGCAAACTCTTTTCAGCACAGCGTTTGCTTGCAGTCCTGAACGAGAATAAAAACTGCAATTCTGAGCAATTACTCGCACAAATTAAAAGAGAAATCGACTTGTTCGCGGACGGCGCGGAGCAAGCAGATGATATTACAATGTTGGCATTGGAGATTAATTAAAATGGCTAAGAAAATCACTTGTTTAAGTTTAGTTTTACTGATAATTTTTTCGCTTGCAGGGTGTAGCAAAAACGAGAGCGAAAGTCAAGTTGAAGTTATAACTTCTTTGGAGCAATTGAACGAGAGCGGGCGCAAAATCGGCGCACCGAGCGGCGCGAAGTCGATTAATATTATAATGGAGCAGTTGCCAAACGCCGAAGTTGTCGATTACAAGAACGTCGGCGAGGGTTTTATCGCGCTCAAAACCGGGAAAATTGACGGGTTTTGTTTCGATAGAAATATCATGCAATATGTTGTAAATCAAAATCCCGATTTGATTCTACTTGACAATTCACTTGACAAAAACGACTTGGCAATCGGGGGCAGAAAAAGCGATACCGACTTGATGAATCGCGTGAACGCCGCCATAAAAACCTTCAACGATAACGGGTTGCGTGACGAGATGGAGGCGCGCTGGCTCGGCACTGATTTGAATCCGATTATGCCCGAAATTGAACCCGCAGTGAACCCGACCGAAACATTAATTATCGGCGTTTCCGACGAAAATCGGCCGATGTCATACTTAGACGCAGACGGCAATCCCGCGGGTTTTGACGCCGAATATGCCTTGCGGCTCGGCAAGGAATTGAACGCAAGAATTGAGTTCGCAACGATGGAGTGGGTCGCGCTCATTCCGTCCCTGCAATCGGAGCGAATCGACCTGATTGTGTCTAACTTGAACATCACCGAGGAACGCCGCCAAGCCCTGTTGCTGTCGGACGTTTACGCCGAAACAGATATAGTTATGATGGTGAGAAACAGTGAAAATATTAGCGAAAATGTTAACATAAATTCCACGCCGGGAGTGCTTCTGCCCGAGGAATTTGACGGTAAAACTTTTGCAATTTTAACCGGAACAATTTGGGATAAATTTGTCGAGGAAAACTTTGCGAACGCCAAACAAATGCACTTTAATTCAATTGCGGAAGCGTTTTTGGCACTCAGACAAGGCAAGGTTGACGCGTCATTTACAGTGGCTGTGTTGGCAGAAAAATTCAAAATTGAATACACCGATTTAGAAATTCTTTTCCCGCCGGTATTTAACTTTGATGCCGCTTTTGTGTTCAGTAAAGACAACTCCGAAATGCGCGAATCTTTCAATAATTTTCTCGCGGAAATCCGTGCGAACGGGGTCTACGAGGACATGGAAAACCGTTGGATTAACACCCTCGATTCGCCGCTGAAACCCGATATAATTTCAAGCGGCGAAAACGGTAAACTCGTCTTCGGTACAACGGGTGAGGAAGATGTATTTTCGTTCATTCAAAACGGCTCACCGACGGGGTTTGAGGTGGAAATTGCAGAGCGATTCGCACAGTATATGAGCATGGAACTTGACATACAACTTATAGATTTTGCCGGGCTGATTCCCGCTGTGCAATCGGGCAAAATTGACTTCGCGGGAAACGGTATCGCAGTCACCGAGGAAAGGGCGATGGCGATTGACTTTTCCGACACTGTATACTCGGACGGAATCGCGGTAGTTGTGCGTAAAAATATTGCAACAAATAATTCCACACACGGCGAACTTCGCGCCGAAGATTGGGTCGGAAAATCTATCGGCGTGATTACCGGAACCGTTCACGACCAAGTAATCGAAAAGTATTTTCCGGGCGCCGTTCCCGTCTATTTTAACGACGTTCAAGGCATACTGATGTCGCTCGAAAACGGCAGAATTGACGGCATGTTGTCCGACGAATCCGACTTCCAAATTTACGGCGATAAATACCCCGGACTGCGATTGCTCGAACCGTACTTTGACGAGGGTAGCGCGGGTATGTTGGTGTCAAAAGACAAACCCGAATTGCTTGAAAAAATCAACGCATTTCTCGCGCAGATTATTGCCGACGGAACCCACGCCGAAATGTTCGAGCGGTGGATTGGCGGCGACGAAATTATGCCCGAAATTCCCGAGGGGACGGGTGAGGTGCTGAGGCTGGGTACGAGCGGGATTGCGGACGGTTTTGCGTTCTACAAAGACGGCGAAATTGTCGGGATTGACATCGAGTTTGCGCGGCGATTTGCGGCACATGAAAACATGCGGCTTGAGATTACCGTTTTCGATTTTTCGGGGTTAATTCCCGCCCTTCAAAGCGGCAAAATTGACTACGCCGCAAGCTGTTTCGCGATTACGGAGGAACGCGCCGAACTCGCGAATTACACCGACCCCTACTACACAACCGCACGCGCAATCGGAGTCTACGACATCGCGCAAATCCCCGCAAAAGATACGTTTTTGCAAAGCGTGAAAACCGCTATTGAGCGAAATTTAATCCGTGAAAATCGCTGGAAAATGATAGTGGACGGACTTTATGTAAGTATGCTGATTACGATTTGTGCCTTTATATTGGCGACGATTCTCGGGTTCGCCGTGTGCTACCTGCGTATGAGCCGCAACCGTATTCTAAAATCGCTCGGCAGTCTCTACATAATGGTACTGCGCGGAACGCCCGTCGTTGTGCTTTTAATGTTAACTTTTTACGTGATATTTGCAAAAAGCAGTATCAGCGGGGTGACGGTTGCGATAATTGCGTTCGGGATAAATGGCGCGGCGTTTATCGGCGAGATAATTCGCAGTGCAATTCTCACGGTTGACAAAGGGCAGATTGAGGCGGCACGGAGCATGGGATTCGGCAAGGTGGGCGCGTTTTTCACCGTGACACTTCCGCAAGCGGCGCGTGTTGCATTTCCTGTGTACATGTCCGAATTTATCTCGCTGTTCAAGATGACCGCCGTTGTTGGATATATTGCAGTTGTTGACTTGACAAAAGCGGGCGACATAATTCGCAGTCGAACTTATGATGCCTTTTTCCCGCTGATTTTCGTCGCACTTGTATACTTGGCGGCGGCGTCGCTGATGATTTGGTTGTTCGGCAGAATCGACTACATGACTAACAAAAGATTGCGTAGAAATAGGAGGAAAGTGAAATGATAAAAGTAACAAACTTGAATAAAAGCTACGGCAATCTTGAAGTAATCAAAGACATCACAACAACCATAGAAAAGGGCGAGGTAATCACGATTATCGGGCCGTCCGGTACCGGTAAGAGTACCTTTTTGCGGTGCTTGAATTTATTGGAAAATCCCACAAGCGGCGAGATTGAATTTGAGGGGAAAATTCTCACCGACAAACGCACAAATATTAACGAAGTCCGCCGAAAAATGGGAATGGTTTTCCAAAATTTCAATCTTTTTGCCAACATGAGCGTACTTGACAATCTCTGTGTAGGGCAGACAAAACTGCTCCGCATACCGCGCGCCGAAGCCGAGAAAAATGCGCGGGAACTTCTGCAAACGGTGGGCCTTTCCGAGAAAGCCGACGCCTACCCCGACGAGTTGTCGGGCGGGCAGAGACAGCGGGTTGCGATTGCGCGGTGCCTTTCGATGAGGCCCGATATAATGCTGTTTGACGAGCCGACAAGCGCGCTCGACCCGACCATGGTGGGCGAAGTTACAACGGTAATCAAACGATTGGCGCAAAACGGCATGACGATGGCGATTGTCACCCACGAAATGGAGTTTGCAAAGAACGTGTCAACGCGAATAATCTACATGGACGAGGGCGGAATTTACGAAGAAGGTTCACCGCAAATTATTTTCAACTCGCCGAAACGTGAGAAAACGCGGGCGTTTATCAATCGCGTAAAATCTTTCCGCTACGAGACCGACTCGAAAGATTTTGACTTTATCGAGCTTACAAATAATCTGCTGAATTTCTGCAACGCGAACGCTTTGTCAAAAGCGAACTTGAATAAAGCGGGCTTACTTTCGGAGGAATTGACGGTGAATTTGATACCGAAAGAGGATTTGCGGTCTATAAATTTCGGCTTCCCGGACAATCAGGAATCGTTTGAATTAAGTGTTACATATGGCGGCGAAAAGCGAGACGTAATGCAGGTTGAGGACTTTTCGGTCGATATAATTAAGGGGATTGCGGACAGCATTATTTACAAGTGCGAAAGTGATACAAACGAGCTTTATTTTAAGTGGGCGCAGTAACATAAATTAAGGAGAAAAGTTAACATGAAAAATTTCAAAAAGGCAATTCTAATTCTAATTACAGCATCGCTTTTGGCGGTTGCGGCTTGCGGTAAAACCGAGGAGGGCGACGCCGCTCCCGCGCTTGACGTAATGATAGAAACGAGCGAAGTTGCACCTGTGGTTGAAGCAACAACCGAGACGACCGAGGAACGTGAAGTTTTCACGACTTTTACCCCCATGATTGACATAGAATCGGGGGTTTTGGAAAGGTTTTTGCGGTATGTGACTTACGACACCCAGTCCGACCCGCGCGCCGACGTTTCGCCCAGTACCCAAGGCCAAATAAATTTCCTGATACTGCTTGCCGAGGAGTGCGTTGCTATCGGATTGAGCGATGTTAAAATAAGCGAACACAGCATTGTCACTGCAACGCTTCCGTCTAACTTAGACACTGCCGATATTCCTGTAATAGGATTTATTTCACACGTGGACACCAGCCCGGAGTCCTCCGGTGCCAATGTAAAGCCGTTGCTGTTCGAGAATTACGACGGCGGCGATATTGTTTTAGGTTCGGGAACGGTAATCTCGCCGAATGAATTTCCCGCCATGAAAAATTACACAGGCCAGACGATTATAACCGCAAGCGGCGATACGCTACTCGGTGCGGACGACAAATCGGGAATCGCAATTATCATGACGGCGATGGAATATCTCCTGCAAAACCCCGAAATCCCGCACGGTGAAATCAGAATCGCCTTCACGCCCGACGAGGAAATCGGTACCGGGATTGATAATTTCGACGTCGAAACTTTCGGCGCGAATTTTGGATTCACTGTGGACGGCGGCCCTCTCGGCAATATTTCGTTCGAGAATTTCAATGCGGCAAGCGCGGTAATTGAGGTGACGGGCAAAGGCATACACCCCGGTGCCGCCAAAGGAATCATGGTAAATTCGGCACTAATCGCGGCAGAAATTGTATCGGCATTTCCCGCCGACGACACCCCCGCAAACTCCGAGGGATTCGAGGGTTTTTTCCACATAACAAATATCAGCGGGAACGTCGAAAAGACCGAAATTTCACTGCTGATTAGATGCTTTGAAAGTGATGAATTTGAGGCGAGGAAAAATTTTGTGACGGAATTAATCGCCGCGTTCAACGAGCAATACGGCGAGAATACGGTCAAGGTGAGCATTACAGACCAGTATTACAACATGCGCGAGATGATTCCCGCCGAAATAATCGAGTATGCCAAGGCGGGGTATGTTGCGGCGGGCGTTGAGCCTATTATTTACGCCACTCGCGGCGGCACGGACGGCGTGCGGCTGTCGTTCATGGGTCTGCCCTGCCCGAATATCTTCACAGGTGGGCATAATTTCCACGGCCCGTATGAATTTATCCCGCTTGAGTCAATGGTGAAGGCGGTTGATGTGGTTGTGCAGTTGGCGATGAATTAATAGCCGATTGCGAATGCGAGGTGGCAGTCGGGGCAGAGGGGGGTAGTAGGGGTCTATGTCTGCGCCGCCGCAAAGTAGCCGCCAGCCCGCCACACAAGCCCTTCTAATTCCACTTCCTCGACATGAAACTTTGCTCCTCACGACTTAATAGGTTTGCTCTCTATTGCAAGTTTTCCCTCGCCTATGGGTTTGTGCTTCTTAGAAAGTCTTGAGGGGGAGAAAGTTAAGCTTTATCAAGCGTAGAACGCGGGCCTGCGGCTACTTTGCGGCGGCGCAGACATAGACCCCTACTACCCCCCTCTGCCCCCGCTCAAGTCCATGAAACCTAATATATAGGCGCAGTATGTACGAGGAGAACCCGCATGAGAAACGATGCCTTCAAAGAACAAGAAAAAATATCACTGATGGAGGTGTTAATCGAGATACCTTACTTTGTCATCGTGGTATTCATGGCGGCAATCAGCGGTTCGCTCATGCTCATGTTGGACGCATTCGAGACGGCGGGCGTAATCACCCAGTCGGGCATTTCCTACGGCCTTTCCCGAAAGTTGCAAAGCAGCGGCACGTTCAAATACGACTACGGCATGGGTAAAATCGAGTCGTTCGGCGGGCTGATTTCAGCGGTGTTTTTGTTCATCGGGCTTTTAATTGTGTTAGTATTCTCAATCGGCGAACTTATCGCGCCGTCCGAACCGGGCAAGGCTCTGCTGTGGGCGGTATTTATTAAAATAGGTAGTGTCGCTCTCGATATTTGGCTCTACAGGAAGCAAGTGCGGGCGGCGAAGTCGATTGAAAGCGGCTTTATGCAGTCGAATTTAATCAACTCGCAAAAGGTTTTGGCGTTCGATACGATAGCTTTAGTTACAATCAGCGTGACATATATTTTCAGAAACATTCCCTATATCGAGTACATTGAGCCGATTATTTGCATAGCCTGTGTCGTCTGGTTCGCCTACATGAGCGTGAAGAATTTGAAAGTAATAATTCCCGACCTGCTCGACAAAACACTCGGCGAGACCGAACAACTGCAAATAATCAAATGCGTGTCGAAAATTTACGACAGCATCGACGAATTTGAGGGCGTCCGCACAAGGCGTTCCGGCCATATCACCTACATTGATTTGATAGTGACGTTTGAGGACGATGAGACCTATGCAAAAATCCGCAGTACGGTCGAGAAATTCGACACAGCCATTCAGGAAATCTTGCCGGGTAGTGTGGTAAGTCTCATAATCGGAGGTGCTTAATGAATCCGGTGAGCATAGCGGATAAGGGGATTTTCGAGCAGTGCCGTGACGAATTTTTCCGCAGTCTCCAAAGCGAAAATAACATTTCCGACTTGTGTTTTTGCAACCTATTAACATGGAGCGACAGCCTAAAGACACGGCGGATTATAGCGGACGGATTCTACTGCGCCTCGGTAGAATTTATGGGGCAGTGGTATCACTATATACCTTTAGGAAAACTTGACAAACTTGACACATACGAGAAACTTCTCGAGCATATTTACCCCGACAAAACCATCGAACTTATCATGACACCCGAGGTTTTTTTGCCGTACTTGAAAAGGCTGAAAAATTACAAAATCAGCTACTCACACGACGAGAATTACAGTGATTACATATACGACAATGTTTCATTCGCGGGGCTTTTGCAGAACAAATCCAACCGCTACGACTACAACCATTTCAAGCGCAATCACGCGCCTGTTTTCTGCGTAGTCAACAGCCAAAACAAAGCCGATTGCCTGAAAGTTATGGATAAATTCTGGTGTTCGCGGCGGGACTGTAGCAACTGCCATTACGGCTGTGAGCGCAAGGCGTTGCAGAACGCGCTAACTCACTTTGACACCTTGCAATTATCGGGCGCGTTGGTGTATGCAAATGCTGAACCGGTGGCGTTTGTGATAGCAAAAAAACTGAATCCCGAGTTAATCGCCTATCATTTCATGAAAGTAAATTCCGACATGCGCGGACTGCAAATTTATCTGCTCCACTCATTCGCCACGGAATGTCACAGCGGGGTTAGTCGCATAAACTTTTCCGAGGACATGGGCATTGAGGGCTTGCGAATATTCAAGCAACGGCTTGCGCCTTTTGCACAAGTCCATAAGTATAACGTAATCTTAACGAGGTGTACATGAATTTACAACAAGAACTGAAAATGCAACACGGCTTTCTCTCAATCAAGAGAGTAAAATTGCCGCCCGAATTTCCGCTGCCCGACTACGACGAAAAAGGCTGTACCCTCAAACTGCTGAACCGTGCATTCGCGGGGGAAACCCTCTGCTTCACCGACACCAACGTCACCTGCCACGGTGCGGCGGCGAATTTTGGGCTACGGGACGGCTTGCCGAGCGTGCCCGGCGGGTTCGGGCATTTCATTTCGCACGGGCGCGGCGCGGGATTCCCGCCGGGCGAGCGAGTCAAATGCTCGCCCGAAATAGGCGAGAAAATGTTCCTGAATCAGCCGCAGAAAGTTATGGACGGCTTCGACGCAATCCGCGTAAAGCCGTATGAACAGGGCGATGAAACTGACACCGTAACCGCCCTCGTAACTCCCGACCAACTCGCCGCGCTCATCCACATATTTTGCTTCCGCAAAACAAGCTACGACAACGTAATCGCGCCGATGGTGTCGGGGTGCGCGTCGGTCTTTCGGATACCTTTCGGCGAATTGCAACGCGAGGAATCCCGCGCTGTAATCGGGAATATTGACGTCTTCTCACGCCCGCATTTCGCGGCGAACACCTACTTTTTCACCGTATCGGGCAAAGACTTTGCGACCATGCTTGAAGATGTTGACAATAGCGTATTGGCGGCTTCAATCTGGAGCGGCGTACATAGTCGATTATAATGATTGCGAAACTCATACATACCGCAAATTTTTGCGAATATGAGGTGGCAATCGGGGCAGAGGGGGGTAGTAGGGGTCTATGTCTGCGCCGCCGCTTTGAAACGCACGCCCGCCACACAAACCGTTCAAAACCCGCAACATCGACAGCAACCTTTCCCCTTGGCGACTTATGGGTTCGCAATACATTAAAAGTTTATCCTCATAAAGGGTACTTCTATCTACAAAGTCTTTGGCACGTGAGAGTTAAGCTTGAGCAAGTGTAAAAGCGGGTCGTGCGGTTCATGCGGCGGCGCAGACATAGACCCCTACTACCCCCCTCTGCCCCCCACAAAGTCCATGAAACTCTCCCCTACAGACGGCGAGTTTCGCAATCGCCTATAATAATTTTCTAAGGAGAAACAAATGAAGAAGAACACCGCATTAATCCTAATTATAGTATCAATTTTCGCCGTCATGCTCACCTCGTGTAGCGGCGGCAAAACGGCTGACGAAAATCCGCCGCAATCAAGCGCGAATCCGAGCGAAAATATTAACCAAAGCACCGAGCTGAATTACACCGACTTCATAGGCAAAAGAATCGGTGTAATCCTCGGGACGACTTCGGAAAGGCTTGTCGAGGTCGAAATGGAGGGAACTGCTGTGCAGTACACCGACCACGCCTCCGGGATTGAGGATTTGCGAAAGGGCAGAATCGACGGCTACATAACCGACGCGTCCGCTTTGAAGGTCATCGCCGCCGCCCCCGGGAACGAAAGTTTTGTCTGTGTAGACGTACCCGCCGAGATTTTCTCGATGCCGATGGGTGCAATCTCAATGGACGCGAATATTATTGCGCGGTTCAACACATTCTTGGCCGCCGCCATAGCCGACGGGACTGTAGCCGAAATGCAAGACCGCTGGCTTGACGCCGTCCCCGACCTTGACTCGCCTATGCCCGTTATCCCCCTAAACCCGCAAAACGGCACCCTGAAAGTTGCCACTACAGGGCTGAACGTGCCGTTCAGTTACGTTGGGTCTAACAGCGAGTTGAAGGGCTACGGCGTGGAGCTTGCCATTCGTTTTGCGGCACACGAAAACATGAATATCGAGTTTGAGACTATGGAATTCAGCTCGTTAATTCCGCACACCGTCAGCGGTAAGGCCGATTTGGCGATTGCGAATATTTCAATTACCGATGAGCGCAAGCAAAGTGTCCTGTTCACCGATGCAATATACGATGATACCGTTGCAATACTCGCGCCAAACCCGAACGCACAAGTAGCGCAAGTAACGCAATATCGTGCCTACACCGACTTCAGCGGTAAGCGTGTCGGCGGCCTCACGGGTTCGGTGTGTGATGTGGTGACGGTCGAGCAATTGGACGCAATCCCCGCGTATTATTCGGAGGATTCGGCGGGCATAGAGGACGTCCGCAAAGGCAGGATTGACGGTTACATGGTCGATTTGTCGAGCGGCGAGGTCTTTGTCTCAATGGCGGGCAACGAGGACGTTGAGATTATCGAGATACCCGCGGACGTCTTCGCAATGCCGACCGGCGCGATTTCGATGAACGCCGATATTATAACGCGGTTCGATGCGTTCCTTGAAACTGCAAAATCGGACGGTACTCTTGACGAAATGCAGAACCGCTGGCTGGAAATTGGGCTTGATTTGAACATGCCGATGCCCGATATACCCTCAACAGGCGAGAACGGTGTCCTAAAAGTCGCCACAACCGCCACATTGATGCCGTTTTCGTACATAGGCGACGGCGGGGAATTCAAAGGCTACAGCATCGAGCTTGCGCGGCGATTCGCGGCTTACGAAAACATGTCTATCGAGTTTGCCGACATGGATTTCGCGGGAGTAATCCCGTATATCATAGCGGGCAAAGCCGACCTTGGAATCTCGAACATTTCAATAACCGACGAGCGCAAGCAAAGCGTGCTGTTCAGCGAATCGGTCTTTGACGACCAGTTGGGGATACTCGTGTTGAAGCAAGGCGGAATTACACCCGATACTGTTGACTACTTGGCGTTCGCGGGCGAGAGCATTGGCATGAGGACGGGCACGGTATTTGACGGAATCATCGAGCATATCGGGGGCGAGCCCGCCTTTTATTCCGACGTGTCTTCGGGGATTGAGGACGTCCGCAAGAGCAGGGTCGGCGGGTTCATGGCGGACTTGTCGAGTATGCGGGTTTTGGTTGGAATGGCGGGCAATGAGGACTTGATTTGCGTGGAAATACCGGGGGAAATATTCAGTGCGCCAATGGGTGCAATTTCGCTGAATGATAGTATAATCAGCCGTTTCAACGAGTTTCTCGAGATAGTAAAAGCCGACGGCACGCTTGACGACATGCAAAACCGCTGGCTGAATATCGTACCCGATTTGGACTCGCCAATGCCGGATATACCATTGGTAAACACGAACGGTACGCTGAAAGTCGCGACCTCTGCGGGGTCGATGCCGTTTGCGTACATGGGCGCGAATAATGAGCTGAAAGGCTACAGCATAGAGCTTGCGCGGCGGTTCGCGGCGTTTGAAAACATGGACATCGAATTCGCCGAAATGGAATTTGCGGGAATGATTCCTTATATTATAGGCGGCCGTGCCGATTTCGCAATCGCGGACATTTCCATCACCGAAGAACGCGCCAAAAGCGTAAATTTCACCGACCCCATATACATAGACAAAGCGGGAATAGTCGCGCTTAAATCGAGTACAACAGGCGAAATTATAACTGCGGGTACAGGCGGCGGCGGAATTATCGAGTGGCTGAAAACGGGCGTAGAGCGCAATCTAATTACCGACAACCGTTGGAAAATGATTGTGGACGGCCTCGGTGTGACGCTTGAAATTTCGTTACTGGCGCAAATTCTCGGGACGATTTTGGGGTTCGCGGTCTGCTTTGTGCTTACACGCAAAAATAAATTCGTCAAGTGGCTCGGGAACCTTTACTGCGGGCTGATTCACGGCACGCCGATTGTCGTGCTCTTGATGATTTCGTACTATATTATATTCGGTAGTGTGAATATTTCGGGCGTAATGGTTGCGGTGGCGGCGTTCTCGTTTATTACAGCCGCGAGTGTGGCGGGGAATCTGAAAGGCGCAATTGATACTATTGACCCCGTTGAAATTGAGGCGGCACGAAGCATAGGTTTTTCTGCAACACGGGCGTTCATGACGGTGACACTGCCGCAAGCCGTTCGCCGCGCATTGCCGAGCTACACAACAGGGTTTGTCGAGTTGGTGAAAGCGACCGCAATCGTAGGGTACATCGCCATTCAAGACCTCACGCGGGCGGGCGATATAATCCGCAGTCGGACTTACGATGCGTACTTTCCGCTCCTGTTTATCGCGGTGATTTACCTGATTGTAACGACGGTTTGTATACAACTTTTCAAGTTCTGTATCCGAAAATTCAGCGGGGGAGGTGAGCAAAAATGAGTATATTATCTGTGAGAAATCTTGAGAAGCGTTATGGTGATAACGTGATTTTGAAAGATGTCAGCGTTGATATTGAGAAGGGCGAGGTAATTTCGATTATCGGGCCGTCCGGGACCGGCAAGAGCACGTTTTTGCGCGCTCTGAATTTCCTCGACCCACCGACGGGCGGCGAAGTGTTCTTTGACGGCGAGAAAATTACCAAGAAAAACATCGACACAACACGCCGCAGAATGGGCATGGTGTTCCAGAATTTCGGGCTGTTCAGCCACTTGAGCGTTATGGATAACCTCACGGCGGGGCAACGGAAACTGCTCAAGATTCCCAAAAAGGAAGCCGAGGAAAAGTCGCTGGAGTTGCTCAAAACGGTGGGCTTGAGCGAACGTGCGAAATTTTTCCCGCGGCAATTATCGGGCGGGCAGAAACAGCGGGTTGCGATTGCGCGGTGCCTTGCGATGTCGCCCGAAATTATCCTGTTCGACGAGCCGACAAGCGCGCTCGACCCGACGATGGTGAGCGAGGTTATGGCGGTCATGCGGAGCCTTGCGAAGTCGGGCATGACGATGCTGGTGGTGACACACGAGATGAGTTTTGCGCGAGATGTGTCAAATCGAGTGCTTTACATGGACGAGGGCGGGATTTACGAAGACGGAAAGCCGTCCGACATTTTCACATCGCCGCAAAAGCCCAAGACACAGGCGTTTGTGTACAATATCCGCACCTTTGAGTACAAGGCCGAGAGTCGCGATTTTGACTACGTCGAAATGCTCGGCGGGGTCGAGAATTTCTGCTTCCGTCACGCGATTGAGAAAAGTATCGCAAATAAATTGCAAGCCTTGGCGGAGGAGCTTGTCATAAATATTATCACGCCGGTCTACGGTGAATGTGCGTTGAATTTGAGCTTTTCCGAGAAGCTCGGGACGTACGAGTTGTCGGCGTCCTACGGCGGGGAGCAGTCGAATGCGTTGGAGGCGGCGGCTTGCGGCGGCGAGGATTTGGGCATTGCGGCGGCGATTGTAAAGAGTAATGCGGGGAGTTTGCGGTATGAGTATGTTGGGGGGCGGAATTTGATTTTGGTGGGGGTTTGAGGGGGGTTATAATTAAAGCATAGCCATTTAACTTTAACGCGTTAAAGTTAAACGGCTATGCTTTTTATTCGACTATTCGACGGCAAAAAACATTTTTGAACACCAAAATACCCGATTAAAATTTATTAATCGAGTGAAAACGCTGTATTTATATGGTATAATCGTCTTAGGAGAATGGCGTTTTTAATGTTCACAAAAAGTTCACAAATTTTGCCTAAAGTTTTTGCAAAATCTTCCGATATAATGGTTAAGGTGTGAAAAAACTACGAAATAAGTCGTAGTTTCTTTATGCAATCTCGCTTTCGCGCCATTGTGTCCTATTTGTAGGTTTTGCACAAATAAATTTTCCTGCAACGCCTTATGTTTGTGAAATTGCCCCATATTTTATTTTGTTGTTTCAGGGTATTGTTTTTTACTATATGTTGTGGTATAATACTTTATGTATAGGGGGTGAGTTTCTGAAAAAATGTCGAAAAAGAAAAAACGCAATAACAAGGAGGTGACGGCGCGACAGGAACAGGGTGATATTCGCGGAAAAGGCGGCAATTCGCAGTACTGGGGGAGTGTCAGATTTTTTAAGCATCTGATTCTTTCGTTTGTGGCTCTTGCTGTAATTGTTCCGACGGTGATTGCGGTTATGCTTGCTTTGGGTGACAAGAACGAGGAAATTCTGCGCCCCGAAATTCCGACAGAACACAACGGGCGCGCAATAGTGGCGGCACCTGAAAACATCGACGAATTATTAGCGGGAATGGAAAGCCAAAGTGAAGACACCCACTATAAAACTCAAATGACCGTGGAGTGGGAGTTTGAGCGGTGGAATCGCCCTTCAACAACTGCGTACGTCGAAAACTCCGTTGACAACAGCAGAACCGTGTATTTTGATGTTGCACTTTCCGAAGGCGGAGATGTGGTCTATTCCTCACCTTATCTTGAAAGAGGTGCAAAAGTACAAGGTTTCGCGCTTGACAAAAAGCTCTCGGCCGGGGAGTATCCGGCAATAGTCACATACTATCTCGTTGATGATGACTATATTTATATCACGGAACTTTCAGTGGCAGTGCTGCTGAAAATATTGGGCTGATAAACGGCTCAAAATAAAATTTTAAAGGAGTATCTAACATGAAACAGGCAAAGAAAATTTTTGCGATAATTATCGCAGCAGCAATGGTTCTATCAATGGGCGCGATTACGGCGTTCGCAAGTCTTCCGCAAGACGCTAATGTCTCCGGAGACGGCACATTCACAGGCGGCGATGCGTTTGCCACCGAAATCTTCAGCGTTGTTGTTCCCACCGCAAAAGGTCTCAACTTTATTCTTGACCCGTTGGGTTTGGCGGGCTACGGAATTGCAGGGACTTCTCTCGATGAATTGGCAGACTCTGAGTTTGCCGGGAAAATCGTTCACAACGGCGTACCCGCAACAGTCATCAATGAAAGCTCGGTAGCTGTGAAAGTAACTGTTGGAATCGTAGCAACCGGCGATGCGGTCATAGTTCAAGACAAAGATTTAGTCGAAAAAGACGACAAAGGCGATGCAGTCACCGCTAACAACATTTTACTTAGTGTCGGGCTTTCCGAAGACGCGGTGAAAACCACCAGCCAAGCATTTACCCCGGGTAGCGCATATGCAATTGAAAAAGAAGCCAGTGCCGATGCCGGCCCCGGAGCAGACGACCAATTAGTATTTGTTCTTGAAGCAGGCAAATATGACGTTGCACAAGGCGTGGGCGGATTCATGTTTAATTTCGTTCCCGGAAGCGGAAACGGAACACAGTTTGCAATGGGCGGATTGCTCAACAGAAACGCTGACTGGGCAGACTATGCAAAAGGGGATAAAAAAGTCGGTGTTGCTGCGGTATTCAAGTTTGCAAAAGCTACCGTTGCTGACGAAAACGAAACACCCGTAGGCGGCGCGTATGGGTTGATTGATGTTGGCGATAATTTTGAAGTGTTTGCCGGTGGGGGCACTGGTAAGATAGGCTTTACATCTGATACTGCTACATTTACGATAAATCAGACGGTAACAGTTCCCTTCAATTATGGCGATTATACCATAGTGAGCGTAACATCGAACGGCACAGCTATCTCTACTTCCGGCACCAATAGGTACAGATCAACAGAGGACGATCGTGCGAATAACGAAATCGCGTTCACCTTTGGATCTGCAACTGTAAGAACAATTGTTGTAACATTATCCGGCGATGGCGGAACATCAACAGCTGTCTTTAGCGTATCATAAAGGAAATAAACCTTAAATCAAGGCACATATCGGGCGGCGCAAACGCCGCCCGATATGTCTTGATTTAAGTAATTTTTGTAACAAGGAAAAGACTTATGCGAAAACTCCACAAAAACCTAATATCCGAAATAGTCGCCTCTCTGAAAGAGGCAAACGCGGAAATCCAAAAGTTATATTTCAACAAAGACATCCCGGTACTGGCTGCGCTTTTGGCAGATTGCACCGAGAGTACGATTCAGTTGTGTGATTTTATAACTCAACTTGAGGGCGCGACTGCGAAAACTTGTTCGTGCCTAAATGATTATTGCGATATTTTAAGTAAAATTGCAACCGATTTTGACAACGGCTACGAGTTAATTAAACAACTCAAAAAGCAGATTATTACTATCGAAAACAGTGTCAAAAATGACTTGATTATAGATAAAATTGAAGTGGTTTTTTTGCCTTACAGGGCGAGTATGTGGGATTCTTTAGAGTCGATTTATCTTGCGGCAAAGGACGACCCGCAGTGTGAAGTTTATGTAATTTCTATACCGTTTTATGAATTAAATCCGGATGGAACTTTTGGAAAAATGCACTGCGACAGCGGATTATATCCGCCGAATGTCACCATTACCAATTGGGAAAAATACGACATTGAAACGCGTTGCCCCGATGTTATTTATACGCATTATCCCTATGATGATAATGTTACAAATTATAGTATTCACCCCGATTTTTACAGTAAAAAGTTGTGCAAAAACTGCGATTTGTTGGTTCATGTGCCGTACCATGTTGTGGCGGGCGGTGCTTATGCCGATTATTATCACCATTTAGACGGTGTAAAATATGCCGATTTTGTGATTGTTCAGTCGGAGGAAGTTAGAAAATCTTGTGTCAATTTTTACAATATTTATGATAAACAATTCAGTTGGAATGGGCAATTTGGCAAGGCGGAAAAGAAGTTTGTCGCGCTCGGTTCTCCAAAATTTGACAAAGTAATTAACACCGATATTGAGGATTGCGTGTTGCCGGAAGAATGGCGAAATCTAATTTTCAAGCCGGATGGTTCGAGGAAAAAGGTGGTTTTGTATAATACGCGCATGTGGGCTTGGCTCAACTGTGGAGAAAAGTATTTTAAAAAACTGCGCTGTGTTTTTGACACCTTTCGCGGTCGAAATGATGCTGTTTTATGGTGGCGACCTCACCCCAACACCGAGATGAATTTTAAAGTTAAACGCCCCGAATTACTTGATGAATATTATAAAGTTGTTGAGGAATTTAGGAGCGCGAATTTCGGGGTTTATGATGATACTGCGGATTTGCATCGGGCGATTGCGTGGAGTGATGCTTATTATGGGGATGGCGGCTCGCTTTTTTCTTTATATAACACAACAGGAAAGCCGCTCATGTATCAAAATGCGAGTATTCCCGGGAGTCTTTCTCCACACAGCTTGCCCACTGAGATTTTTTATGATGATGGCAAAAACTATTGGTTTACAACATGTCATTACACTTTCGTTTTCAAGATGGACAAGTTGTCGCACCAAATTAAATGTGTGGGATATTTTGCAAACGAAAACTACAACAAGTATTTATATGGTCACATTGAAGCAATAGGCGAGCGGCTATATTTCGCACCATATGAAGCGAACGAAATCGGCGTTTATAACACAAAAACTAATCAGTTTGAAACGACTGTAATTAATAAAGACAAACTCCCAAAAATATTTACGCAACGAACATTTGACATTCCCGCTTGCAATCAAGCTTCACAGAAAATTATCAGTAAAATTGATTCAAGTAAAGCTATGCACAAAAATTTTGACAAAATAAAAGATATATACGATTGCCTGTTTTATGAATTTTCATTTGTGGGGCTACCTGAGTTTCTTGAGTATATAATTTGCGACCAAGAAAACGACAGTAAAAATCTTTTACGCGACAAGCAAATTGAAGTCGCAAAACAAATCACCGAAAACACAGATGGTACGTGCGGGATAAAAACGCATGAATATATTA